>CAJXSW010000005.1 GCA_913060645.1 uncultured Dokdonia sp. | reverse complement strand
TACGAGATAGGAGTCCGTCTCGTGGGCTCGGAGATGTGTATAAGAGACAGGTGCGTAACATTTTATTAGGATCTGATAATGCTGCTACCTCATACTTAGAAGGAAAAACACAAACAGCACTTTATGGAAAGTTTAATCCTGTGATAAAAAATAGCTTTGCAAAAGTAGGTGCAGATCAAATATGGACTAACCTAATTACAAAGTATAACGAGTTACCACTTACTAATGATGTAAACCCTGACCTTACAGATTATGTAACGCAACAAGCTCTTGAAGGAGTTTATAAAATGATTGCGGTAGAAGAAAAGGAAATCCGTACAAAAACACAAAGTAGGACTACAGATCTTTTACAGCGTGTATTTGCACTTCAAGATTAACAAGATTATTCTTACATTAATTACTTGATTTTTATGTAGTTATAGTATTTAAGATTGGTTTTTTTTTAATACATTTAAGTAGAGAAAATAAGTTTAACCCCAAATTAACCTACTTGTATTATGAATTCCCAGTATAAACACCAGCGCATCAAGACCTACATGGAGCGCAAGCACAAAAAACTTGTAGAAGAGGCCTACAATTTAAAGTACACAGATCACGAGCAAAGTGATGTGCTTACCTTTGAAGCGCTACAACTCGATTCAAAATTAAAGTTTTTGCAATTCTAGTTGAGATCGTAAATTTCTAAAGTATGAGTATGCCTTAAGAAGTCTACTTCCATACCATGAGAAATACTCACCGTCTACTAATACCACTCTAGCAGTGGTATTTTTTTTGAATAATGCGATATGTTCTTCCTTAAATGGAAAAGGCTCTGATGATAAGAAGATGTAATCAAGATTTGCTAACTGTTCTGTTTGGACCTCTGGGTATCTACCTTCTAAAGAGGTAAAAGCATTTTTAAAACCAGCCTCTTCTAATAGTGTGTTTATAAAAGTATGTGCACCGGCAACCATCATTGGTTCCTTCCAGATAAAATAGCCTACACTACCTTGACTCGATGTCTTGAGCTCCTTTAAAAATTGATTGCGCTCATTTGTAATAGCGGTAGCAAGTTGCAGTGCTTCTTCCTCTTTTTTAAAAATTACTCCGTATTGTAGTATGAGATCTAGAGACTCTTGAACGCTTATAATATCTGATGTGTGTACCGGAGCAATAGCTCGTAAACTTTCTACAATCTCTTTTGTGTTTTCTTCTTTATTGCAAAGTATAATATCTGGCTGTAGCGCGGTTATTTTTACAATATCTACTTGCTTTGTACCTCCTACTACTTCTTTATCACCACGCAGATGCAATGGATGAACACAAAATTTTGTAACACCTACGATGTGCTCTTCTAATCCCAGGTGAACTAGAAGTTCTGTCTGGCTAGGTACTAAAGAAACAATGCGCAGTGGTGTATGATCAAACTCTAGACGAGTGCCTATTTGATCTGTAATGTTCATACTAGATATGTTCTAAAATAAGCTCTCTCATTTCTTCTTGCATTTGCTGTGCAACATTGCGCGCAGCGATTGCAAAGTCTTCTCCTTGAGAATTGTAAATAATACCTCGAGAAGAATTAACAAGAAGCCCTATATCCTTGGTCATTCCGTATTTACAAACTTCACGTAAGCTACCTCCCTGCGCTCCTACTCCTGGTACGAGTAAGAATGCCTCAGGAATAATAGCACGTATATCTGTGAGGTACTCAGCTTTTGTAGCACCTACTACATACATAAGTTGCTCACTATTGGTATATGTCTTAGAGGTTTCAAGTACGTGCTTGTACACTTCTTTACCCTCAATCTCCTTTGTTTGAAAATCAAAGGCTCCCTTATTTGAAGTAAGCGCAAGCAATATAGTGTGCTTGTCATTAAATTCCAGAAATGGCTCTACAGAATCTTTACCCATGTATGGAGCAACCGTTACAGAATCAAAGCTCAAGTCCTCAAAAAATGCCTTAGCATATCGAGTAGATGTATTCCCTATATCTCCACGTTTTGCATCTGCAATCGTGAATTGCTCTGGATACTTTTCGTTTATATAGTTAATTGTTTTCTCTAGCGCTTGCCATCCTTTGATACCATAAGCTTCATAAAACGCAGTATTAGGTTTATAACCTACACATAAATCGTGTGTGGCATCTATAATCGCTTTGTTAAAAGCAAAAATAGGATCTTCCTCTTCCAATAAATGCGCAGGAATCTTATCAAGATCTGTATCTAGACCAACTATTAAAAAAGATTGCTTCTTTTTAATCTGGGTAATTAAATCAGCTGTTTTCATTGTCGTTTATTTCAGATCTAGATAATAGTCAGCTTTATTATGCTATAATTCTCCTTCAGTAAATTTGAGTTTCTCTGTATTCTCAACAAGCCTTAACTCTTCAAGAATTTTTTGAATATCACCATTTACGATATTCTGTAAATCGTATAATGTTAATCCAATACGGTGATCCGTTACACGTCCTTGAGGATAGTTATACGTACGAATCTTTGCACTACGGTCACCACTACTTACTTGTGAGTTACGTTTTGCCGCATCTTCTTCTTGCTTCTTAGCAAGTTCCATATCATATAAACGTGAGCGTAGTACTTTAAAAGCCTTCTCCTTGTTTTTATGTTGCGATTTTTGGTCTTGACACTGCGCTACAAGTCCTGTAGGGATGTGTGTTAATCGTACTGCAGAGTATGTTGTGTTTACAGACTGCCCACCTGGTCCAGAAGAACAGAAAAAATCTACACGTACATCTTTAGGCTCTATTTGAACATCAAACTCTTCTGCCTCTGGAAGTACCATTACTGTTGCAGCACTGGTATGCACACGACCTTGAGTTTCTGTTTGCGGTACTCGCTGTACACGGTGTACTCCAGCTTCAAACTTCATAGTACCGTATACATCTTGCCCTGTAATTTCAAATTGGATTTCTTTAAATCCTCCAGAAGTACCTTCAGAATAATCTACCGTACTATGCTTCCATCCTGGGACAGAATCTACATACTTCGTATACATTCTGTATAAGTCTCCAGCAAAAATACTTGCTTCATCACCACCAGTTCCAGCGCGTATTTCTACAACGACGTTCTTTGCATCTTCTGGATCCTTAGGGATAAGCATCATTCTGATTTTTTCCTCTAGTTCAGGAATACCAGTTTTTGCCTCATCGTATTGCATCTTGGCCATTTCAACCATTTCAGCATCACTACCATCGGCTATGATTTCTTCGGCCTCTTTGAGGTTTTCACTAAGCTCTATATATACCTCTCGCACTTCCATGAGTGCCTTAAGATCGCTATATTCCTTATTGAGCTGGACATAGCGCTTTTGATCTGTTATAATATCTGGTTGTATAATGAGATCACTTATCTCATCAAAACGTTGCTTTACTATTTGTAATTTTTCTAACATCTACTTTCTATAATAAGTAGCGAATTTACGATAATTTAAACAAGGAATGAAAGGTAAATGGAGGTCTATATACGCTTTCGCGAAAGCAAAAAAAGAAATAGTGATTAATACGATTGAGTAAGTTGATTCTTCTCTTCTTCTTTATTATCTACATCCAAAACCGTGTATATAAAAAAGGCCAATCCTAACGCGGCACTAACAAAATCAATATAATAGAAGAAACTAATTCCAAAATAGTACCCAAGAAGAGATGCCACGTCCGAAAAGATAAAACAAAATACAAAAAACAGAAAAGCTAATGATCTATCACTATTAACAACTTGGTTATATAAGACTGCTATTGCTCCTAATAAACTTATGATAACTCCAAAAAGAAACACAAGACCAGACTGAAAAGACCCTTCGTAACCTTCCTTCACCTGAGACACTAGTTCATTAAGTATAAGCATGTTGAGTGTAATAAAAATTAGAGTGCATATTATCGCTGCTCGATCTTTTAAAAATGCACTAAGCATATCTAACCGCTTTATAATAATGAGACTATAAGTCACACAGCCAAGAAGGATATAAGCTATCTGCCCAAAGTTTTTATAATAGTAGAACACAGAATATTCTCGTAGGGCTAACATTACTAGAATTGCTATAACGATAAACCTAATACGAGGTGCTTTGATTATGTAATAAATGAGAAAGACTAGTACAGTTAAAAGCGGTATATATCTGAAGAGGTAAAACTCACGTCTCAAAAACCAAGACAGTATGTTTAGTGCTACTAAACCTAGAGTTATTAATGGTAAATATCTACCTGCTTTACGTAATAAAAATTGCATTAGTCAATTATTGGTTGGGGGAATACTAAAAGCATTTTACTTGTTAATAAAAGTAAGTAAAAGTAAAAATATAAATACCGCCTCAGATATACTTTAACAAAACTAAATAATTATAAACAGCTTAAATAAAGATATTTACAACCCAAATTAATACAATCACACCTGTCGTACATTGCATTAATAAAGCGATGCGGTTACAGTAAAGAAATAATTATAGAGAAGTTGGTAATTAAAAAAAGCACCCCAGCTCATTAAGATAACATATCATATTGCTCTGCTTCTTCAAGCTGACTACTAGTTTCAATAACTGTATAAGAAAAAAGACCTAATCCTACCGCATAAGCAACACGGTCTACGTAAAAAAGCATCTCATATCCAAAGTAATATGCAAATAACGAGGTGACATCACTTGTAAGAAAACTAATCATAAATAATATATAAGCAAGTGACCTATTACTATTATACACTTGATTATAAATGATTGCGGTTGCTCCAAAAACAATCATAAACACACCATACATATAAAATAGAAAAGGGTCAAATGGACCTTGGAACCCTACATTAATAAAACTAGCAATTTCACTTAGGGCAAATGTATTGAGCACAACAAATACAAGTGTAAAAATCAAAGCACTTTTATCTCTACTTATCACTTTAAGTATATCTCCTCTTTCTAAACAGATAGTTGCATATGCCGCAATACCTAATATAAGGTACAATGTATGTCCTACATTAGTCTCATAAAATAGCACCGCTATATCTCTAGCTAGCAAACTAAATAATATTACAAGGACTATAAGACTTCTTTGAGATACGCTTAAAAGATAGTAGGCTACATATACTCCAATTGTAAGTAAGCGTATTATCCTCATAATCTCTAAATCTGAGGTAAAGACAGCTACTATATTAATCAAGATTACAAAACCGATGATTAATGGTAATCTCCTACATTTTATTGCTGATGTAATTCTCTCCATACGGATAGTTATTTGACTAATTAGGGTAGTTAAATAATCGTTTGACTTGGGATAGAAAATATACGAAAAAATGATAGTCAGCAGATTTCTGAAATCATAAAAAAATCCTAAAACAAACAGCTAACTTTCCTAAAAGCAAATTATTACCATGTGTGAAACAAAACTTAACGCCCTATTTCTTGTGCATAAAAAAAGGCCTGTAAAGAATACAGACCTTCTGTTTTATTACAACAACCCTTTTTTAGGAGGTGCTTTACAAACTATATATTAATAAGTAAAAGTTCCTTTCTCACTAGTTATAGTAAGTCTCTTTCCACTTTGAGAAGCCTCTACTCTACCTACTATTTGTGCATCAACATTATAAGATGTTGAGATCTTTATAAGCTCTTGAGCTACCTCCTGTGGGCAGTAGATCTCCATACGATGTCCCATATTAAACACTTGGTACATCTCTTTCCAGTCTGTACCACTCTCCTCTTGTATAAGTTTAAAAAGTGGCGGAGTTTCAAATAGATTATCCTTGATAATATGTAAGTCCTCTACAAAATGTAAAATTTTTGTTTGAGCACCACCACTGCAGTGTACCATACCGTGTATACTGTCTGAGTTATATTTAGATAAAATATCTTTGATAATGGGCGCATAGGTTCTCGTAGGAGAAAGCACTAGCTTACCAGCGTCTAGAGGACTCCCAGTTACTGCATCTGTAAGTTTTTTTGAACCGCTATACACCAAGTCTTCTGGTACTGCTGCGTCAAAACTCTCTGGATATTTTTGTGCAAGGTACTTATCAAACACATCGTGACGTGCAGAAGTAAGTCCGTTACTCCCCATACCTCCATTATATTCTTTTTCGTAAGTCGCTTGACCGCTAGATGATAGACCTACAATAACATCTCCGGGACGTATGTTTGCATTATCAATAACATCGCTGCGCTTCATACGTGCCGTAACAGTAGAGTCTACAATGATTGTGCGCACAAGATCACCTACATCTGCTGTTTCTCCACCTGTAGAGTGAATGGTCACTCCATAAGATTTTAACTCTGCCAAAAGTTCTTCAGATCCATTAATAATGGCCGATATAACTTCACCTGGAATTACATTCTTGTTACGCCCTATTGTTGATGATAGCATGATATGGTCTGTTGCACCCACACACAATAGATCATCTATATTCATGATAAGAGCATCTTGAGCGATGCCTTTCCATACAGAGATATCACCAGTTTCTTTCCAGTACATGTATGCAAGAGCAGATTTTGTTCCTGCCCCATCTGCATGCATTACAAGACAGTAATCCTCGTCTCCCGTAAGTGCGTCTGGTACAATCTTACAAAATGCTTTAGGAAATAATCCCTTGTCTACATTTTTAATGGCATTGTGCACATCTTCCTTACCTGCAGAGACTCCGCGTTGTGCGTATCGTTTAGAAATTTCTTGGCTCATCTATAAATTTTACATCGCAAAAATAGGGATTATATAATGGGCTTTAAAATTGATTTACAAACAGTTTGACCAAGTTTCTAAAATATTTATTTCTATGTTATATTTTATAATTACGCTTTCGCGAAAGCGTGATAAAAACCATTAAAAATCAGTCGTTTCTTACAAACATTTTACTTCAAACCCTCTTTAATCCAGTTATTTACACCTTAATCTAATTGAATTTTTTCTTAGCTTTTTTATAAGTATTTTAGATACTTATTGACCATTTTATTTAACTAACACCTTTGCCTTTGGAGACTACACGCTTTTTCCGAAAGGAATACTTTATGCTCCCCCTATTCCTATTAATTTTAAATAACCCTTTATTCTGCCAGCAACCACAAAATCCTAATCTCATTGGGCAGGGTTTTGACATACGTTATGTTGATGCCTTAGACTGGCTAGGATCTTCAAAAGGAAAGCAACTTATCTATGGATCCATACATAGTACTTCTCTTGATACTAGTCCAGTGGAGAGTTTTCATTTTATAACGTCTCCCTACGAGTTTGAAAAACAAATTTTAAATGCCGATACCCTTTCAAAACCCTATCATGCGTTACATAGTGAAGCACATTACAAAGGCTTTAATAACGATGAGTCAAATAAAACCCTCTTAGTTTATACTAAAAAACAAATACCATTATCAAAAGATATACTTGTAGCTGTTTCTTCTAACGTACTAGATAGTGCAATGGTTGAAGATTTTAAAAGACTAGGACGCGATATCACTCCAGAAGGATTTATATACCGTTACGGCACACATTATGCTCATGAAGTCATTTATGGAGGTCTTTTCTTAAAGAGAAACTTAATCAAAAATGACGATTTCATATACTCTCCGTATGATCGTGACTTTTTTAAGGAAAAAGTAATAGAAGACATTAGTGCATCACATCAAAATAAGGAGGATACAGACCCATACATTTCCGCTGGATCTAGCAGCTCATTTACAAAGGGAGGTGATATCGATACACCCTGGTTTACAGACTGGCAAACTACTGTAAAAAATAATACTGCGGCCATAGATGTCACGCTACAACCCTGGACCAAGGCATTAAGAAACCTCACTACAGCAGATATACAGGATAAAGAAAGGATTATACAATTACTAGATAGTATTATTAACATAGCTATACGTACTTCTAAAAATCAATTATATGCCCCGCAACATTCTGCTTATTTCACTAAATACTCTTTGCGATTTAAACAGTCTATTGACAAATTAGTTAAAAAAAGTGCTGGTGTTACGTCAAGTGATGTGGATGCCTACACGGGTGATTTATTTTTTGGAGGATTTTCAAAAGATGAAGCCATGTTACGCACAGCACCACTTATAGACCGTGGCGGTGTACGGCTAGAAACCTTAATCACTGACGAAGAAATAAAACTCAATAAACAAGTCATCATTACAGCAAAACCTGAGGACTTAGAAAAAGGATATGTAAGTGTATGGGATGACACAAAAAAACTAGTCAAAAGCAGAGAACGCAAGCGCTTACGAGTTTCTGGTCCGGAAGAAGCAAAAACTTTTTATAAAGAAGCACTCGTAAGGGATATTCATAAAGATGTGGAGATAACGACTATAGACGGCGATATTTATGAAGTGGCTTACGTATTGTCTCTAGAAAAGGAAAAAAAATTATTAGAAAATAGCGCACAACATTACAATACTGCATTACAAACAGAAATTGTAAGAGCTGCAAACATAGGCGATCTAGCTCGCATGAAAACTTTATTGGCACAAAATGCAACTAGAAGAATCCCGGGTTTAATCGCTGCTATCATTACTTCAAAACAATCTTCACAAATACTAAATTTTGTACTAGATAAAGGAGTAATACCAAATAGTGAGGATCTCGACTTGCTGTTCCTCAAAGAGTATTTTGATGAACAAAAAGTATTAATCCTTTTAGAAAGAGGTGCTCCCTTTAAAAATAATATGATTTATAAAGCAGTTGCTTTTCAAAGCGAACCTATTATTTATGCGCTACTGAGGGAGGGAGCTACTCCTGTAAACAATGATTTATCATTTGCACTAGACACCTATCACTATCCATCTGTCAAGGCTTTAATGAGTGTGGAGTTTGAAGCATTTGAAGCAGGTAAAAAAGAACTATCTCTAGCCGTAGAAAACAATGATGCTGAGCTCGCTGAAAAATTTACAATACTCGGTGCAACCGCAGATGCATCTCTTTTAGATAGCGCTCTGAGAAATGGTAATGAAGAGCTTAAAGACATAATCATACCTGTAACTGAAGCAAATGAAAACACCCTCGAAGTGACATCAATGCTTGATAACACAGAGTTATTCAATTACTTTATCAATAAGAATGCACGTATAAGCAGTAATAAAATCTCTAATATAGCAACAGACAACAATAATTATGAAATTCTAGATATCTCACTTAAAAATGGTGGAAATGCCTCTGAGTCATTAGAGTATGCCATCACAAAAGATAATATCAAAGCTATCAATATTGCTCTTCAAAATAAGGCAGCTCCAGACAGCACCCTATTTTATGCTGCTCAAAAAGATGATGCTCAATTATTTAATGATGTACTTCACCTTTATGAAGGAAACCCAGATGTAGCTATGACAGCAGCAATTAAGGAAAATAATCTCCCATTTGCAGAGTCTGTGATTGCTACAAAAAAAGAAGGATTGAATGTTGATAATTTATTACCGCTTGCCGTAGCTGGTGAGAATGTTGACATGGTAAAACTCTTGGTTTCTAATAATAGTAATCCTAGTAGAGGAATTAATAAAGCAATAACTATAGAAAACCAAACAATAAGTCAGTACTTAATCTCTATGGGAGCAGACACCACAGACCCACTTCTTATTGAGTCGGCAATTACAAATGAAAACCTAGGTCTTGTTGAGTTACTTGTGAATCAAGGAGACGTTAACCTCAACCAAGCATTACTTGACGCAACAGAAACAGAAAATATTGAAATTGTAAGTTCCTTATTAAACAGCGGTGCTAAAGCAGATGAGTCACTAGCAAATGCAATGGAAACTAAAAACGAACCTCTCATTTTATTGCTAATGGATCATGTTTCTAGTTTAGAAGGCAATGAATTCATTCGCAGCGCAGCCCGCAAAGGAAATTTATCAGTTCTAAAAAGATTACTATCTAATGGAGCAAATTCTTCCCTAGCTATTGAAGATGCAATTCGCTATAAAATGATAGGTTCGCTTAAAGAGCTTATCAAAAATGGAGCTATATGCAGTCAAGAGCATTTGAGAATAGCTATAGATTATCATTTTACTGAAGGAGTTTTACAACTTGTGCAACAGCCAGAAATACATTTAAATACTGCTTTTGATAATGGTAATTACCCAATACATACCCTAAGTAGATCATTAACTGAAGACAGTGAATTAATTGTGCAGATGCTCATTGAACTTGGCGCTCGCATAAACATTCAAGATCCATCTGGTAATACAGCATTACATATTCTAGCAAGTCAAAAGGAATATGCGCTACCTGTAATTGAACTTTTGATAACTAATGGTGCAGACTTAAGTCAAATGAATCACAAAGGCAAGAAACCACTTGATTATGCATTAAATAAAACTACAAGAAGCGTTTTTAAGAAAGCAATGCGAGCGAAATAGATAGAAAGAATATTAAGTAAATAAGAAAAGCGCATTTATATAAATGCGCTCTTTCTTATAAAATTTATGTGAGTTTATATATTAATAAACAACTTACCATTGATCTCCGTTATTATTCCCAATCTGGCATAAGAGAGTTTGTAAATAGTTCATCATTGTCATCAGAATCATTCAGAAAGGCGAGATATATTGAAGGTATTGCTCCTTGGTTATTTAAAACTCTTGTCAATATAATTCTCCCTTCGTCAGGAGAGTAACTAGGAAAAAGATCATTCTCCCCTGCTATTACCTCTGTCTCTACCACTGAGGTCTCTTGAGTATTTGCATTATATTCAAAAATTCGACTTGTGAAAATTCTATAATCTCCATTTTCTGAGCCTGAAACATCACGCGCATAGAGGACTTTATCCATATTTGCAGTTACATCTATTCCCGAAACTGCACCGAGTTGATTTTCTAAAACTGTGTATAATAGTTGACCTGAGCTCTGAGAAATAGCAAATACTCTAACATTGTAACCGTCAACATCATTGGTTTTTAAAATAATAGTATCGGGATTGAATGACGAAACAGCTACATCAGATATTAATGACCCATCATTCGTTTGATATATTTGAGATAACCCACTACCATCATTATTAATGGCGTATAGTTTATCAAAGTTTGGATAATAAAATTTTTGTCCATTTTCAGCCCAAGTAAATTGTATACTTTCCTGTCTAAATCCAGCAACAGGAACCGTGGAAGTGATTTGTTGTTCATTTGCTCCAGCAAGACTCATTGTAAAAATTTGATTTTCTCCTCCTATAGTTCTTAGAAATGCAATTTTACCGACGTTGTTATTTCGCTTAGGTCGAAAACTATTTTTAGATTCATCTGTAAGCTGTAGAACATTTGCATCAGTGGTTTCATTAACCTCATCAGAATTTGCTCCAGAAAATACAACACTATTTCCGTCTATCCTTTTTATGAATAAGAAAGGATTATTTTGCGCAGAAAATGTAGTGAAAGAACTTATTTCTGAACTTACTGATTCATTAAGTTCATCTTTTGCAGAGACTTGCCAGAAATAATTGGTCTCAAGACTCAAATTATTTACTGTATACGTAGTATCTCCTACTAATTGAAATTCTTCCATCTCATTTGTAGATCCATTTCTTAATTGAATTGTATAAGTGATTTCATCGTCCTCAGGATCTATTGAATTCCATGCAAACTCAATTTCTAGTAACTCATTTATAGCCCCATCAAGAGGACTTAGAAGAATAGGTGTACTAGGAGCTCCATTTCCTGTATTTGAGAGTACTAATTCCATAGCAACTTCAGAATTTAGTCCTTCTAAAACTTCTACTCCCTCAAACTCCGTATTATAGTTATCTAATTCGGCTTCCACTGAATATGAATTAACAAGTACATTAGAAATACTAAATTTCCCTTCTTCATTTGTAAAAACGGTATTACTAGCAGGACTAGTAGAAACCTTTACATTATTTAATGGCTCGTTTGTGTCTTCTGCTGTAACAACTCCTGAGATTGACCCGAATACATCTGCCTCTATGGTATCTTCAGAACAACCTAAGAATAATAAAACTGCAAATGCGACTATTACTAAAAAGTACTTATTCATTATTGACATCTTTAAATTCTTCAATTTTCAATTACTATTGACTCATTATCTTTCTTCTTTTGACTTTTAAAATTTAGCCCGTATCTCAACCCAAAACCAAAATTATAGTAGAAATCATTGCGCTTACCTTGATCAATGAAATCAATATCATCATTAAGTAATACATTATGTTCGGCAAAAGCAGTGAAGCTCAATCTAGGTGAAAACTTGTATTGTAAACCTGCTCCGTATTGTAATTTTGGAAAAGTTTTACCAAGACCTAATCCATCTTGTGCAGAGTCTATTAAATCAACTACCAGACCAGGTCCTCCAAATATATATGGACCAAAATCATCTTTCGGCAATAAAAATATTCTTGCATTTAAATCTACACTACCCATAATATTTGAGTATGCGTCACCATTATTTAATTCAAAAACACTCCCAGAAAGACCAACACTAAATTTATCTGTAACATCTTGCTCTATGGTGAGTTTTGACATAAAACCAGGTTTATTTGGAGTTAAATCGCCATCTATTAGATTCACACCCCCTTGAAGTGTAACATGAGTATCATACTCATCATTTACAAACATTCTATCATAAAGACCTGAACTTTCTTCTATCTCCTTTTCCTTTAAATAATTTGCAATGAGCTCCTCGTTTACTTCACGACCATCTTTTGCACTCCAATATTGATCAATGAGCCCCTCCATTATTAAATCGTGTACTGCCCGTTCAATTGCATCTTTTACAGCAATCTGAACAGGTTCATTTTGAGTGATTCCCGTTTCTGCCTCTAGCAATCGTTGAAACTTAACAAATCTAAAAAAGCTTGCGTCTAATGCCTGTGATAATATTGTTTTTGAAACATAAATTGTTTTTAAGATCTCACCATTACTTGTTGATACAGCTCTTAGATAAACAGTAATTCTATCTTGTCTGTATTTAGCAGATCCGCCTAACCCAAAATATCTAACGCCAAGACCTCCTGTAACTATATTAGTATCATAAGAAACTATACCTCCTTCTAGAAGTAATCCTGCATACAACAAAGGTGGTAAAGGAGGTTCATTGGGGTCTGAGTTTTTTATATACTCCTGTTTTGTGTTACGTATAATATTACGTTCTGTAGATAGATTACTTAAGTTCTCTCTTTCAATAGGTCTAAACCATCCAGAATCCTCAAGTGCTTTTATCAAAATAGTTGTTCCACCTTGAGTAACGGCTGTACTAAAAGTACTTCCTGTTTCAATAGCTTTGAACTGGCCTGTTTGATCACTGAAATTATAAACTGCTACTTCTACAGGCAATGATGCTTCTGGAAGATCTAACAACTTTTTTGTAGTTTTAGAAAACTCCCCCACTCGAGCGGGCTGCTGGTCAAATTTCTGATTAAAATAAGCTCCACACGAAGACAATAAAAAGAAGCCGATCACAAGTGTCAACTTTTGTAAGATTCTCATAAACATTCAGTTAGTTCTAGTTAGGTACTACTATTTGCGTTTCTTCACCATTATTGGTATCCAAAATATTTATAACTAATCCCTCAAAGGTTTCAAACACCTCTACATTGAGCGATCCAAATGTAAAAGTGCCCTCTTCAGTAATATTTAAAGCGTTTAGTTGTGCCTGGCTTAACTGGCTCTCTATAGCATTTAATAAATTCCTATTGAGCTCTCTACCAAATTGTTGTAACTCTGACAACTCCTCTTGCTCATCAACAGACTCCGAAAGGCTATTTTGCAATGTCACAGAAGTTATGATCTGCTGATAATTAAAAGTATCTCCTCCAAAAAAAGGACTTATAGGTTTATAAGAAAATTGTTGTGCTTTCGCGAAAGCAGAAACTCCTACAGCCATGAATAAAAAAAGTAGTATTCTCATATCAATATTGTATTTGTTGATCCTTTTGTTGTTCTAAAATTTGCAATAACTTACCTACTCTACTAATTGTAATCTGTGCCTGCTCTTCCAAAAATTTACGCTGAGGTTGAGAGAAAAATTTCCATACTATCTGATTGTCAATCTTAACTGTTATTAATGTTGTTCTTGATCTGCCAAGCACTTCTTCGATGATAATATCTTTAGGTGACTTAATAGATTTATTAAAGTATAACGAGTAGAAATATTTAAAAAAATCTCTTCCCGCTTTTGTAATTGTTTTTTGGATTACTAACCCCTCTATGACAAAGCCATCTTGCGGTTTTGCTTGATCATTAGATCTAAAAAGATCCATCTTAGGTAGTTGGATATTAATTCCCGAAAGACTCCCATTTTCTAGAACTATTCGATCTTTACCTAATGGCTTACCATCTTTATCAAAAATGAGTAATGCGAGTACTGTTTTATTTGTAACCGCATTTCCCAAAACCAATGTTTGTAATACCTTTTTCTCATAGGGCTTTAAAACGAACCGTTGCTTATCACTATCCTTTTGTATAGTACCATCATCTTGTGTTTTGAAAATCAAAAATTCATATTCAAGAGGTAACTCGACAGGTGTTTTATTTTCTGCTAGTGCAAAAAACTTCAAAAACTCGCTGTTTCTTTCTATTCTCACTGATGCAGCTACTTCTTTATTATAATATTGCGCCTGCATCCCTAAGGATGAAAAGAAAAACAGTAACATAAGTTTCTTAAACAACTTCAAAATTATCTTGGTATTTAAACTTTTAATTATCTGGTGTTCCGTTAGTACTACTTCTAATAATTAATGACGGTGATGCTTCTGTTTGTATAAATTGTAATGATTCTGTAAGACTATTAGAACCTAATCTTTGAAAATTAAGATTACTTCCTTGTTGTTCTAAATCTAATGAAATATTTGCTGTTCTGTCTTGAACAATATCAAATACTACATTTCTATTACCTTCCTGCTTGATATCTGTGATTACAGTTTCAACATTATAATCCAAACCCGTAAAGTTAAAGTCTCCATTTTGCTCTATATTTATTTCACTTGCCCTGCTTTTTACATTTAATAATGCAGCATTAAAGTCTCCTATTTGTGTAATAAAAACACTATTTCCCTGAATTGAAGCATTCCTAGTATTCTTTACAGTACTTATTCCAAAATCACCAAGAGCAGCTTTTGTTACAATATCTTTCTCTACAAGTTCTACGTTTGTAAGTTTAGCAGTCCCCTCAATATCCTCATTATAGGTTTGTGCATTTACCGAAATAATCGTCATAAAAAAAAACACTAAACACATTATATATAATTTCATAATACTATCATATTAAGTTAATTCAGATAACATATTCTAAAAAACAGTGGACATACTTGATATCAAGTATGTCCAAGTTTTTATTAATTTAGATGTAAATTCATTATTTCAAAATAAAAATAATGCCTACCTAAAATTCAATCAATTGACTATAGACCTGAACCAGATCTAGCTCTTGCTGGAGCAGCCATAGCAGCTCTTGTAACCATATTAGCAGTTTGAGAAGTTCCTATAGCAGGTAAGATTCCAGAGAAACCTGTAGTTTGAAAAACATCAAGTGTATTTCCTCCATCAGGAAGTCCTCCTGGTACATTTTGCTCAGCTTTCCAGCTTTGTCCTATGTCTCCATCTTGACGAACAACGATTGTGTTCATATCTCCTCTTTGTGCAGTTTCTAAAGCATTGAAATCTCCAGTTTGAAGTGCATCAACAACATGATCTCTTCCTCTTTGAGTAGAGATAGCGTAGTTGTTTGTTCCTTGCTGATCGATTGTGATATCGTTACGACGTCCATTTTGACCAGTCGCTACGTAGTTATCGTCACCTGTTTGGTTTTGAACTACAGAGTTACCACGACCTGTTGGTGATCCAAAGATGTTTTGAAAAACATAAGCTTCGTTGCCTACACCGTCTTGGTTTTGCTCAGAATAATCTCCATTAGTATCACTAGTACCATCTCCAAATTGATGAGTTTCAGCTAAGTTGCTATTTCCTTCCTGAACTTGGATAGCTTTACTCCAGCTTGAAACTTGACTTTCAATACCGTTAGAGATATCGTCAACACCATTTACAGCAGTAAACTGAGCTGCAGTATTAGCATCATCTAAAAGAATATTACTACCTTGATTAACTAGTGCCTCATTTCCTAAAACGTTATCATCTGTAGTTTGAGTTTGATTTGACATGTTGTTATTACCTTCTTGGAAAAGTCTTGCATAATTACGTCCAGAAGTACCGTCAGAAAGTTGATTAATAGTTCCTTGGTTATCCACACCTACTTGCTCAGAAAGAGCTTCTTGACCTAGACTGTTTTCTGGATCTGCTTGTTGCTTAATTTCAACCGCATTGTTTGTACCACTTTGTAGCGCTAATGCATCACTGTTATCCCAAGTTTGTAAAATTCTAGCAGAGTTATCATTACCTCTTTGATCTACACCTGCATAATTATTTTCTGCATTTTGAGCTGTACCTTGTTGAATATCTGCAGAGTTTCCTGTTGTTCCTGCTACCGAGTTTTCTTGATATACTTGAGCATCATTAAAATCTCCTTGTTGCTCGATACGCGCATCATTCTGGTCACCTACTTGATTTGCTTGTGCATCGTTATCAATAGCGCTTATGAAGAAACCTCCGTTGTTAGTGTTACCTGTTTGACGCATAGAAACAAGGTTTCCATCACCGTCTTGAGTTGCATACATAGAATTTAAATCACCAGCTTGACGAGCTCTTACCAGGTTATTATTCCCATTTTGTGTAGAAAAACCAGTATTAGGTCCTATTCCAAAAGCTTGCGGTAATGCATCTGCAGTTTCAATAGTTGCCGAACTAGTTAATGGAAATCCTGCAGTTACTAATACTGGAGTGTCCTGAAAATTTGCTTCAGTAGTCTCTGTGGTCGTCTGCCCTAAAGCAACCGCTCCAATCATGAGTGCCGCGGCACTAAAAATTACTTTTTTCATAATAATTGAGTTTAAGTTAATAATATATAAATGGTTAATAAATACATATTTGTAAGACACAACAAATCATCGTCATTGTCATCGCAAGTGCGTCTTTTAATCTTTTATTACGGGGGAGTAAGTATTACGAGGGGGAGATAATGATTGTAATACGAGTACTAAATTAGGGAAATCTATCTCTCTTCCAAGAAGTTACCAGCTGTTTTCGATGAAACGTTATGGTATTTTTAACTTTTTTCTGTGAGCACTAGTGTTTACAGTGGCTAAGCACGTAGGGGTAAACACCCCTTTCTAAGAAGGGGTATAAGGGATTCAGATTTTTCTTACGAGTATACTCGCTGTAAGGCACTTAGCAATATCTTTTACTAGTACATTATTAAACTTGAACGTTTAAATGCCATATACACTGTTTAGTTTACAAATAGAAGTTCTCTATATTTAGGTAAGGGCCATAACTCATCTTCTACTAAAAGCTCAAGTTTATCACAATCTCTTCTTATTAGTTCAAAATAAGGTTTCACTTTTGTCGCATAGTTACTTGCCTTATCTTTTAGGTCAAGCGCATTAGCTTCTTTACGAGCATCGATCATTTCTGTTATAAGACTATTGATGCTCGCGGTATGCTCTGATAGTGATTTGATAATGGTTGTTTGCGCTTTCGCGAAAGCGGTAAAGTCTTCACCATATATTTCTTTCAAGCCTCTTACATTGTCTATCAATACATTCTGATATCTTAAAGCTGTTGGGATAATGTGATTACGAGCTACATCACCTAGCACACGGCTTTCTATCTGTATGCGTTTTACATACTCTTCTAGTTCGATCTCGTAACGCGCTTGAATCTCAACATTGTTCATAATACCTAAAGACTCAAATAATGCTACCGTACTTTTACTTATACGGGCTTCAAGAGCAGAAACTGTGGTCTTATTATTACTAAGCTTGCGCTTTTTTGCTTCTTTTTCCCAAGAAGCTCCATAGCCATCTCCTTCAAATCTTATTTTCTTGCTGTCCTTTATATACTCTCTAAGGATATTAAAGATAGCATCGTCCTTTTTCATGTCCTTATTATCTATAAGAGCATCTACCTCCTTCTTAAAAGCAATAAGCTGCTGCGCCACGATTGCGTTAAGAACCGTCATAGGGTTTGCACAGTTTGCAGTAGCACCTACGGCTCTAAACTCAAATTTATTACCTGTAAATGCAAAAGGTGAGGTACGATTGCGATCTGTATTATCAAGTAGAATCTCTGGAATCTTACCTATTACATTGAGTTTAAGATCAGTTTTTTCTTGTGGAGATAATTTTCCATCTGTTACTTTTTCTAACTCATCTAGCACTTGTGTGAGTTGTGAACCTATAAAGACAGATATAATGGCTGGCGGTGCTTCATTTGCACCAAGGCGATAATCATTACCCGCACTAGCAATAGAAGCTCTAAGCAAAGCTTCATGTTCATGAACCGCTTTAATAGTATTTACAAAGAAGGTCAGAAATTGTAAATTTTTCATTGGAGTACTTCCTGGGCTTAGTAGGTTTACTCCAGTATCTGTAGCTAGTGACCAGTTATTATGTTTCCCGCTACCATTTATATTCTCAAATGGTTTCTCATGAAAGAGTACCTTAAAGTGATGACGTTGCGCTACTTTTTGCATTACATCCATGAGTAATGCATTATGATCTACCGCTAGATTTGCTTCTTCAAAAATAGGAGCCATCTCAAATTGATTAGGCGCTACTTCATTATGCCGTGTCTTTAAAGGAATACCCAGTAACAAACATTCTTGCTCTAACTCCTTTAAATATGCCAGCACTCTGATAGGAATAGATCCAAAGTAATGGTCATCTAGTTGCTGTCCTTTTGCAGCGGCATGACCTAGAAGCGTTCTTCCTGTAAGCATCAAGTCTGGTCGTGCAGCTGCTAGTGATGCATCTATAAGAAAAAACTCCTGCTCCCACCCTAAGGTAGCTGTCACTTTATTTACATTTTTATTAAAATACTGAGCTACTGCTGTAGCAGCTTGATCAATCGTGTTAAGGGCTTTGAGTAATGGTGTTTTATAATCAAGTGCCTCTCCTGTGTATGCCACAAAAACCGTTGGAATACATAAAGTATTGTCATATATAAATGCTGGAGAAGTAGGATCCCAAGCGGTATATCCTCTTGCTTCAAAAGTGTTGCGTATTCCTCCATTAGGAAAACTACTTGCATCTGGCTCTTGCTGTGCTAGCTGCCCACCGTCAAATTTATCAATAACATGACCATCTGTTGTAATTTCGAAAAAAGCATCATGCTTCTCTGCCGTGGCACCTGTGAGCGGTTGAAACCAATGCGTGTAATGAGTAGCTCCTTTATCAAGTGCCCAAGATTTCATTCCTGTAGCAATGGCATCTGCGGTGATGCGATCTATATTATCTCCTTTTCGTATCGCTGTCTGCACACTGTCTATGGTAGATTTAGACAGGAATTGACGCATAGCTTGCTCTCCAAATACGTTAGACTTAAATAATGAAGACGGTCTTCCTAAGGATTCAAAAGTTACGGCTGGTCTATGCTGCACATCATGCAAAGCTTTAAAACGAATTTTTGACATAATTGATCTTACATTATTACGGTTACAATATTTTCTACCAAACTAGAGACAAACTATTGTAACGCAATGATTATTAATATTTTATAAGATGTTCATTCATAGCTCTTGCTAAAAACCCAATAACACCCCTAAACTAGGGCACAAATATAAGGGAAATATAAAAATTATAGCCAAATATTACAGACCCCCTAAAATTTGAGGGGTTGTTCATAAAAATCAATATTTTTTAATAACTAAGCCCTAAAATACCAATTGCCTTTTAAAATTATTTTATATTTGTCTTCGTTAACTAAAACATTAAATGCTATTATGAGTAAGTCAAAACTAGAATACATTTGGTTAGACGGGTACACACCCACACAAAATATGAGAAGCAAGACTAAAGTTGTAAACGACTTTAGCGGAAAATTAGAAGACTGTCCTATATGGTCTTTTGATGGGTCTTCTACTAAGCAAGCATCTGGAGGAGCTTCAGACTGTCTTCTAAAGCCAGTAGCTATCTACCCAGATCCACAACGTACTGATGGATTTTTAGTGATGACGGAAGTGCTAAGTGCAGATGGTACACCACATGCATCAAACCACAGAGCAAAAATAGATGATGATGATAATGATTTCTGGTTCGGTTTTGAGCAAGAATACTTTATCATGGATAGAGAAACTCAACTACCTTTAGGTTTCCCAATAGGTGGATACCCAGGACCACAAGGAATGTACTACTGTTCTGTAGGAGGTCGCCATACACACGGTCGTGATTTTGTAGAAGAGCACGCAGATCTTTGTATCGAGGCTGGTCTTAACTTTGAAGGAATTAACCAAGAGGTTGCTTCTGGACAATGGGAATACCAACTATTTGCAAAAGGTGCAAAAAAAGCTGGAGATGAGATCTGGGTATCACGTTACCTTCTAGATCGTCTTACTGAGCAGTACGGATGGTACATTGAGTATCACCCTAAACCAGTAAAAGGAGATTGGAATGGATCTGGTATGCACGCAAACTTCTCAAATGAAGTATTGAGAACTTGTGGGTCTGAGGAAACTTACAATAAGATTTGTGAAGCGTTCCGTCCAGTAACAAAAGAACACATTAAAGCATATGGAGCTCACAATGAAGAGCGCCTTACAGGAGATCACGAGACTGCTTCTATTACAGATTTCTCTTATGGAGTGTCAGATCGTGGAGCATCATTACGTATCCCTATTATCACTGTAGAGCAAGGATGGAAAGGATGGTTAGAAGATCGTCGTCCAGCTTCAAACGCAGATCCATATCGCGTAGCAGGTCGTATTATCGAGACTGTAAAAACTGCAAAGGTTTAATTCTGATTTATATATAAATGTAAAAATGCTCAACTTAGGTTGAGCATTTTTTTTTGTGTTACGCTTTCGCGAAAGCGTACTTAAAATCATATATAAACATCCAGATAGACGACTAGAATATTGAGAACCTAATCGTATTCTAAAAAAGCATTAGCTATGCTGCAAATGCAAGCGCTATAAACAATATATAAGCTCCTACAAGCACTAAGCCTTTAATTCTCCCTATCTGTAGTTTTGCAGGTATAAATGCAAGTGGCAATAAGATGGCTGCAAAACCTATCATCCAGTAAATATTTGTGCCTAAAATAGCATCATCTACTACATTAATATCCTTAATAAGCGATGTTATCCCAAGTACTGAGGCAATATTAAAAATATTAGACCCTATCAAGTTTCCTAAAGAAATAGCTTTTTCTTTCTTTAATGCCGCAATTACAGATGCCGCAAGTTCTGGAACACTAGTACCTATTGCGATAACAGTAACAGAAATAGCATACTCGCTTATACCAACAGCCGTTGCAAGCTCTTTTGCTCCAGAGACAAGCCACTCAGAACCAAAATATAAAGCCGCACCACCTATAAGGAGCCAGAGGATTATTTTAAAATAAGATGCCTGTCCTAAACCCTCGTCTACGCCATCACTTTCTTCTAGCGCTGCACTTTTTCTAGCTCTGCGCAATAAGAAATATAAATAAACACCAAGTGCTGCAAGTAGTCCTCCACCTTCGGTAGCGGTGAGTTTTCCATCATTTGAGAGTAAGAAAAACAAGGCTACAGAAAAGAACATCATAACTGGCCAGTTAAAACGGTAAAAATCACGATCTATCGCAAGTGCCGAAATCACTGCCGTGATACCTAAAACGAGACCTATGTTTGCAATATTAGACCCAATTACATTACCTAGCGCAATATCAGAACTACCGTCTAATGCTGCTTGAACACTCACTAACAACTCCGGTGCAGAGGTTGCAAATGATACAACTGTGAGACCTATTACCATCTTAGAAAGATTGAGTTTAAATGACAATCCTACAGATGCCCTTACTAAGAACTCACCTCCTACTACTAGCAATACTAAGCCCACTAGGATATAAAAAATACTCATAAATTCTAATTTTAAAGGCGAAGATAAGAATTAACAATCATGTGTACTGAGAATAAACAAGAGGCGATAGTGGTAATGTTAGTACGCTTTCGCGAAAGCGTTATAAAAAAATAAACTCCATATATCTTAAAAAGACATCGTTACATAAATCCTCACAAGATGTTGTTATTATATATTGTTCATTTATGAGAAAATGGTACATTTAAGATATCATATGGAATTAACGACAGAATTTATAGAGGCAGAGAATAAGGAGCTGACAAGACAGTACAAAAAACTGTTGCGCATAAGCTATCAAACCTTATCAGAGGATGATAAAAAAATGATACGTAAAGCATTTGACGTAGCTGTAGATGCTCACAAATCACAACGTCGAAAATCTGGTGAAGCATACATCTTTCATCCAGTTGCCGTGGCACAGATTGTTGCTAGCGAGATAGGCCTTGACGCTACATCAATTGCTAGTGCATTGCTTCATGATGTGGTAGAGGATACAGATTACACTTTATCTGATCTTGAGCAAATGTTTGGAGAGACTGTCGCTCGTATTGTAGATGGGCTTACTAAAATATCCAGCTTAAAAAAGGATAGAGATGTGTCATTACAAGCAGAGAATTTTAGAAAAATGCTACTTACTATTAATGATGATCCACGGGTAATCATAATAAAAATAGCAGACCGCCTCCATAATATGCAGACCATGGATTCCATGCGTCCAGATAAACAATCAAAAATAGCAAGTGAAACTCTTTATATATATGCGCCTCTAGCTCATAGAATGGGGTTATATAATATAAAGACAGAACTTGAAGATTTAAGTTTAAAATATACCGAACCAGAAGTTTACAAAGATCTTTCTGGTAAAATCACAGAGAGCAAAGCACAGCAAGACGATTACATTAAGGAATTTAAAAAAGTTATAGAAGACTCTCTAGACGATGAAGGACTAAATTATCAAATCAAAGGACGGCCAAAATCGATATACAGTATAAGGCGTAAGATTCTTGCGCAAGGAGTCACTTTTGAAGAGGTGTATGACAAGTTTGCGATACGTATCATATATAAGAGTGATAAGGCTAATGAAAAATTCTTAGCCTGGAAAATATATTCTATCGTTACAGATCACTTTAGACCTAACCCTACTCGTTTGCGAGACTGGATTTCTTCTCCTAAGACTACGGGTTATGAAGCTCTGCACATTACAGTAATGGGTCTTAAAGGACGATGGGTAGAAGTACAGATACGTTCTGAACGAATGAATGAAATCGCCGAAAAGGGATATGCAGCGCACTTTAAGTATAAACAAGGTAACGACGGAGATTCTACACTAGATGACTGGATTAATAAACTGCAAGAGGCGCTAGAAAATCCTGATCAAAACGCTGTGGATTTTGTTGAAAATTTCAAACTCAATCTATACAATAAGGAAATCTTTGTGTTTACACCGCAAGGAGAACTCAAATCTCTCCCTAAAGGTGCAACTCCGCTAGATTTTGCTTTTAGTGTACATACAGAAATAGGGCTTCACACTCGCGGGTCAAGAGTAAATGGTAGACTTGTGCCGCTAAGTCATGAACTTAAAAGTGGTGATCAGGTAGAAATCATCACATCAGAATCTGCGCATCCTACAAATAACTGGCTTGACTATGCCACAACAGCAAGAGCGCGTGCAAAGATAAAATCATCTCTCAAAGATGAAAAGAAAGAACTTGCAGATGATGGTAAGGCTATCTTGAATCGTAAACTTAAATCTCAAAAAATACCTCTTAACGAGAAAACTATAAACGAACTAGTCTCGTACTTCAAGCTAAACACTAGTCTTGATTTATTTTATCGCATAGGTAACGGAACCATAGACAACAAAATGATAAAAGAGTTTGCCGCACAACGTAGCAATGCTTTGATGTCATTTATAAAAAGTAAAATACGCAAGCCTAATAGTCCGCCAGATGTTCATAAAGATGAGATTACCAATAATTATGACTCATTAGTTTTTGGCCCAGAAGATCAAAAACTCGATTATTCATTTGCAAAGTGTTGTAGCCCTATACCTGGCGATCCAGTTTTTGGGTTTACCACTATAAACGACGGCATTAAGGTGCATAAAAATAATTGCCCTAATGCAATCTCGATGAGAAGTAATTATGCCTATAGAATTATTAAGGCAAAGTGGGTAGACTCATCAGACACTGGTTATCAAACAGACATTATACTTACAGGCATTGATAATTTAGGACTTGTAAATACAGTAACGGCAGAGATTTCAAAGCACCAGCACGTAGAAATAAAGGGTATAAATTTCACTACGCAAGGAGGTGTTTTTAAAGGAAAAATAACGGTACTAGTGAGAAACAATGAATTGTTGAAAACCTTGATAGAAAATCTTAAAAAAATAGACGGTATCGACCAAGTGACTCGAGTATAAATCCGTAAATTCGTCCTTTACTAAAAACGATGCCACTAAAAGCTACTATTAATAAGGATCAAGACGTTGTAAAAGGCGTTTTTACAGCCTATCTAGAAGAAAAAGGTCACCGCAAAACACCTGAACGTTTTGCAATCTTGCAAGAGATATACAGCAATGAAGAGCACTTTGATATCGAGACGCTCTACATTAGTATGAAAAACAAGAACTATAGGGTGAGCCGTGCGACATTATACAACACCATAGAACTTTTACTAGAATGCGGGCTCGTGCGCAAACATCAGTTTGGCAATAATCAAGCGCAGTATGAAAAGTCATACTTTGATAAGCAACACGATCACGTTATACTCACAGATACAGGAGAAGTAATAGAATTTTGCGATCCTCGTATACAGTCTATTAAAAAAACCATAGAAGAGGTTTTTGATATTACTATAGACAAGCATTCACTTTATTTTTACGGAAAGAAAAACACGACTAATTAACATAACAATGGCTGTAGATTTACTACTGGGCCTCCAATGGGGCGACGAAGGAAAAGGAAAAATTGTAGACGTTCTTACGAAAGACTACGATATTATTGCACGTTTTCAAGGAGGACCTAATGCAGGTCATACTCTTGAATTTGACGGTATAAAGCACGTATTACATACGATTCCTTCTGGAATTTTTCATGACAATGCTATGAATGTCATAGGTAATGGCGTTGTGATAGATCCTGTGATTTTTAAGAAAGAACTTCAAAATCTTGATAAGTTTGAAGGACTAGATTATAAAGCAAAAATGGTGATCTCTCGTAAAGCACACCTTATACTTCCTACACACCGCTTACTAGATGCAGCTTCTGAAGCTTCAAAAGGAAAAGCAAAAATAGGTTCTACTCTTAAGGGAATAGGTCCTACTTATATGGACAAAACTGGTCGTAACGGTATACGTGTAGGAGACCTAGAACTTGCAGACTGGAAAGAGCGTTATGCTACGTTAAGAGACAAGCATATCTCAATGATTGATTTTTATGATGCAAAGATTGATTACGATCTAGACGAACTAGAAACAGAATTCTTTGCTGCTATAAAAACACTTAAGACGCTTAAGTTTATAGACTCAGAAGAGTATTTATACCAAGCACAAAAATCTGGTAAGTCTATACTTGCAGAGGGTGCTCAAGGATCATTACTTGATATTGACTTTGGTACTTATCCTTATGTGACTTCTTCAAACACGACAGCAGCAGGAGCTTGCACAGGTCTTGGTGTTGCTCCTAATCAAATAGGCGAAGTATTTGGAATCTTCAAAGCTTACACCACTCGTGTAGGTTCTGGACCATTCCCTACAGAGCTTTTTGACGAAGATGGTGAGACTATGGGACGCGTAGGTAATGAATTTGGCGCTACTACTGGACGTGCACGTCGTTGTGGATGGTTAGACCTTGTAGCTCTTAAATATGCCGTACGTGTAAACGGAGTTACTCAACTTATGATGATGAAAGGTGATGTACTTTCTGGATTTAAAACCTTGAAAGTATGTACTGCATATAAATATAAAGGAGAGACTATCGAGCACCTTCCTTATAATATTGAGCCAGAAAACGTTGAAGTAGTTTATAAAGAAATGGCTGGATGGTCTGAAGATCTAACAGGCATGACTACTGCAGATCAACTTCCTAAAGCTCTTAATGATTACATAGATTATCTTGAGAAAGAACTTGAGACACCTATTAAAATAGTTTCTGTAGGACCAGATCGTACACAAACGATACTTAGATAAGCTTAGAAAAATTCAAATTATAAAAAAGCCTTCAGATTCATATCTGGAGGCTTTTTATATACACTTATCTCAAATAAACTACGTTAAAAGAATACCCTAATGTAGATACAAGGCGGTATCACCTTCTTTTTGATAAACTGTTATCGATTTCGGCAGGCAATTTGATTATTTTTGACACTGATGAAAAATTACTTTTACATTTTACTTACTGGGATGTTTTTATGTTCTGCTTTCACGAAAGCGCAACAAAACCAACCTAAAGAAATCCTCATAGAATCTGACATTGAACGCATCAATGAAGAAGAATTTCCTGGCGCAATTATTTTTCAGAAATCAAATAAGCAAGTATACATACAACACGAAGGTGCCGAAATGTGGTGCGATCTTGCTTTTTATTATAAAGACGAGAACTTTGTAAAAGCTTATAGAAATGTACGCTTAAAGCAAGGCGACTCTATCTCTATGCGTGGTAGATATATAGAATATAACGGTGACACGAAGTTTGCTTATGCAGCAGGTGATGTCTTCTTAAAGAAAGATACCACAACAGTGACTACAGATACTATGTACTTTAACCGCATAAGCCAGCAAGCGTACTATCGCACAGGAGGAGTTGTCACATCACCAAACAGCAAAATAACTAGCCGCGTAGGTCGCTACTATATAGAGCAGGATAAAATCTCTTTCATTAATGATGTTGTGGTTACAAATACTGAGTACGTAATTAACAGTGAGCAACTAGACTTTTATAGCGTCCCAGAACATGCTTATTTGTATGGACCTACTACAATTACGAGTTCAACATCTAAGGTATATTGTGAGCGCGGGTTTTATGACACTGCAAATGATTATGGTTATTTTGTAAAGAACTCGAGAATAGATTATGACAATAGGCAAGTATATGGAGATAGCCTCTATTTTGACAGAAATAGAAACTTTGCAAGCGCGACTAACAATATCAAAGTTCTTGACACCTTAAACAGAAGCCTTGTAAAAGGACATTATGCAGAAGTGTACAGAGCAAAGGATTCTGTTTTAATCACACAACGAGCAGTTGCTATCACAGTAGAAGATAATGACTCTGTGTACGTACATGGCGACAGACTTTTACTTACTGGAAAGCCGGAGAACCGAATTATAAGAGCTTTTAAGAATGTAAAACTTTATAAGAGTAACATGAGTGGTAAAAGCGACTCCCTGCATAGTAACCAGCGCACAGGACTTACTCAAATGATAGGAAAGCCTATACTATGGAGTGAGAAAAGCCAAATTACAGGAGATAGCATTCACCTTCTCAATAATCTAGAAACAGAAAAAATAGACTCTCTAAAGGTTTTTGATAATGCGTTTATCGCTCAGAAAGACACGATTTCTGGATTTAACCAAGTCAAAGGACAAAAACTATATGGCTTTTTTGATGATGAAAATCAGCTTAAACAGGTAGACATTATAAACAACGCAGAGACAATAATGTATATGCGTGAAGAAAACGGTGACCTTACTGGCATAGACAGAGGAACCTCTGCTCGTATAGAAATTACTTTTTTTGAAAATACGATAGACGAGATTAATAAACTTAAAAGTCCGGGAGGAACCATTTTTCCCGAATCACAATTTAAGAATGAACCACAAACCTTTGAGGGCTTTAACTGGAGAGGTGATGAAGAGTTGTTGAGCAAGGAGGATATATTTAAAGGAGAAGCTCCGTTTGAGCTTACTAAAATTCAAGGAATACCCCTACCCGAAATTGATGCTGGTTTCTTTTCAACTAGTGATGACCCAACAATCAAACCGCTATCTGAAAGCTCAGATATAAAAGAAGGAACTCTAGAAAATCGAGAAGAAAATAAGCCAAAATATGGACAAGAAAATCTAGATGAAAAGAGCAAACTTGAGAAAGAAGCTTTATTAGAGCGTAACCAAAACACCTCTACACAACGCACTCAAAATCCAGCCTTAATGAACACGCCAAGACTATTAAAATCCGTTAAAAAAGACGGGAATTAACAGGCAATATTTGAAGTGAAATTCTCCTAAGGGAAACTAACAAGAATATGACATTCTTACAAAAAGTACTAAATATCAAGTTTTTACGCATCTAAAAGAATCAATATAGTACAGATTATTGCGTTTTAACCCAATTTATAAGTCAGTTAACGAAAATATTTTTCTACACCTTTCTTCCCTCCTATCTTTATAGTCCCAAATCATTAGACTATGAGAAAATTATTACTTTTACTCGTATTTACAGCAATTTCTAACCTAACAGCACAGAACTCTCAGATGTTCTTTTCTGAAGCGCTAGACGCTCACCTTCCTTCTTATTTATTACAAGCCGAAGAAGCTATTAGAAATCCTGAACAAGACAAAGTCAAAGTGCTTTTTGATAATCTTGTAGAAGATAAACTTGTGGGATCTTTGATGAATAATTTTAAGGTTAAAACCACTTCAAAGAAAAGTAAATCTTTAGCAGATTATAATAAACCTGTAATGTTACTCACCTATTCTAGCTGGAGAATAAGTAGCAAAGGAGAGCAAGCTGCTCTTAACGAGCTGGCAAATCAATATGGTGATGATGTAGCGATCGTACTTCTATTTTGGGGAGATGTTAAGCAAGTAAAAAAATTAAGTAAAGACTACGATCGCAATATAGACATACTTTATGTTGATGATTCTGAGAATAATTACTCTTTGGTTATAAAGAACCTTAAGCATTCTTTAGGGCTTCCTCTTGCTTATACCATTACTTCAGAAAAGGAAATTATAGATATTAAAAGACGTTTATCTAACAAGCTGTCTCAAGATCAGGCATTATCTACTACCAATAATTTTGAGCTATACAAAGGGATGCTTACAGAGTTACTGTACAACCAGCAACTACTAAGTGATGACCCTATAGTTATCAATTAGTAGTTATTTACCCCACAACATTTTTATAGAAAGAACGAGAAGTACCGCTCCAAAGATTCTTTTAAGCGTTTTTTGATCAAGATTTACAGCTAGTTTTGATCCTAGAAACCCGCCTACCACAAAAAACACAGCGATAACCGCAGCATATTTCCAGTTTACATAGCCTTCGTTATAGTAATTATAAGCAGCAAGGAATGTTACCGGAACTGCAAGTACAGCAAGACTCGTACCTTGAGCTTCATGCTGATTAAAGTGCAGTAACATAATCATAAGAGGTATCATAATAACACCTCCACCTACTCCCATAACACCACTCAACACTCCGGCAATAAGACCTATCGCTATAAGCGCTATAATAACTGATGCATTCATTTTATTAAATTTTGTTTCAATAAAAATACCATATTAGAGAGTGTTATAAATATAAATAGGCATCTCATTTTATAAAATGAGATGCCTATTTATTAATTGATTATTTATGAGTATTATCTACCTAGTGTGTAAGCACCTTTTTCTGGTATCTCTATATAATATTTCTTTCCTGAACTATTATTGAGTTTAGTCTCACGTAACCAAGGGTTGTGAAGTTTAAGAAGCTTATAGTTAATATCAAAACGCTCTGCAAATTTTACAAAATCTGTCACTGCCGTGTCTACTTCTACCTTGTACGTAGGCACCTCTGCATATAGATCCTCTGCTCTAAAGTTAAAACCATACTTCTTTGGATTGCTTAAAATCTCCTTAAGAGCAATAATTCTAAATACGTAACGACCAGTTTCCTCTCCTAAAAGCAAATCATAATAGTCTTGTACATTTTGCTCTTTAAAACGACGAGAAACTCCATAATTACCGGCATTATAAGCAGCTGCTGCAGCTGTCCAGCTTCCAAATTTCTCCTTAGACTGCTTTAAATATTTACAAGCAGCACGTGTAGATTTTTCTACATGATATCTCTCATCTACATTATCGTTTACTTCTAGACCGTATTCTCTTCCAGTTTCTTTTAGAATTTGCCAGAAACCAGTCGCTCTAGCAGGAGAAACTGCTTGTGTCAGTCCGCTTTCTATTACTGCCAGGTATTTAAGATCATCTGGCACACCTTCTTCTGCTAGAATCTTTTCGATAGTTGGAAAATATTTATTTGCTCTTTTAAAAATAAGCAACGCATTAGACTGCCAGTAAGTGTTTACAAGGAGCTCACGATCCATACGTTCCAGTATATCCGGATTTTCAACAGGAACTGCCTCACCTGCAAAGTTTAATCCATCTGGCATTGGGATGGCATACACGTTATAGTCATTAAGCAACCTCTTTGATGTCATTTTTTCATTCTGCACCTCTCCTTTTTCTTCTACCACTTCTTCTTGTGGTGCTTGTGCAGAGTTTATAACTAGGCCTGCAATAGCTACTACTGCAATACCTGCAACAACTTTCTTTATCATTATCATCATCTTTTCTATTTTAAATCAATGTAATCATTTTCAATCAGTTCGATTAAGTTTTTATTAAACCATTTTGCTCGAGTTATCACCATAATGTGAGTCCCTCCTTCTATATTAATACAGTTATCTATATACTTCAATGGGAAGACTTTATCTGCACTTCCGTGTATGTGAATAATTCCTGGCGGCGCAGTTTCTTGATCCCAACAGACCATTTCTTTTACTGCCCAACTCAAGTACCTTCTATCATTCATAGATAGGTACTTTTTATATAGTGCCACTCTATTTTTTATAGTCTCGCCAAAGGCATATTTTGTAAGTGTGTCTATATCTTCTACTAATCTCGTAGGCAATATGTTGTATAACTTTAGCTTTCGCGAAAGCTTCATTCTACGTGGTAACTCATGCTTAGTCTTAACACTACTCACAATGATAAGCTTTGCCACCTTAATATGCTTTACCATTTCTTGTACGAGTATCCCGCCAAAACTAACGCCTAGCAATACGACATTGTCATGCTTAATATGAGTTGTCATTCTCAAGGCATAGTCTTGTAGTGACTCATTTACCTCTGGAATGAACCATTCTAGCAAATGAATTTGATAAGAATCCTCGGGTAACTTTATATTCTCAAAAATAGAAGGATTGGCCGCCATACCTGGCATTAAATACACGTGCGTCATCTAACTTATAAGTAAGGGTTTAACATAAGAGAAGCGCTCTATTTCGGGAATTTTTTATACATTTGCAAGACTTTCTCAAAAAGAAATTATTAAGATTTGATTATCTTATTATTTCTTGCCTCTTAGGGGTCAAAATTAAGGAGAGATTTCTAATAACCCCGTTAATAATTTTACAAATACTTTAAATATTTTTCAAAATTTATGGAAGCGACGACAGCAGTTGAATTGACAGATAATGAGTTCCAAAGACAGTTTGAAGCAACATTTGCAGGGAAAATGGCAAAAATGGAATACTCGTTACAAGAGCGTAAAATCTTCCTGACAAAAATCTTCATGCCAGAAGGCACAGAGGAGCACATGAATGAATTTATTATAGCAGTATTTAATGAAGTTGCAGAGAGAGAAATAAGCCTCGTACCTACGAGTCCTGAAATTGCAAAATTCATGCGTTCTAACAGACGTAAATACAAAAAATTACTACCTGTAGGAATTAACATATAGGTGATCCTATTCTATTTAAAAACCACTCCATGAGTGGTTTTTTTTATGCAATATTGCGAGATTACCTTGAAACATATATCCTATAAAATTTTTCACTATTCATGATAGAAAAAAATATACCCTACACACATACTAATACGTACTCCACCCTTAACGAGCTATCAGACAAAACTAAGAATATTTGGTTCGTTTTTCACGGCATGGGCTACTTGTCAAGGTATTTTATCAATTACTTCAAGGAGCTTCCACCAGAAGAGAATTACATCATAGCCCCACAGGCACCTAGTAAATATTACCAAGACAAGCGTTTTAAATATGTAGGCGCTAGCTGGCTCACTAAAGAAAATACAGAAACAGAGAAGGACAATGTTTTTAATTACCTTGATGAGCTATGGACTACAGAACTAGCATCTATCGATAAAAGTGCTGTAAACGTGATCATGATGGGGTATTCTCAAGGTGTATCTATCGTCACCAGATGGATTGCTTCTAGAAAAATAGATTGCTGTTATCTTCTGTTACATTCTGGCGCAATACCAGCTGAGTTAAATCCGACGGATTTTGAGCATCTTTCTACCACCACTCCAGTCACATATATTTATGGAGATAAAGACGAATATATCACAGAAGCTCGTGTTACAGAACAGCATCTCAACGGTTCTGCCCTTTTTGGCAATCGTCTAGAAGTCGTTGTGTTTCCTGGTATTCATGAGGTTCACACAGCATTCTTTCCAAAGATATTAACTGCACTGGAAGAGTAAATTAATGGTATAGGTTACGCTTTCGCGAAAGCGTAAAACAAAAAAAATCGGCAACTCTATTGAATTGCCGATTTTGTTATTTAATGAAATGCTTATTAATAACCAGTGATTTCAAATTCACTACGCCTGTTAAGCTGATGATCATCTTCTGTACATTTACCTACAGGACAGTTAATCACGGGCTGTGTATCGCCATATCCTTGGTATTGTATTCTAGAAGCATCAATTCCTTTACTAACTAGATAGTCAAAGGTACTTTTTGCTCTTTTTTCTGATAGCGGCATATTATATGCTGCTGGACCACGACTATCTGTGTGAGAACTTACTTTTATTTTAATACGCTCGTATTTGACAAGCTTAGCTGCCAGTCTATCAAGTACAGCTCTTGAGTCTTCACGTACTACATATAAATCAAAATCAAAATAAATAGGAGCGACATCCATATATAGCTTGCCTTCCTTCTCTACTACTTGTGGTGCATTCACATCTGTAAGCAACTCAAAACGACTTGGATCTTTCTCTTTAAGGTCTTTAGAAAGATTCTTTTCTTTCATAAGAGCGAGCTCGCTATCTGTAAATATCCTCTTTACTTTAATTACATAAGGTGCTGTCTGTATGCCTCGTATTTGAATATCCATACGTCCTTCTTCATGATTATCTCCAGAAGCTATAAACGTATAATCATCTACAGTAAGTGGCACTTGGAAAGGTGCGGCATCTTCTTTACGGTCTGCATAAACTTCTTTACCTTGATATCCTAGGATCTGTATTGCTGCATCTGAGATAAGCTCATCTGTATCTGCGTCGCGTACCTCAAACTGAGTTTTAAACTCGCGAGTTATGATTTCTCCAGTTTGCACAAAACTATAAATATCATCATCTGTTCCGTTACGATTAGTGGCATACAATCCGTTATTATCAGAATAGTAGCTTAAACTAAAATCGTCGTATCTAGAATTTATAGGTGCTCCTAGATTAATAGGCTCAGTAAATCCTTTTACTGTAAGTGGTGCTACAAAAATATCAAGCAGACCTAAACCTAAACGTCCATCTGTAGCAAAATATAAATCTCCTGTGTTTGAAACAAACGGGAACTGCTCCCTATGAATAGTATTAATTGTAGGTCCCAAATTTACCGGAGTACTATAGGTGCCATCTAGTTGTACAGTTACATAGTAGATATCAAACCCGCCAAGGCCACCTTCCATATCTGAGGCAAAGTACAAGCGTTTTCCATCTCTAGTAAGTGTAGGATGCATGTAAGAGTAATTCTCATTTACAAATGACAGACGCTCTGCTTCTCTCCATATTCCATCTATGCGAACACTTTTATAAAGATGAACTCTATTAGTCCCTTCCTCATCAAAGATCTTCCCGCTATCACCGTTTTCATAAGCACTACGAGATAGGTACATCTCATCTCCTGCTGTATTAAAACATAAGTTACCATCATGCAATGGTGAGTTTACACCTTGCTCAAGCCTAACTGCTTCACCAGCGAGTTCATTCTTATCATTTACTCTTACTCCATAAATATCTAAGAATGGTCTTTGCGTTGTCTTAAAACGCTTTGCAAATAAGGTTCTAAGTACATCGTCATTTAATCTATCTGATGTAAAGAAAACACTATCTCCTACTCTTACAGGTCCAAAATCGTCTGCTTCTGAGCTTATATTACTCTTGGTTGCGTCAAATTTTGGGTTTCTCTTTCTTAATTCCTTTATAAGATCAAGAGCCGCTACTTTATCAAAGTCTTCGCCTCTATTTTTATAATAAAGATCAAGGTAATCTACCACCTTATCTGAACTTACGGTAGCATTAAGAACATGAAACATTTTAAAGTTAAACTCATTATCATACGTTCTATCTGCATCATTAAATCGCTGTCCCACTAGTTGATTAAGATATATAGATGCATTTCTATAATCTTGATCTAGGTAATAAGCGTCAATAACCTTTCCTAATATTTCTTTATAGTTATCTTTTCTTAAAGCCACTTCATAATACTTTGCAGCACCCGCGTAGTCTCCTTTATTAAAAAAACGATCTCCCTTTTGTACTTGCCCAAATGCACTTGCACTTACACAGAGTAAAATAAGTAATGTGTATATATTTTTCATCTTAGTAAAATCTTGGTGAGATGTAACGTTTTTGTAAGCCTAGCAAGTCAAATGTGTATAATAGTACTACCTCGTGACTTCCATTATTAAAGCGATTAAGGTCGCTCACATTAAAGTCATAACTGTATCCTATTTTTAAATCATTTGTAATATTAAATCCTGCTAGTGCTGCAATAGCATCTTGATGTCTGTATGAAACCCCGAGTTCAAATTTCTCGTCATACAGGGCGTTTAATGAAAGGTCGTAGGTTAATGGAGCTCCGCTTATCCACTTTGCTACAGCAGAAGGCTTTATTTTAAGCACATCACTCACATCATACACATAACCTGCCATTAAATATGCAGTAGGATCTTTCTTATATAGAATAGAGGAATCACCATTGCCAAAATTATTTTCAATTTTGTACGGTATCACGCTTGGCGAACTCAATCCAACGTAGTAATTATCTTTAAATAAGAAAGCACCAACTCCAACATCTAGTGAGGTAGTTTCCCCATTTTGAAAAGCTAAATCTCCTCCTACATTTTGATCTGTAAAATCAAGACTTTGATTATCTACCCCTAACTTTAGTCCAAAAGATAGGTTTGTACTTTCTGCTACATTAATTCTGTAAGCAAAATTTACATTAAAATTATTTGTAGTGAGTACGTCTCCTATTTGATCATTTACATAGTTTACGCCTATTTCTACTCGCTCGTTAAGAGGAATATTTGCAAAAACATTTGCTGTTTTTGGCGCACCATCTAGACCTACCCATTGAGAGCGGTACAAACTACCTACTCTTATAAGTCCTGGTTCATTAATCATATAGGCTGGATTTACCACACCTTGATTGTACATGTACTGCGTGTACTGTGGTTCTTGTTGAGCAAACGTAGATAAACTACAAAATGCCGCTAGTATGAATATTTTAAATTTCATCTTGAGGTTGTTTTTTTATCTACTTAAGTAAAATGATCCGTCTATCGGTTCTGAGTTTGAATCATTAGGATAGAAGATGTAAAAATATACACCTGTAGGTAGTTGATCACCTAATCCAGATCCTGTATTAGAACTTCCATCAAAAAGTGGAGTATTTCTATTTCCTCTGTAAACGATAGTTCCGTATCTATTGAAAATTTGAATATCAAAATTCGGGAAGATATTTGGTAAAGTTCCCAATTCTAAGAAGTCATTCTGACCATCATCATTGTCTGACACTCCATCAGAGATTTGAATCTGACATCTTCCATCGCTTAGTGGTAATACATCTGCTAGATATGGTACTCTAGGTGATTCACATCCGTTGTCATCTACCGCACTCACATAGTAAGTCGTCGCATCTACTAATAAAGTAGATAATGGTAAAGGATCTCCACCTTCCGCGGAAGCGTACCAAACAAAGTCTTCTACACTAACAACAAGATTCCCTAAGGTAACTCCATCATTAATACAGATAAAAGGTTCATTTAATACAACTGTAGGTGCCATGACCGGTGTAATAGTAAATGTAATAGTTGCATCATCCTGACCACATGCATCTGTAAAAACTATGTATAGATATGAGAAAGTGCCTTCACCTAATGCTCCCACATCGATTAATCCATCTACTACCGTTTCTGATGTATCGATATTTATAAACTCTCCTGTAAGTTGAGCATCGTTAGATAATAATCCAAATAAAGAAGTTGTGTAATCTCCTGCACAAACAAAAGTATCTATATCGTTTCCTGCATTTGAGATAGGCACAATACTTACTGATATCGTTGCACTCACCGCATCACATGCTCCGTTTGCTGCAATGGTATACACGTAGTCACCGCTCACTGCAGTCATAGGGTCAATAGAACCATCATTATCTGCTGTAGCATATCCTTCTGGACCAGACCAACTACCATTACTATCAGGACTTCCTCCTAAAATTGTAAATAAATCTACAATAGCGCCATCCTCACAAGCCTGAAAAGTGCCTCCAGTTCCTGCATTACTACTTTCAAAAACAATAAACGATAATGTTGCTGCATCTCCACAACCATCATCTGTCGTTGTTGTATACGTATAATTAAATACTTGCTGCCCATCTACCGCAGGGACAGTAAATGGATTACTAACTACATCGCCAGTGACAGTATCTGTCCAAACTCCTTGTGTTCCAACGTAAACTGCATCTGTACCGTTAGTTTCTAGTAATGAAATTAGATCAATAGGATTTGTAAAACTATCATCACAAAGCTCCACTCCCGTTGTATCTTCTCCAGCATAATTTGTTGCAAAGAATGAAACCGTCACCATAGCAGTTACCGCTTCACAAGCACCATTTGCGGCTATAGTGTAAACATAAGCGCCTTCTGCATTTACAGATGGGTCAAAGTTAGCTTCATTATCCGTAGTGGTATATCCATTAGGGCCAGACCAAGTTCCATTTATATCTGGTGTACCTCCTAATAATGTAAAGAGATTTATAGTGGTTCCATCTTCACAAGTTTCATAAGCTGCATCTATACCAGCATCACCTTGCTCAAAAACTGTAAAAGATAAAGTCGCTGTATCTTCACAACCACCACCTCCAGTAGTATAAATAAACTCAAAAGTTTGAGAATCTGTAATCGATGGTATTGTAAATGGATTTACTATAACTGCTCCAGAGCTATCAGTCCAATCACCATTAGTATCTATAGTGTCTGTGCCGTTATCTTCTAGAAGTGTAATTAAATCTACAGTTGTCGTTGTATTACATAACTCAACACCCGTAGTATCTTCCCCTGCATATATTGCATCTCCTAAAGTCACATCTACCGTTGCAGATGCTTCTAGACACGTTCCATTTGCTGGTACAGTATAAATATATGCACCCTCAACACTTGTTCCAGGTGTAAATAGAGCAACGTTATCTGTGGTTGTAAAACCATCAGGGCCAGACCAAGTACCGTTCGTATCTGGAGTTCCCCCTAAGAGAGTAAAGAGATCAACCTCAGCTGCATCACTACAAACTGCAAGTGGTCCACTTTCTCCTGGATCGTATTGCTCATATACAGTAAAGCTTAGTGTAGCACTGTCTTCACATCCGTTTTCTGTTACCGTATTATATTCAAAGTTGAATAATTGAGAGTCTGTAATAGTAGGTATTTCAAAGTTATTATCAACTACGTCTCCATTTGCAGTATTAGTCCATACTCCGTTTGAACCTACATAAATAGGAGCTTCATCAGTATTTACTTCTAATAAGTCCGTAAGTACTAGAGGACTCTCTGTTTCACAAATCTCAAGATCTGCAGTGTCTTCTCCTGCGTAGTTTGCTGGGTTAACTATTAAGGTAACTAGTGTAGATTGAGATTCACACGGCTGATCTCCAGACACGACTACTTCGCAGCCATCTGGACCTATATATGTTTGCGTGATACCTGGACCACAATGGTAACTTTCATTTACAATGAATTCAAACACATAGGTTCCTGCAGAAGTATTGTCTGTAAGTGTTGATACATCAATTGTACCGGCACTCGTATAATCAACATCTCCTACAAGCGAACATATTTCATCTAAATTAGATACAAGTCCAAGGTTAGAAGGCCCAGAGACCAACCTCCAATTTGTACAACTATTGTTTGGGTAATCAAATAATGTAGCTCCTTCTTGCGCAAAGTCTATATAATCGTATAAATTTAACGTAGTCAGAGTTTCATCTCCTACACATAATTCTGGAATATCATTTTGTTCAAAAGGTCGTATATATTCATAAAATGTAAATCTGATTGTACTTTGTTGGTCAGAACAAATTGATGATCTACTTTCTACAAAATAAGTAAAGTCATAAGTTATACATCCAAACTCCGGAGTGGTGGCCACAAGATCATCATAGATTTCTCTAAGATTGATAATAGAATCACCTGGTCCAGATATTTGACCCGTAGGCTCTGTTAACCAAATCCCTTCAATGTTTTCATTTACTAGATATTCGTCATCACGTAAATTAATATCCATATCAAAATTCCCTGCCAACAACTCTGTCTCACAAATCACGAAAGAATTTGCAAATCCTGCAAATGGTTCTTTAGTAACTGATACTAGTACAGATGTAATTTCTTCAGTTGAGCAAGGAGTAATTCCAGGAACACGATACTCTAATTCAAAAGTTTCTTCATCTACAAGTGGTGGCCCAGCTTGATATGGTATGTTAACATTAAGAAATCTATTTCCAGAAATCCCTACATAATTAGGACTTGAACCTACATAAAACCACTCTCCATTTCCATGCGGACTTGGATTAGACAACATTGTTTGAAATAAATCAATATTTGTAGTACTGTCACACTCAAAAGGTGGAGCTCCTTGACATACTTGAAGATTTATACCCCCTGCAGTAGTACTTGCTGCGGTTCCAGAATAAGGCCCTAAAACTACATTGAATAAAAACTGCACATCATCTGGACAACCTGTAGCTCCATTAAGAAACTCAAACTGGTAGTCTGTAATGTTTTCTGATGAGTTATCAAGATCCCATAAAAATAAATCTCCAGTTACAACATCAAGTGCAAAGTTAAAGTTAGGATCAAACCACATCCCATCGGCAGGAGTGATTGTTGTTCCGGTAATTGCAGAAAACTCCTCATAAAGATTTATGATTCCATCTGGAATTGAGTCACCGTTACCATCTACGACGGTCATATCACATACAGTATATGTCTCTACCTCGGCACACTGACTAAAGGCCGTGAATGTAGAGCATAACAATAAAGTAAGAAAAAGGTATAATTTCCCCATAGTTAAGTTGGATTAAGGTGCAACGAAGATAAATCAGACCGCTTATACAAACCTAATTTTATGTTAATTAATGCCGACGAAATACACATTATCGTCGATATAATACTTTACAACTACTGATTACCAAATAGTTACAAATCAAAAACACTTCTTAAAACGTAATAAATATAGAATAAACTGACATTAATTCGCTGTTAACATGGGTTTTAGAACATTGTATCAACCTCAGAATAACGTTCTAACTTTGATTAAGAAAACGTAGAAATTAAATTGACACGATGTTATTTATTCCGATGACAAGGAAAAAAACACAAAAAAAGTCTCACAACTTACGTTGTGAGACTTCTCTATTATTGATTTGAAAATGTACGGGATATTAAATCATACGTATCAAATAATTCTGCTTTCGCGAAAATGATTACTTCACTTCCTCAAAATCTACATCTTCCACATCACTAGCGGTATCTGCTCCTGCATCTCCTCCAGCTTGTGCATCAGGTCCTGGTTGTCCAGCTCCTTCTGCTTGTGCTTTGTACATTTCTTCAGAGGCTACTTTCCAAGCTTCATTGATTTTATCAAGTGCTGGAGTAATAGCATCTACAGATTTAGTTTCATAAGCTGCTTTCAATTCTGCAAGTGCATCCTCGATAGGCTTCTTCTTATCATCAGATAATTTATCGCCAAATTCAGTTAGTTGCTTTTCCGTTTGGAAAATCATACCATCTGCTTCGTTGATTTTGTCTGCAGTTTCTTTTGCTTTTGCATCAGACTCTGCATTTGCTTCTGCTTCTGCTTTCATCTTTGCAATTTCCTCTTCAGAAAGACCAGAAGATGCCTCGATACGAATATCTTGAGATTTTCCAGTAGCCTTATCTATTGCAGAAACTTTAATGATTCCGTTTGCATCAATATCAAAAACAACTTCAATTTGAGGTACTCCACGCTGTGCTGGTGGAATATCTGTAAGTTGGAAGCGTCCTATTGTATTGTTATCTGCAGCCATTGGTCTTTCTCCTTGTAATACGTGGATATCAACACTTGGTTGGTTATCTGCCGCTGTAGAGAATACTTGTGACTTTTTAGTAGGGATTGTAGTATTAGACTCAATAAGCTTTGTAAATACATTACCCATTGTTTCAATACCTAATGAAAGTGGAGTTACATCAAGAAGTAAAACATCTTTTACATCTCCAGTAAGTACACCTCCTTGGATAGCAGCTCCTACAGCTACAACCTCATCAGGATTTACTCCTTTTGATGGTGCTTTACCAAAGAATTTTTCTACCGCTGCCTGTACTGCAGGAATACGAGTAGATCCTCCTACTAATATAATTTCATCTATATCGCCTGTACTTAATCCAGCAGCCTTAAGTGCTGTTTGACATGGCTCGATAGTTCTTTTTACTAAATCATCAATAAGTGCCTCAAACTTTGCACGACTTAATGTACGTACTAAGTGCTTAGGTCCAGATGCTGTTGCAGTAACATAAGGTAAGTTTACCTCTGTAGATGTAGATGATGAAAGCTCAATTTTTGCTTTCTCAGCTGCTTCCTTAAGTCTCTGTAGTGCCATAGGATCTTTACGAAGGTCCATGTCTTCCTCAGCTTTAAACTCATCTGCAAGCCAATCGATAATTTTTTGATCTACGTCATCTCCACCTAAGTGTGTATCACCATCTGTTGATAATACTTCAAAAACTCCGTCACCTAACTCAAGGATAGAAACATCATGCGTTCCTCCTCCAAAGTCAAATACAACGATTTTTTGATCTGTATCTTTCTTATCAAGTCCGTAAGCTAGTGCTGCTGCAGTAGGCTCGTTAATGATACGCTCTACTTTAAGACCTGCGATTTCTCCAGCTTCTTTAGTAGCTTGACGCTGACTATCATTAAAATAAGCAGGTACAGTAATTACCGCACGAGTTACATCTTGTCCTAGATAATCTTCGGCAGTTTTCTTCATTTTTTGAAGAACCATTGCACTAAGCTCTTGTGGCGTGTATAAACGTCCATCAATATCAACACGTGGAGTGTCATTATCACCTTTTACAACATTGTAAGCACTACGATCTGCTTCTTTAGTACTATCGCTGTACTTGTTTCCCATAAAACGCTTGATAGAAGCAACGGTCTTTGTAGGGTTTGTTACAGCTTGTCTTTTTGCAGGGTCTCCCACCTTAATCTCACCGCCTTCTACAAAAGCGATTACAGATGGTGTAGTTCTCTTACCTTCTGCATTAGGGATTACCGTTGGTTCGTTACCTTCCATTACAGCAACGCACGAGTTGGTAGTACCCAAGTCAATTCCTATTATTTTACTCATTATATATGTATTTAAGTGTTATTAATTTTCAACAAACACAAATAGACAAGGAGTATGCCACTAGAGAAAGTATGACAAGGTGTCACAGCTAGGCATATGCAGCTAGCTATTATAAGACAGATGCGTGTATAATGCTGTTACGCTTTCGCGAAAGCGTACTTCTAACACTCTCCTATATATCTATAGCGTCAAATATGCATCTCTGTTACATCATAGAGTTTCATATAATTTGAAATAATTTTAACTTAACTTTTGTTTAATCAAATCGCAACAACGATAAACATAATGTATCTTTACATCAAACAACAAGTATTATGGCAACTACAAAGACACCGACTAAAAAAACAACTGCCAAAAAGAAAGCAGTTACTTCTACCATGATTATCTCTGCATATATGGATTATGTATTAGAACATGGAGAGGAGCCAAAGACTATATATAAATTTTGCAAAGATCTAAAAATTGAAGAATCAGAATTCTATCAATTCTTTGGATCTTATGATAACCTTAAAGCTGGTATTTGGAATGCTTTTCACACCAATACTGTAGCTGTCCTACATATGGACAGTGATTATGACAGCTATCCAAATAAGGAAAAGATGCTTTCTTACTTCTTTACGATGTTTGAATTGCTCACAGCAAATAGAAGTTATGTGTTATTTTCTCTAAATAAGTATAAAAATATGCTTAAGAATATGAGTCAGCTCAAGGAGCTGAAAGGACATCTCACTTCATATGCATCAAACCTCATTGAAGCTGGCAATGACGATAAGAACTATAAGATTACAAAAAATCCTGTTCGTTTATTTAGCGAAGGAGCATGGGTGCAATTCTTATTCTTATTAAAATATTGGATGAGTGATAACTCTCCAGGATTTGAGAAAACAGATGTAGCTATTGAAAAATCTGTCAATGCAATTTTTGACATTTTTGAGACTACACCTTTAGAAAGTATTATTGATTTTGGCAAGTTCTTGTTCAAAGAAAACTTTGGCTCGAAATCATAAAGACTAAGTTCTTAAATAATAAATTTTAATACACATCCCTCATGGGATTCTATATATGAAAACAATAGACCACATACCTACTAATAAACTCCAGCGAGCTTCTAAGCTTGTAACAACTGGTGTGAAAGTAGGCGCAAATTATGCCAAGTATTATGGTAAGAAAGTGGTTAATCCTTCCTTAACAAAGGATCAACTCAATGAAGATAATGCTGAGGATATTTATGACGGCTTAAAGAGTTTAAAAGGTAGTGCACTTAAGGTTGCACAAATGCTTAGCATGGAGAAAAATATTATGCCTAAAGCATATGTAGAAAAATTTTCTTTATCACAATTTTCAGTTCCCCCACTTTCTGCACCCTTAGTGCGTAAGACATTTAAAAAATATTTAGGTAAATATCCAGAAGATCTATTTGATACGTTTGCGGCTCAAAGTGTGAACGCGGCCAGTATAGGCCAAGTTCACCAAGCGACATTAAATGGGAAAAAACTTGCTGTGAAAATCCAATATCCAGGAGTCGCAGACAGTATCAGTAGTGATCTGGCATTAGTAAAGCCTATTGCAAAGAAAATGTTTAATCTTCAAGGTGAAGGAAAAGAAAAGTTCTTTAAAGAGATAGAAGACAAGCTTCTTGAGGAAACAGATTATAATCTTGAGCTTGCTCAAAGTATTGCTATGACAGAAGATTGTGCAGCAATACCTAATCTTACTTTTCCTAAATATTACGAGGGGTTATCAAGCGAGCGCATCCTCACTATGGACTGGATGGATGGTGAGCACCTGAGCGAATTTGTAGCACACAATACTAGCCAAGAAGCTGCCAATAAATTAGGACAAGCATTATGGGATTTCTACATGTATCAAATGCATGTGCTTAAACGTATACATGCAGATCCGCACCCTGGGAATTTCATGGTAGATAAGGATAATAATCTTATCGCAATAGACTTTGGATGCATTAAACATGTTCCAGAGGACTTTTACATTCCTTATTTCGAACTAGCAGAGCCTGCAAATATTAATAATCCTGCTGTTTTTGAAGAGAAACTATATCAGCTAGAAATACTGAGAAAAGATGATAATGCAGATACTGTAACATTCTTTTCGGCACTCTTCCACGAGATGTTGAGTTTGTTTACGCAACCTATGCAACAAGAAGATTTTGACTTTAGAGACAGTACCTTTTTTGATCAAATCGCAGTCTTAAGTGAGAAGTATAGTAAGGATACAGAAATACGTAAAATGAATGGTAATAGAGGAAGTAAGCACTTCTTGTATATAAACAGAACATTTTTTGGACTTTATAACTTGATGCATGACTTAAAGGCACAAATTAAGGTCAATAATTTTAAAAATTATATCGCTACAGATTCTGTAGCATAAACGGTAATAAGTGTACCGTGATCTTTGACGGTACTTTATTGGTTAGGTTGTTTTTTAAAAGAGCGCTTTTAGTCGGGCGCTCTTTTTTATGCCTTCATGTCATTAAACTATGCGTGCATAGCAATTGACACATTTACGCTTTATCTCCGCCTTGTAAAAAAGTATCTTTACACCCGAGAAATCAATTAGTACGCTTTCGCGAAAGCGTATCTGCTCACAAAACACTCTTTCAAACACACATCACACACTATGTATAATTCTAAAATTACCGGTCTTGGTAAATACGTTCCTGAAAACGTCGTAACAAATGATGATCTATCAAAACTGATGGATACTAATGATGAATGGATCCAAGAACGTACGGGTATAAAAGAAAGAAGACATATAAAAAAAGGTGATGGCAACTCTACTGCCAAAATGGGTGTAAAAGCTGCCGAAATTGCAATAGAACGTGCAGGCTTGACAAACAAGGATATTGACATGATTGTTTTTGCAACGCTTAGTCCAGACTATTACTTCCCTGGATGTGGTGTTCAAGTACAACACTTGATGGGTATGGAGACGGTTCCTGCACTAGATGTGCGCAACCAGTGTTCTGGATTTATATATGCCCTTGCAACGGCAGATCAATTTATAAAATCTGGCATGTATAAGAATGTACTTGTCATAGGGTCAGAAAATCATAGTGGAGGATTAGATTTTACTACTCGTGGCCGTAGTGTTTCTGTCATATTTGGTGACGGTGCAGGTGCAGCGGTACTTTCTCGTGAAGAGGATAATAGGATAGGTATTCTCTCTTCACATTTACATAGTGAAGGTGAGCATGCATTAGAGCTTTCTCTTAAAGGACCAAGCACAGAGCAATGGGTTCCTGAGCTTATAGAGACTAATCCGCAAGAGGATATTCCATATTATCCACACATGAACGGGCAATTTGTATTTAAAAACGCCGTAGTACGCTTCTCTGAAGTGATTATGGAGGGATTACAAAAAAACAACTTACAGGTAGAAGATATTGACATGCTTATCCCACATCAAGCCAACTTACGCATCTCACAATTTGTGCAGAAAAAGTTTAAGTTAAGCGATGATAAAGTTTACAACAACATCCAGAAATACGGTAACACAACCGCAGCATCAATTCCAATTGCACTTACCGAAGCCTGGGAAAATGGAAAAATTAAAGAAGGTGACACTGTTGTCCTTGCTGCTTTTGGTAGCGGATTCACTTGGGCCAGCTCTATTATAAAATGGTAATTACTTGTAACTAGTACATTGCTGTCAAATAAAAATCCCACATAGTAAACTATGTGGGATTTTTTTATGTGTTAAACATATCACTACCAATTGCTTTTTTTCACTAAGTTTTCAATATGCGCATAGTGATGATTACTATGCCATGCGTAGTGTCCTAGGTTTTCTTTTAGAGTAACTATCTTATTTCCGTTTGGATGACTGAAGGTTCTTTGATACTGTGCTTCTGTCATTACTTTTAGTAATTGCACCAGTTTATGATGGATCACCTCAAGATGTCGCAATGACCATTCTATAGGTGATGCTTCTAGATCTGGCAGTAATGTCCATGCCTTCTCATCATACGCCTTAATCACAGGATTATCTTCTGTAAGTGCCCATTTAAAACGTATGTAACTATTGTGGTGACTATCTGCTAGGTGATGCACCACTTGTCTTACCGTCCATCCTTCTGGTCTGTATGGAGTATCTAATTGCTCATCACTTAAATCCTTTGTGAGGGCTCGTAGTCTAGCTGGTAATTGGTCTAAAGTATCAATCCACGCTGTGAGATGCTCTTGAGTAATAAGCGCAGGTGCTTGAAATTTTCCTATAGGATATTGTAGTGTTTCCATATCATCAAAAATAGGAAAGCTTTGCGATACAAAACATTATTGACTCAATTCAATAAAAAAAGGTCTGACGCGAGTCAGACCTTTTAAATATGTATCAAAAACTAATTACTTTACAGCAACAAGCTCTACGTCAAAAACTAATGTTGCATTTGGAGGAATTACTCCACCTGCACCAGCGCTTCCGTATCCTAAATCTGAAGGAATTACTAAGCGTGCCTTATCTCCTACGTTTAATAAAGAAATACCTTCATCCCATCCTGGAATTACTTGCCCTACTCCTAATTGAAAGTCAATAGGTTGGTTTCTTTTAAATGAGCTATCAAACACAGTCCCATCAGGAAGTGCTCCTTTATAGTGTACAGAAACTGTTTTACCTTTTTCTGCTTTTGCACCAGTACCTTTTTGTATAATCTGGTAGCGTAGTCCACTAGCTGTAGTTTCAAAACCAGTTGCTAGCGCTTCAATTTCTGCAGCTTGTGCAGCTCTTTCTTCTTCAACACGTTTTGTTCTTGAACCTTCAAAAGTTCTAAAAGCTTCAACAGCGTTCCATGCTTCTGCCTCTGCTCCTACTCTAATGATTTCGATTTTTGTCATCTCATCACCTTGAGCCACTGCATTTACAACTTCTTGTCCTTCTACAACATTTCCAAAAACAGTGTGCTTACCGTCTAACCAATCTGTAGGGATGTGTGTAATAAAAAACTGAGTTCCGTTTGTTCCAGGACCTGCATTTGCCATAGAAAGTTTTCCTGGAGCATCATGCTTTAAGTCTGGGTGAATCTCGTCATCAAATTTGTATCCTCCATCACCAGTTCCTGTTCCTAGTGGGCAACCACCTTGAACCATAAAATCAGGAATTACACGGTGAAATTTTAATCCGTCATAATATGGAGTTCCTTGAGGCTTTTGTGAGTTCTCAAGATTTCCTTCTGCTAGCGCCACAAAGTTTCCTACCGTTCCTGGTGTCTTCTCGTGCTCTAATTTTAAAATGATTTCGCCTTTTGGCGTATGTATCTTTGCGTAAATTCCGTCTTTCATTATCCTTATTTTTAATGAGCTGCAAAGATACTATTTACTAGTGGGAAGGCAAATATGCTTGCGCAAAAATGTTACAAACCTCCACATTGTCAGCTTCAAGTAATACAAAGCTTAACTTGCAAGTCTTACAAATTGATTATCAATAGCTAAGAGCGACAGCTACCGCGCTACCTCAATCACCTCAAGATTCTCAATCTTGCCTGCATGAACCGTAAATCTGAGCATGGTGCGTACTTTATGAAAACCATGTTTTCCTATTGCTCCTGGGTTCATATGTAAGAGGCCTCTTTTTTTATCTGGCATCACTTTTAAGATGTGACTATGCCCGCAAATAAACAGCTTAGGTGGGTTACTATATATCTCATCGCGTATTGCTGGCGAGTATCTTCCTGGATAACCGCCTATGTGAGTAATCAAAACATCTACCCCTTCACAAGTAAACCTATTATTGAGCGGGAATTCTTGTCGTGCTTCTGTATCATCTATATTTCCAAAAACAGCTCGTAGCGGTTTCCGTTTTGCTATAGCGTCTGTTACTTTTAAGTCACCTATGTCACCCGCATGCCAGACCTCATCTGCCCAGTCTACGTGACCCAAGATATGATCATCTATATAACTATGTGTATCGCTTAGTAGGAGTATCTTTTTCATTTGAGTGCGCTTTCGCGAAAGCGTATATTTGCCACAAAAATACAACACAGTGCGTTATTTTATTGAGCTTTCTTACTTTGGAAAACACTACCATGGCTGGCAGCGTCAACCTAATGCCGTTACCGTGCAAGAAACGATAGAGAAGGCACTATCTATGATTTTGAGAAAACCAGTCCAAATTATGGGCGCTGGACGCACTGACGCGGGTGTGCATGCCACACAGATGTATGCTCATTTTGATTGGGATGGCGACCATTTTACTACTCAAGAAAGCATAGAAAAACTTACCCACAAGTTCAATCGCCTTTTACCAAAAGATATAGCCTTTAAACGCATTTTTCAAGTGGCAGATAAAGCACATACCCGTTTTGACGCCACTAGTAGATCTTATGTGTATCGCATAGGGAAAGAAAAAAACCCTTTTACATCAGATCACGCACCAACAGTACGGAATGAAGTGCATATTGAAGCTATGAATAAAGCGGCAGCGATACTGCTTGACTATAGTGATTTTGAGTGTTTTTCTAAATCAAATACTGACGTGAACACCTATCTTTGTGATATTACACGTGCAACGTGGATAGAGACAGAAGATGAGTATCATTTTCACATTACGGCAAATAGATTTTTACGTAATATGGTACGAGCCATTGTAGGTACTTTACTAGAAATAGGCGAAGGAAAGAGAGACATTGCATGGATGCACGAGGTAATAACTGGCAAGAGTAGATCACAGGCTGGAAAATCAGTTCCTGGACGCGGTTTATACTTAACAGAGATTTTATACCCAGAAACAATTTATAAAGATCATGGCAGAGACTAAAGGAAAAGCTTTTGATACGCAATTATTTAAACGTCTACTCGCTTTTACGACACCGTATCGCAGTAGATTATATATAGCTGCTATAGCTGCCGTAGTACTCTCACTTTGTGCTGCACTACGCCCATATTTCCTTAAAAACGCCATAGATTTAGGGATATCTCAACGATCTAGTGATGACTTATTCTTTTATATGAGGCTCATGGCCGCTGTACTTTTTGGTGAGGTTTTATTTCAACTGCTATTTATTTATTTTTCTAACTGGATAGGGCAACAAGTAATTAAGGATATAAGAGTAAAACTCTTTGATCACATGCTTACGTTCAAGATGCAATATTTTGACAAGTCGGCAGTGGGGAGATTAGTTACTAGAGCCGTAGGTGATATTGAGACCATCTCAAGTATCTTCTCTCAAGGTCTCTTTATGATTATTGCAGATTTATTGAAGATGAGTGTCGTTCTTGCATTTATGTTTTATGAGAGCTGGAGACTTACGCTCATTGTTCTTGCTGTTTTCCCGGTGATTTTATATGCAACTCGTGTATTCCAAAAAGCGATGAAAGTAGCTTTTGAGGAAGTACGCACGCAAGTAGCAAACCTTAACACCTTTGTACAAGAACGTGTAACTGGGATGAAAATCGTACAGATTTTTAACCGTGAAGCTATCGAGCATAAAAAATTCCAAGCGATTAATAAAAAACACATGGATGCGTGGAATAAGACGGTATGGTACAACTCTATCTTCTTCCCTATTGCAGAGATATGTACTTCTGTCACCATAGGTCTTATTGTATGGTATGGTGGTCTTAAAGCTGCGCAAAGTGATGTCATCACCATAGGATTAATAACAGCATTTATAAGCTATATCCAGATGCTTTTTACACCACTTAGACAGATCGCAGATAAATTCAACACCTTGCAAATGGGAATGGTTGCTGCAAATCGTGTTTTTGGCATTTTAGACACACAGTCTTCTATACAAGACATAGGAACCTTAGAACTTAATAACGTACAAGGTAAAATAGACTTTGAAGATGTTAGATTTTCTTATGTAGAGAATGAAGAGGTACTCAAAGGAATATCACTCACCGCAGCACCAGGACAAACCATTGCTATTGTAGGATCTACGGGAGCTGGAAAATCTACTATTATCAACTTACTTAGTAGATTTTATGAGATAGATAGCGGTAAGATATTACTAGACGGAACAGATATTAAAGACATAAAACTAAACAATCTAAGAAATGAGATTGCTGTCGTGCTACAAGACGTATTCCTTTTTGCCGACACTATTTTGAATAATATCACGCTTAACAATCCAGACATTTCTGAGGAAACGGTGATAGAAAGTGCAAAGACCATAGGCGTTCATAAATTTATTTCTAGCCTTCCTGATGGATATCACTATAACGTAAAAGAGCGAGGCTCTATGTTATCTAGCGGCCAGCGACAGCTTATTGCTTTTTTAAGAGCATATGTGAGCAATCCTTCAATTCTTGTTCTTGATGAAGCTACTTCATCTGTAGACTCACACAGCGAGCAGTTAATCCAAAAAGCGATTAATAAAATTACTAAAGGAAGAACCTCTATTGTGATTGCTCACCGTCTTGCTACTATTAAAAAAGCAGATCAAATTATTGTAATGGAAAAAGGTAAAATCATCGAGCAAGGAACACACAAAGAACTTCTCGCTAAGGAAGATGGACATTACCGTAATCTTTATGAAGTACAGTTTACACAAGCGGAGGCTAGCTAGTTCTCAATGTTAGTCTGTTGAGCACATTTTCGCGAAAGCGTATATAGTTTGCAAAGATTAGTCAATATTACCTTGCTCAAAAGTCACTAGCGATACTTCCTCCTTTTTACCTTTAAGAAGCTCATCACCCATAGATACTACTCGCGTAGTGCCTGGCAACTTAGGTAGTATACTTGCAAATGCTTTTGACGCGAGTATATCAACTCCCTTCTCATTACACATACTTTGGATACGTGCCGTAGTATTAAGTACGTCTCCAGAAAAGGCAATATCTCTCTTTATTTTACCCAGCTCCCCTACTGTAACTTGGCCATAATGAAAGCCAACTTTAAAATCTGGCAAGGCATTGTAGCGCTTGTAATATTTTATAGATTTCTTGTAAATGATATTCTTCATACGGTAATAACAGCGCAGTGCATTTGCATTTTTTACCCCATTTTTCATCTTCCAAGTAATCACAACCTCATCGCCTACGTACTGGTAAACCTCGCCCTTAGTTTGCATAATAGCTGGTGCGATATCATTAAAGAAATCCTTTAAAAAGTTGAAATATTCTTGTTCGCCCAGTTTTTCGGCAATTCTAGTGGCGTCTCTAATATCTGCAAACATGAAAATGCGCGTCTCAGTTTTAGGATGAAAATAACGCCCCATCAAATAATCTGGAAAAACGCCTGGACCATACTTATCATTAATCATAAGGATGATAAGCGTTAGAATGACAATAAACAGCCACACCACAAAATTCTTGATGAATATGTGCTCTGTATAAAAGGAAATCACGCGATCATAAAGCAAGTCACTGGTAAGATGTAATCCAAGATAATCTGCATAGTAGTAATATGCTCCTACAGTACCTACAATAAACGCAATAATGACATAGAGCAACGTGATGTAAATAAGCGCTCTCCAGAATGCATATTTACGTAACCACAACTCCATAATATTAACGGTAAAAATCCCACCTATTAAGCCAGCCATAATGGACACCAGTAAGTTTGCCTTAAAGGAAACTTCAAAATCAAAATCTGATGTAAGTGCATCTGCAGAAACGAGTGTAGCATAGTCATACAAGAAAATAATATTTGCAACCAGCATCCACGCAAAGAGAATCCACAAGGCACGCCTTACATAGAACAGGATCTCATTATTGGTAAATTCTTTTTTAAATAGTTTCATATATTATCTTATGCTGCGTCTATCAAAGTACCTTATATATACTAACAATCACTACTCGTTTAAGAGATATTTGTTAGAAAATTTATTGTTGTTACGCTTTCGCGAAAGCGTATACCTACTGAGGTCTATTTTTAATCATATCTGGAGTGATCTCTAGCTCATATTCTAGACGTTTGAGGCTATCTTGTTTTATGGAGTCCAAAGCTTTTTCACGTTTTACTTTTTCTAGAGTTGGCTTAACCATATTGCCCAAAAATGAATTTTCATCAATATCTAACTTCTCCCCTTTAGCAATTTTGGCTCCTTGCGCTGCTCCATATATCATAAGAGGAATAGTTGAAAAGCAAGAGAACGCGAGTATAATGACTAAAAACAAGGAGCTCTTCAAAATCACATTGGCGTTATCTAGTTGATATAGTCGTTTCAACACATACACAGCAAATACAAATAATAGGAAAACAGTTACAAAACTAAATGCAAAAAGTAGTGTTGTATTCCAAATAACCAATAGGTTAAGAGTAACTGATATTATTGATATATGAGAATATGTGTACAGATATATTACAAAATGTTCAACAAGATTATAATTTTTATAATTCCAAAATACAAACTTAGATATAAGCGCCATAATAGGAATACTAAGAAACATATATATGGACTGATATTCCATCATAGTGTTTGTAACAGTCTCGGTCATTTCCATTTGAGCACTTGCTGCATCTACTCCATAGAAGCTAGATTGAGCAGATATAAAATCCTCAAGAAACCAACCCTTTAGTATAAATGAATAAAATCCACTCAAGGTTATCGCAATCGCAAAGTAACTAAAGGCAGGAAGGTACTTCTTGCGCATTCCATTAATGTAACCACCTATCACATCTTCTGGCTGGCGAAACATTGCTACAAATGTTTTGATAAAGGAATTTTCTAGATTAAAAAATCGATCGATAAAGTCTTCTAGTAGATTACGCCACGTGAGTTTATTGTAAATACGCTTACCTCCACAGTGTGAGCAAAACCTTTGATCTAGCGCTATAAATTGCTCGCAGTTTACACAAGTATCCTTTACTTCTAATTGGTTCTGTTTCTTTTTTAAAGCTTTCTTCTCAGCGCGAGATAACTTAGACATAGGTTGGTTTTAATATTCAAAAGATTAGTTGAGCGTATCTTTTACGATTTGTACAGCTGCTTTGATACTATCTACACGTAAAGAGTCTTTTGCTTTTACAGCGGCTTCTCTAGCTGCTCTGGCTAATTCAGATTGCTGTTTTACATCTGCTATAAACTCGTCAAACATCCCAAAAGAGTGCATTACTCCACCTATCGCACTTATGAATAAGCATGATAGCGGTAATAGTATGGCGAGAAATAATATAGTTTTAAGTATAGCCTTTTCTATTGTTAAGTCAAATATTCTATAGAGTACATAAATCGTATAAATTATTGGAAATACACTAGTCACTACTCCTAAAATCACTTGCGCCATATTTGACCAGATGAAGAGCATACCAAGCACAGACATCAAAATCTGAACCTGAGAATAGGTGTATAAATAGATGACAACATGCTCTATAAAATTATACTGCTTATAGTTCCAAAAAACCAGTTTTGAAATCACAGCATACAGCGGAATACATAGAAAACTAAAGAGGCTTTGATAATCAAAAACAAAGTCCATGTATTTAGTCAAGATTGTTGCGTCGGTTGTTTCAAATCCGCTAGCAAATCCATTTGAAAACTCAGAGAAACTCTCAGAATCAATAAACCAATTTCTAAAGAAAAAGGTATAGACACTCGTTATGGTAAGTGCTACAGCAAAATATCCGAAAGCAGACATGTATCTTTTTCTAAGACCTTCTACATAGCCATGGATTACATCTTCTGGTGCGGTAAATAATACGATAAACGTTTTTAAGAATACATTCTCAATATTGAGAAAACGCTCTGTGAAGTCCTCTAGAAGATTACGGGTGTTGAGCCTATTATACATGCGCTTTGCTCCACAATGAGAACAGAATCGCTGGTCTAGTTGTACTGGGGTTCCGCAGTTTTTACAGTGATCAGAAACTACGAGGACATCTCTGCTTTTTTTAGCAAGCTTACTACTCTTTTTATCTAGCTTACTATTATCTGATGGTTTCTTAGACATGGCGTTACATTAATTCTTGTTCTAATAAAACACGCAGCTCATCTATGGTATCAAAAAGCACAAATTCACCATCCTTTATATAGTTTATAGCACCACTTTCTTCACTTACCACTAGAGCAAGTGCGTCTGTCTTTTCTGTGATTCCTACTGCAGCACGATGCCTAAGTCCAAAGCGTAATGGAATATTGCGTTCTTGAGTTACAGGCAAAATAACACGAGTTGCTGTTATTTTATTATCCTCAATAATCATTGCACCATCGTGTAACGTAGAGTTCTTATAAAAAACACTTTCTATAATAGGTCTGTTTACCTCAATCTCCATACGGTCTCCCGTATCTTTTACAAATTCTAGACTCGTTGCCCTTCTTATAATGATAAGTGCACCTGTCTTTGTGTTACTCATATTCTCACAAGCTCCTAGAATTGCATGAATATCTAGATTGAGAACACCTTCTTTTTTTGAAAAATTAAAATTCTTAAATAGTCCGCCCTTCGTGAGGTTTGTGCTTCCTATGAGTAATAAAAATTTCCTGATTTCTTGCTGGAAGACTACAATGAGCGCAAACATACCTACGCCTATAAACTGCCCTAGTATAGTACTAAGCATTTCCATTTTGAGAAGTACTGTGAGTTGCCAGATAAGATAAATCACCACAATACCTATAAAGATATTTATAGCTACCGTTCCCTTGACGAGCCTGTATAAGTAAAACATCAAGGTAGCAACGAGCAAAATGTCGATACCGTCTAAGATGCGCAGATTTTCTAAAATTTCCAATAGTCTAGGATTTACGTAAAAATAGCAGAAAAAGGGAGAGCAAAAAATCTAGCACCTAAAAACTTAATTTTAAGTGGCACTACTTTGATTTTGCGGTCTTTACTTTCGGCTTACTTCTAGACTGCGACCCTAACGCTTACTGATATTTAAGAATTTTAAAAGATATATTTATTGAGTCACGCTTTCGCGAAAGCGTACTAATCCTACTACACTATTTATGATTTCCACTTGATGTTACAACCCATACTTGGCTTCTGGAGGGTAGATTGGGGCTTACTATTGAAAATGTTATCTAGCGCCTCTCTTAAGTCACGTCCATTTACAGGAATTCCATTACCCGGACGACTATTATCTAGCTGACCGCGATATACTAGCTTGTCATTAGGTCCAAAGACATAGAGATCTGGAGTACATGCCGCCTTATAGTTTTTTGCTACCTCTTGCGTTTCATCAAGCAAGTATGGAAAGGTGAAATTGTTCTTACGAGCGTTTTGCCACATCATCTCTGGCCCATCTTGCGGATACTTAACAATATCATTACTACTTATGGCAACAAACCCAAAACCTAACACGCGGTAATCATTTGCAATACGCACAATCTCGTCTATCACATGAACAACAAAAGAACAGTGATTACATATAAACATCACCACGGTACCGCGCTCTCCTTTTATGTCATGGTAACTACACAGCTGATTTGTAACTGTATCTATAAGTTGAAATTCTGGAGCTTTTGTACCCAGATCGAGCATGGTAGAAGGAGTAAGTGACATGATATTTTTTATTTATTAAATGTAGTCGTTTGCAAAATAACAAGTGAAGTTATTGCGCTACTATCTCATATGACGGTAAGCTACTTAAAAAGTTACGCTTTTATAAAATCAAAAAGCCACTTTTCATAAATGAAAAGTGGCTTTTATAAAATTTACTTCTTACTAGATATAAATAATATCGAGTAAAATTATTTAATCATCTCGTAAGAACGTTTGATAAAGCTAGTAAGTTCCTCTCCTTTTAGAAGGTTTTGAGAAAGCTTTGCTAGATCAAATGATTGCGTGATTAAACGCTTTTTAGTGTCTTCTGAGTCTGCATTGAGAATTTCTGACACAAGTGCATGGTTACCATTTACTACAAGGTTGTACATCTCTGGCATATTACCAAACATGTTCATACCACCGCCACCGCCAGTTTGCTGCATCTCTTTCATACGACGCATAAACTCAGGTTGTGTAATGATAAATGGTGCAGCGTTACTGTCCATCGCTTCTACTTGAACCGTATAAGAAGTAGTCCCTATCGCTTCTGTAATGGTAGTTTTTACAGTTTCCATCTCATCATCAGAAAGTTTAGAAATCTCTTCTTCTTCTTTCTTGATAAGATTATTGATGTGATCTCCATCTACACGCACAAAGCTCACGTTCTCTTTGCTTGTCTCCAGTTTTTGGATTAAGTGCGGTACAATAGGAGTATCTAGTAATAAAACTTCATATCCTTTTGCCTTTGCACTTTCTATGTATGAGTGTTGTGCATCTTTATCACTTGCATAAAGCACGACCATTTTACCATCCTTATCCGTCTGGTTGTCTTTTATTTTTGCCTCAAGCTCTTCCCATGTAAAGTAAGAATCATCTACTGTAGGGTATAAAGCAAACTTATCTGCTTTTTCAAAGAATTTATCTTCAGATAACATTCCGTACTCGATTACGAGTTTAATGTCATTCCATTTCTTCTCAAAGTCTGCTCTATCGCTATTAAATAATGACTTAAGCTTATCTGCTACTTTACGTGAGATGTAACCAGAGATTTTCTTTACGGCACCATCTGCTTGTAAATAGCTACGTGATACGTTTAGTGGAATATCTGGAGAGTCTATTACTCCGCGTAACATTGTCAAGAAATCTGGTACAATACCTTCTACATTATCAGTTACAAAAACTTGGTTTTGATATAACTGTATGCGATCCTTTTGCATGTTCATATCCTGTCCTAACTTAGGGAAGTATAAAATTCCTGTTAGGTTAAAAGGATAATCTACATTTAAGTGAATGTTGAATAATGGCTCATCAAATTGTGATGGATATAATTCTTGGTAGAAGTTCTTATAATCCTCATCCTCTAGATCTGCAGGTTGCTTAGTCCATGCTGGTTCTGGGTTGTTGATGATATTATCTACCTCTTGTGTAGGTGCTGGATCTTCTTCCTTTGCATCTTCCGGCTTAGGTAATGTCTCAGTCTTCATACCAAACTTAATTGGCACTGGCATAAACTTGTTATACTTTGCTAGTAATCCAGAGATGCGGTTTTCTTCAAGAAACTCTAAGCTATCATCTGCAATGTGTAGTATGATTTCTGTTCCTCTGTCAGTTTTATCTGCCGCTTCAAGTGTAAAGTTAGGGCTACCGTCACACGTCCAGTGTGCCGCTGGCTCATCTTTGTAAGATTTTGTGATAATCTCTACGGTAGATGCTACCATAAAAGCAGAGTAGAAACCTAGACCAAAATGACCTATAATTCCAGTATCCTTTGCTCCTTCTTCATACTTATTTAAAAACTCCTCTGCTCCAGAAAATGCAAGTTGGTTGATGTACTTTTCAACCTCATCTTGTGTCATACCAAGACCTTGATCGATAATGTGAAGTTTCTTTCCTTCTTTATCAATCTTAATCTCAATTTTAGGATTTCCGTAATCTACACTAGCCTCTCCTATTGAAGTTAAGTGCTTTAGTTTAAGTGTTGCATCTGTTGCATTTGAAACGAGCTCACGGAGAAAGATCTCGTGATCACTATATAAGAACTTTTTAATAAGCGGAAAGATATTCTCTACCGATACTGTCTCTTATACACATCTCCGAGCCCACGAGACGGACTCCTATCTCG
>CAJXSW010000004.1 GCA_913060645.1 uncultured Dokdonia sp. | reverse complement strand
TACGAGATAGGAGTCCGTCTCGTGGGCTCGGAGATGTGTATAAGAGACAGATTGCAATTGGGACAATGTACAGGCGAACCATCTTCGGTAACAGAATACGCTGAGATTTTACTTAAGATTTCTTTCGCTCTTGATTCTTGATCTGCAGGCACTCGTAGTTTTACACCACCAATGGCATTACTCACTAGCGGATCTGTATCTATTGTATAATTATCTGCTAGAAAAGCCTGAATACCTTCTGCAAGTAATCGACCTTTAAAAATTTGAGCTCCACTTGAGTATTGAAACTGAGCAATGGTTACAAATGTGTTTGACATAGCACAAATATAATCTTCACATTACATATTAGTAAGCTATAACTGCGCTTTTAAAATAGCCAGCAATGCTGTTATTTCATCTTTCGTATTATATGCGTGTAGACATATCCTTAAGCGCTCTTGACCTTCTGGAACTGTGGGTGATAAAATAGGCTTCACTTCAAAATTTTCTTTTTCAAGCTTTCGCGAAAGCGTTCTAACCTTTTCATTACCCACCACCACAGCACAATGTATGGCAGAGTCACTCTCTATAAATAAGCTGTCAAGCCCTATCTTTATGACAAGACTATTGAAGTGACTTATAAGTTGCTGTAAACTTCCCACTACTAGCAACTGCGTATCGCTCCGTACATCTAATTGCTCGTAAGCCGCGATTATCGTAGCTACAGCATGTGGTGGCAACCCCGTTGTGTAAATAAATGATCTCGCAAAATTAATAAGATACGCGCGCAATGACTCACTGCATAAAATTGCTGCTCCATGTGCTCCCATACCTTTTCCAAAAGTGATAATACGAGCAAAAATCTCGTTTTCTAGCGCCAACTCCTGCACTAAACCAAGCCCCTTTTCACCCATAACACCTGTTGCATGAGCTTCATCAATTATGAGGTAGATATTATGCTTTTTACAAATTTGAGAAATAGCAGTTAGATCTGGCGTATCACCATCCATCGAAAAAACTGACTCCGTAACAAGATATATCGCCGTTGTAGTTTCTTGATTATCTAGGTGATGCATCGCTTTAAGACGATTGACTACAGTTTCTATATTTCCAATATCATTATGTTTAAACTTATAACCTCTAGCAAGGCTCATCTGGATGCCATCACGTATGCTAGCGTGTATAAACTCATCGTAAAGAATGAGATCACCTCGCTGTGGCACGCTTTGGAAAAAACCAATGTTTGCATCATAACCGCTGTTAAAAATAAGAGCAGTCTCACTATTATGAATACCAGCAATTAAGGTCTCTGCCTGACTATAAAGTGTATGATTACCAGATAACAGTCGGCTGCCGGTGGCGCCATTTGCAATAATTTGATGTTCGTCTAAGATCTCTTGTGTTCGCTCTGCAATATTTTTGGCAATAGGAAGGCTACTAGAAAAACCCAAATAATCGTTAGATGAAAAATCCACAAGACCTGACGAAGTATTAAGTGTTCGCAAAGAATCACTGTCTCTGCGTATGCTAAGTTTTTTCTGTAGTTTTTCTGGAAACATACGGTAAAGATACTTCACGTGTTTGACATATATAACCCATGGAAGTGATCTTAGTTTCTTACTTTTAAATTCTAAATATTCTACTATGAGATTTTTATGTATCGCCCTTTTACTCACTAGCCTCTGTTATGGACAAACTAATGTGTACGAGATATCTTTTGATAACGCACACCACCATGAAGCACAGATAGCTATCACTTTTCCTGAACTCAAGAAAAAGAGCGTAGTGGTGCGTATGAGTAGATCCTCACCAGGACGCTACGCAATACATGAGTTTGCAAAAAACGTTTTTAATGTTAAGGCTACAAACAGCAAGGGACAGGCGCTAGAAGCAACACGCCCAGATCCATACTCGTGGGAGATTAAAGATCATGACGGAGAGGTAAACGTGTCATACACACTATTTGCAAATAGAGCAGACGGCACATACTCACAAGTAGATGAGTCGCACGCACACCTTAATATGCCAGCAACATTTATGTATATGGAAGGAGAAGAGCACCGCCCTATTGAGATAGATTTTAAGCTAAGGAAAGATTTGAACTGGAAAGTAGCGAGCCAACTTAAAAAAATAGACGATGCACGTTACAGCGCACCAAACTTGCAATACTTTTTAGATAGCCCTACAGAGGTAAGTGATTACCAGCTTAGGGAATTTACAGTTGACGGTCAGAACATACGTTTTGCGTTGCATAGTGATGACACCTCAGAAGATTTTGACACCTATTGGGATAAGGTAAAAGCCATTGTACTGGCGCAAAAAGAGGTTTTTGGAACATTACCTACCTATGATTTTGGCGAGTACACTTTTCTTGCTTGCTATGCTCCGCACGTTTCTGGAGATGGGATGGAGCACCGCAACAGCACGATACTTACAGACAGAGAATCACTAGCAGCAGGAGGAATGGAAGGAAATATAGGCACTGTCTCTCACGAGTTTTTCCACTCATGGAATGTAGAGCGCATACGCCCAGCAGATTTAGAGCCTTTTGACTTTACAGCGGCCAATATGAGTGGCTCACTTTGGTTTGCCGAAGGTTTTACAAGCTATTACACAAATCTTATACTTGCGCGCGCTGGTGTTATCACTAGTGAAGACTATGTAAAAAGTCTAAACGGGACGTTTAACTACGTATGGAACTCGCCTGCTCGTGACTATTTTAACCCGATTGAGATGAGCTACCAGGCGCCCTTTGTAGATGCCGCGACCTCTGTGGATCCTGTAAATAGAAACAACACCTTTATCTCCTATTACTCATATGGTAGTGTACTCGGGCTTGCGCTTGATCTCTCACTACGCCAGCAAGGACTTAATCTTGACGATTATTTTAAAGCGGTGTGGAATCAGTTTGGAAAGAAGGAAATCTCTTATTCTATACAAGATCTTGAGAACGTACTAACTGAGTATGCGGGTGACGCTTTCGCGAAAACGTTCTTCTCTCAATATATTTATGATAGTCAAATGCCAGATTATCAGAACCTACTTACCAATGCGGGACTCACAATCACACAAGACGAAACAAAACCATACCTAGGAATACGAGTAAACGCTACTGAAACTGGATTACGCATTGCACGAGCTACCTCAAAAGGAACATCAGCCTATACAGCCGGCCTTAATGAAGGGGATCTTATTACTGCCATAGATGGCACGGAGTTAAGAACTAGTGAGGCTTATGAAACTTATTTGAATTCGCTTACCGTAGGACAGACGATAGCAGTAAACTATGAGCGATTTGGCAGAAAGCTTACAACTAAACTAACAGTAAGCGCAGATCCTACCTACGCAATAGCAATGGATCCTAACCCAAGCAAAAAACCTAGCAAGCTTAGAAAATACTGGCTTCAAGAAAAATAAAAAGGTAGCTTGTACAACTTATATCCCCAGTACTAAAAATAGTGCTGGGGATTTTTTATGCGCAAATTCTAAATAAAATTATTGTTATTGTAAAACGATAATATTCTAAAATATGAGAAAGATTAAAGTCCTATTTGCGATTACGCTTTTTGTTATTATTCTGTTTCTAATCCACTTTGGCACTTCAATTCATATAGCCGAAGCATACATTAATCTATCTAAAGCAACTGAAGATGATGTTATTTTTGGTAAATACAATATGATAATCGGGTTTTTAGTCACTGGACTTATTTTCATAGGTTTATGTATAAGCCTTAAATGTATTCTTGGTATTTTATGGAGTGGTTTTTTTACAGAAACATCAAGAAAATTAATGCGTTGGGCAGGATATATATATTTACTCTCGGGAATTTCTAATGCAACTTTTGATATCATAGCACTTATAAATGGAGGAGAAGAAGCCACAAAAATTGGCTTCATACTCCTAGACTCTTTGCTTGCCATCCTAGGACTCATAGTCCTTATCGTAGCTGATATGGCACAAACTGGATATCAACTCAAATCTGAAAACGATTTAACTATATAACCTATGCCTATAACTATTAACTTAGACAAAGTACTGGCAGATCGTGAGATGAAGAGCAAAGAGCTTGCAGAGATTGTAGGAATTACAGAAGCAAACCTCTCTATCCTTAAATCCGGCAAGGCAAAAGCAGTGCGCTTCTCTACGCTAGTAGCCATATGTGAAGCGCTAGATTGCCAACCAGGGGATATACTGGAGTATACAAGTACTTAAAAGCGAAAGATATGGTAAGCTACAAACGGGCAGAAGACGATAACGAACTCCAGCAAATTCTAAACATTCAGAGAAAAGCGCTAAAAACGAATGTATCTCTAGAGGAGCAAAAGGAGCAAGGATATGTTACTGTACCGCATACTTTCGCAATTTTAAAAAAAATGAATGACGCTTACCCTCACATAATAGCTATGGAGGATAAGAAAGTTATTGGTTATGCATTAACAATGATACATAGCTTTCGCTACGAAATGCCTATTCTCACACCTATGTTTGATATTGCAGATGGGCTATATCCTAATAAAAACTATCTCGTGATGGGACAAATCTGTATAGACAAACCATATAGAGGTAAAGGCATCTTTAAGGGACTTTATTCATACTACAGAGATGAGCTTTCCTCACAATTTAAATGTCTTATTACTGAGGTCGCAACACTAAATACGCGATCACTGAATGCCCATAAGGCCGTAGGATTTAAAATCCTAGAAAATCATGCATCAGAAGATGTAAGTTGGGAAATCATCTCTTGGGAGTGGTAATTACTATCCTACTTGCACTTCTTCCCATCGCCCATTATAAGGATCTGTGCCAGCGTCATATAAATCTAATGCTAGCAATTGTGTGATTTCTTTTGCTCCCATAAGTGCATCATCTAACTCAGCATAATTAGAAAGATTAAAACGTCTATTTTCATCATACCACAAGTTGACTTCATAAAAATCTTTTGCATTGAGAAAAACAGCTACATAATTTAACTCATCATACTTTACCCAATCACCCCACTCAATAGGACCTATTGCAGACATGTCTCTAAAACGATTGGCTTTAAAATTAAACCGATAGTACTTGGAGATAGAAAATCGTAAACCCAACATAAAGCAAGTAGTACCAAAATAAGCATACCCTCCTACGTGTTTTAAATCTGTAAAACACCGGTATAAACAGAAAAGAGCTATCGTGTAACACGCAGCTGCAATGATATTCTCTAGAAGAGTTCTTGAGCCTTGGGAGATTACTACATTCTTTTTTTCCATACTTTAATAATACAAAAAAGCCCAAACTCTAGGTAGAGTTTGGGCTTTTAAACTTATTAAAATGCGCTTTAATCTGCTAGCACAATCACTTTATTGTTGTTCATCTCTACAGTACCACTTGCAATGACAAGTGACCACTTACCGTCTGGTGTTTTGGTAAATTTACCTTCCTGACCTGCGGCAATTGTAGGATTTCCTTCAAATTTTACAGTACCTGCTCCTAGTAAAGAAACCGTTGCTGCGTGATTATCTAACATTTGGTATTCACCATTTACACTTGGTACAGTAACCGATGATACTTCACCGCTTACAAGAGATGCCTCTGGAGTTACAATTTCTAAATGCATAGTATATTATTTTGAGTACGCTTTCGCGAAAGCGTAATTAAAAATCTCTTAAGCTTCTTGAAGCATTTTTTCTCCTGCTTCGATTGCCTCTTCGATAGTTCCTTTAAGGTTAAATGCTGCTTCTGGAAGGTGATCTAACTCTCCGTCCATAATCATATTAAATCCTTTGATAGTTTCTTTAATATCTACTAGACATCCTGGGATACCTGTAAATTGCTCTGCTACATGGAATGGCTGAGAAAGGAAACGTTGTACACGACGTGCACGTCCTACTGCCATTTTATCTTCTTCAGATAATTCCTCCATACCTAAGATGGCGATAATATCTTGAAGCTCCTTATAACGCTGTAACAACTCTTTTACACGTTGTGCAGTGTTGTAGTGCTCGCTTCCTAATATCTCTGCAGTAAGGATACGTGATGTAGAGTCTAGAGGATCTACCGCTGGGTAAATACCAAGTTCTGCAATCTTACGTGAAAGTACTGTTGTTGCATCAAGGTGAGCAAACGTTGTTGCTGGTGCTGGATCTGTTAAATCATCTGCAGGTACGTAAACCGCCTGTACAGATGTAATTGATCCTCTTTTTGTTGAAGTAATACGCTCTTGCATCGCTCCCATCTCTGTTGCTAGAGTAGGCTGGTAACCTACGGCAGATGGCATACGTCCAAGTAGTGCAGAAACCTCAGATCCTGCTTGTGTAAAACGGAAGATGTTATCTACGAAGAAAAGTACGTCTTTTCCTTGTCCTTCTCCTGCTCCATCACGGAAGTACTCAGCTATAGTAAGTCCTGAAAGTGCAACACGTGCACGTGCTCCAGGTGGCTCATTCATTTGACCGAAAACGAAAGTAGCTTTTGAGTCTCTCATCCCCATTTTGTCTACTTTAGAAAGATCCCATCCTCCTTCTTCCATAGAGTGCATAAAGTCATCTCCGTATTTGATAATACCAGACTCAAGCATCTCTCTCAAAAGGTCATTTCCTTCACGTGTGCGCTCTCCTACTCCTGCGAATACAGAAAGACCACCGTGACCTTTTGCAATATTGTTAATCAACTCTTGGATAAGTACAGTTTTACCTACTCCTGCTCCACCGAATAAACCAATCTTACCTCCTTTTGCATAAGGCTCAATAAGGTCAATTACTTTAATACCTGTAAAAAGTACTTCTGTAGATGTTGATAAATCTTCAAATTTTGGTGCGCTACGGTGTATTGATAAACCAGCATCACCTGCCTTAGGCAAGTTATCCATTCCATCAATAGCATCACCTATAACATTAAAAAGGCGTCCATAAATATCTGGACCCACAGGCATTTGAATAGGCGCTCCAGTCGCAACTGCACCTACCCCACGGCTTAATCCATCTGTAGAGTCCATAGAGATTGTACGTACCGTATTTTCTCCAATGTGTGACTGTACTTCAAGAACAAGTAGTGCTCCGTTTGAATTTGTAACTTCTAGTGAATCGTAGATTTTTGGTAACTCAGATCCGCTCTCGAAAGCGACGTCTACTACCGGGCCTATAATCTGTGCAACTTTACCTGTAACTTTTGACATTAGTATCTATTTAATGTTTAGCGAAATAAAAGCGAAAAAATTATCGTTTTTCGTGGTGCAAAGATACTGTTTAATATTTTATACAAAAATGCAAAATGTAAGTTTTTATAAGCCTTTTCATGATTCCCATGATTCAGCGATTAGAGAATATACACGGCGGCTGTAATAATTTGATTTTCTTTAAAATAGATGCAAAAGAAAAGGACTTATTCAGCTTCTAGCGAATAAGTCCTTTTATAAAAAATTAAATAATCTAGTTGGCGAGCATTCTAAAATACCCTAAGTGAAACAGTAGATTATTAAAATATTACTCAACCGTAACCGACTTTGCCAAGTTACGTGGTTGGTCTACATTTTTACCAAGCATCAATGCTATGTGGTAAGATAATAGCTGTAACGGAATAGTAGCCAAAATTGGAGTAAGAGGCTCTAGCGTTTCTGGAATCTCTATCACGTGATCTGCAAGTCTCTTAACCTCCGTATCACCTTCTGTAACAATACCGATAATCTTACCGCTACGTGCTTTGATTTCCTCAATATTGCTCACCACCTTCTCATAATGACCCTTTTTCATTGCAATAACAAAAACTGGCATCATTTCATCTATGAGGGCGATAGGTCCGTGCTTCATTTCTGCCGCAGGATAACCTTCAGCATGAATATAAGATATCTCCTTAAGTTTAAGCGCTCCTTCAAGTGCCACTGGAAAATTATAACCACGTCCTAGATAAAGAGCGTTAGGCGCATCTTTATATTGTGCAGCAACAAGCTCTGCTTGATCATTGCATAGTAATGCTTTTTCAACTTTTGCTGGGATACGTTCTAATTCTTGTAGATATTTTCTAAACTCAGAATCGGCCATTTTACCTGTTGCTTGAGCAAGTCTTAAGGCGATTAGAGTAAGTATTGTTATCTGAGTAGTAAAAGCCTTTGTAGATGCAACACCAATCTCTGGACCTGCATGTGTATATGCTCCTGCATCTGTTATTCTAGAAATAGAAGAACCTACAACATTACAAACACCAAAAACAAACGCTCCCTGTTCCTTAGCAAGTTTAATTGCCGCCATTGTATCTGCAGTTTCTCCACTTTGAGAAATTGCTATTATAACATCATCCTTAAAAACTACTGGGTTACGATATCTAAATTCTGAAGCATACTCAACCTCTACCGGCACACGAGCAAACTCTTCAAATATATACTCAGCTACAAGTCCTGCGTGCCATGATGTACCACAAGCTATTATAATAATACGTCGAGCGTTTTTAAACTTCTCTATGTTATCATCAATACCTGCCATTTTGATAATACCTTCTTTAACGAGCATACGCCCACGGAAAGTATCTTTAATTGCTTGAGGCTGCTCATAAATTTCTTTAAGCATAAAGTGATCATAACCACCTTTTTCTATTTGCTCTAGATTAAGTTTCAACTCCTCTATATACGGATCAACTAAAGAATCATCTTTAATTTTACGCACTTTTAATTTCTTATGATTGCGTATTACCGCCATCTCGCCATCCTTAAGATAGATGGTCTTATTTGTGTACTCAATAAATGGCGTAGCATCTGAAGCAATGAAGAATTCATCTTCACCTACTCCAATAGCAAGAGGACTTCCTAAACGAGCAACCACAATTTCGTCAGGTTTTGTTTTATCAAAAACCGCAATTGCATAAGCACCTATGGTTTGGTTAAGTGCAATTTGCACTGCCTTACCTAGCTTAACTCCTTCATTTTTCTTTACATCTTCAATTAAGTTTACCAATACCTCTGTATCAGTATCTGATTGAAAAGTGTAACCACGTTTTATAAGCTCTTGACGCAAAGCGTCATAGTTTTCTATAATTCCATTGTGAATGATTACTAAATCCCCAGAATTAGATAAATGTGGATGACTATTGACATCGTTAGGAACACCATGAGTTGCCCATCTTGTGTGCCCAATACCTATACTACCTGTCGTAGAAATTTCAGATTCTAGCTTAGTGCGCAAATCTGCAACTTTACCTTTTGTCTTAGAGAACTTTAAATCAGTACCATCATACAATGCAATCCCTGCACTATCGTAACCCCTATATTCGAGTCTCTCTAAACCTTGAACGACAACTGGGTAAGCATCCCTATGCCCTATATAACCAACTATTCCACACATACTTATAAATTATTATAGTCCTAAGGCTAAACCACAAGGGCTGTTAGGATCAATTTCTTCTGTTATTGTATAATACAATCTTAATCTTAATTTCTTCTCTTCATCAGAACTTGCAGTTCCATGCAATATGGTTCCCTCTGGTGAAATTACTCCAGAAAATGGAACGCGCTGCCCATCTTGCACACCACCTGTACCACCAATTAACGCAGTGTTATCAATAGTCACATTTTGAGAGACAGACAAAGCCAATCTCACATTTGTAGAGTCATTTTTAATGATATTATTTATGTGCTGTGTAAGACGTATTCTATAACTAACACCATTACTTGAAAGATCACCATCTATTTCTCTAGAAAGTCGACCTAAGTGGTTAGTTCTTGTATCAACTACTCCATCATCTCCTGTGGTATTATCGATAAGAGCATCTAGCAGTGTAGCATTATTTTCATAATCATAAATGAATATTCTCTCCGGCTCCAGCTCTCCACTACTACCAGTACTCAGTTCGTCCTGTTGAACATAAAATTGCAAGTTTGCTTCGTTCACAATAATATTACATGATCTTAAAGCTTCCAACTGATCTGCAACACCGTTGTCATCCTCATCAGCCCCAAATAGATCAATTAACGCAATACTTCCATCACCACCTTTTAAATACAAGTTTTCTTCACCGTCAATTAGATTTTGAGACTCATTAAAACTGGTAGATCCTATAGGACTCTGACTAAAATCGTTTTCGTAAGCGATTGCACGTACACCTGAAGACCTTAAAGATATGTTTCCAGTTCCTGTTGAAACCTCTTCACCTGAATCATCTACTGTCGAATCTTCATTAATAAAAGAATAATATATAGTAACATTTAAGTTTGCTACATCAAATAGAATAGCACTTCCCTTATCGTCAATAGCTTCTGCTTTTAGATATAATCCTCTAAAATAATCGTTTACTGTATTTTGATTTAACAATGTACCTTGACCTTCTTGGTCAATGATTGCTTGTTTCCAATAATCTAGGACAGCGGCATCGCCAGCATTTCCGTTTGTGTATGAAAGTCTAATTCTTGGACTCAATCTATCTACCTCATTAGTTCCATCTGGATCGCCAGCATCGTCAAGATTTGGCGTAGTTAATACGATTTCGCTAGCATCTGGCACAAAACCTTCTGCTTGCGTTCCATTAGCCGACTCATCACGCACCTCAAATAACAAATCCCCTTCTACTCCTTGAAATTCAGAAATCTCATTAGAATAATAAATTGCTGAGCTTTCGAAGTCTTCGGCTGGATCTAAACTATTTAAAAAGAAATTTGATCTATAAACAGACAATTTCATTTGACCTGGAGTGTTCCCAAAAATAGAGTCTAATGAATAAGTAGAATTTCCATCTGTATCGGTTTCTTCTAATGTAGAATAATATGGAAGTGAAAAAACAACAGAATCAATTTCAGTTTCATCACCAAAATCAGGATCAGTACTAGATAAAGCTACCTGAGTTAACAACGAACTAGTTGTAGAACCATAAGTTGGGTCTTTATAGAAACCAACAACACCAACAGATGTACCACTAGTTTGAACCCCATTAAAACCTGAGGCGTCTGCATAGTTGCGACTGTAAGCTGCGATTTTTAAATCTTGAGCAAGGTCTGTATCAAAGTTAACTTCTCCTACAATACTAGTCCCTATAGAACCAAACTCGTCCTCGCAGGAAATAATCAACAGCGCAAGCCCCAAAACCATGGCTGCTTGCTTAAGCATTTTATTCAATCTCATAAATAGTCTATTCTTCTAAAACTTGAGTAGTGTAAAAATCTTCGTAAGCCTGAGGGAACTCCTCTTTCTTCTTATACGACAAAACAGGAATTTTAGTCGTATTAAGGATTTTCATTAAGTTTTCATTTAACTCTTGAGAACCTACGATTGCAGCATCACTATTTTTAATAGTAACCTTCATAAGGTTTTCGTAAGTAGGATCTTCTAATTCTTTTATAGTTTCTGGATCAATACCATCAAAAGCGATTTTATTAATAAGCTCCTCATTAAGAGACCCTTCAAATCCTTGATTATAAATAGATGTCACTATTTTGCTCTTTGAAAACAATGGCTCACTTGCATAGTAATGCTTAAGGTATAATGGCAATAAAGATGCTAGCCATCCTTGAACGTGAATAATATCTGGCGCCCAGTTTAGTTTTTTAACCGTCTCCACAACTCCTTTTGCAAAGAAAATGGCACGCTCGTCGTTATCAGGAAAAAGATTTCCTTCTTCGTCTGTAAAGGTCGCTTTACGCTTAAAATACTCTTCGTTATCTATAAAATATACCTGAATACGCTCCTTAGGTATAGAAGCAACCTTTATAATAAGTGGCATATCAAAATCATTGATAACCAAATTCATTCCAGATAATCTAATTACTTCGTGTAGTTGATGTCTACGCTCATTGATATTACCGTAACGCGGCATAAAAATGCGTATTTGCCCACCCTTGGAATTAACCATTTGAGGAGCTTCAAACGACATAGAGGCAATCTCGGTCTCTGGGAGGTATGGAATCACTTCAGATGACACGTACAATATCCTCTTATCTTTCATATATGTAAAAATTAGGTTGTTAATCTATTCAAAAAACACGCAAAAGTACAAATTTTTACGCACTTAGTCTTAATATTAGTAAGTTTGCATCCCGTTAAAATTTTAATAAAGTGCAAGCAATAACAGCTCATAAACAGATTTCTAAGATCGTCCATCAAGCAAAAAGCAATGGCAAATCCGTAGGTTTTGTCCCTACAATGGGCGCCCTACATCATGGACATGCATCACTTATTGATTATGCACTCAAAGATTGTGCCCTAATTATAGTAAGCATTTTTGTTAATCCTACACAATTCAATAACGCCTCAGACTTAGACAAGTATCCTCGCACTCTAGATAAAGATCTAGAATTTCTAGCGCATTATGGAGATAAAGTGGTAGTCTACGCACCAACGGCTACAGAAGTTTATGGAAATGAGGTCTCCTCTACCCCTTATAATTTTGGAGCCATAGAGAAGGTTATGGAGGGAGAGCACAGGCCAGGACATTTTGATGGTGTAGGCACTGTTTTAAATCTCCTTTTTAGACAAGTAAATCCAGATAAAGCATATTTCGGAGAGAAAGATTATCAACAACTCGCTATTGTGCGCAAGCTTGTAGAAAAAGAAAAATTACCTTTAGAAATTATAGGTTGCCCTATACATAGACAAGAAAATGGTCTCGCAATGAGCAGTCGCAATGCACGACTTACTGAGACTCAACTTGCTATTGCGCCTTTTATTTATGAGGTACTCCAGTATGTGAAGAATAATTTTGACACACACTCTGCGCTACAATTGAGAAAGTATGTTTCAGCGGCTTTGGAGAAAAAAGAAGGGCTCGACCTTGAATACTTTGAGATTGCAAATATTAAAAATTTAAGTACGCTTTCGCGAAAGCGTAAAAACCAACAATACCGAGCTTTTCTTGCCGTTTATGCTGGTGAGATTAGACTTATAGATAATATAGCCCTAAATTAAACTTATTATTACCTTTGCACTATGCTAGTAAATGTTGTAAAATCAAAAATACACCGCGTTAAAGTAACGGGTGCCGAGTTACATTATATTGGAAGTATTACCATCGATGAAGACTTGATGGACGCTTCAAATATAATTGAAGGAGAACGTGTACAAATTGTAAACGTAACAAACGGAGAGCGTCTTGAGACGTATGCAATCCCTGGACCAAGAAATAGTGGGGAAATCACCTTAAACGGTGCTGCTGCTCGTAAAGTTGCAAAAGGAGATACACTTATCTTAATTGTATATGCCTTTATGGAAGTAGAAGAAGCAAAAAAGTTTAAACCTACTTTATGCTTCCCTAATGAAGAAACAAACTTGCTCAACTAACGTTGATAAGTAACAAACATAAAAGTCTCGCACTTAAAATCTTACTCCCACTCGTGGGAGTTTTTTTGGTTTGGTATCAACTTAGTAAAATGACTGCGGTAGAGCGCAGCGATATGTGGGAAGCCATAAAAATGGTAAATCCTATATGGATTGTTATCTCGCTACTATTCGGTTTATTAAGCCATTTTTCTAGAGCCTACCGCTGGAAATATTTACTAGAGCCTTTAGGGTACAAGCCTAAGTTCATCACAAGCTTTATGGCTATTATGATTGGCTATTTTGCAAATACCTTTATCATTAGATCTGGCGAGGTTTTAAGAGGTGTAAGCCTTTCAAAAACAGATAACATTCCTTTTGAAAAAGCATTTGGAACTATTGTAGCAGAGCGTATTGCAGATCTTATCGTACTACTTCTCATCATGACTACCGCCGTAATATTACAATCTACAGCGCTCGTAGCTTATTTTCAAGAAAATGCAAACCCCACTGGTTTTATCATACTACTTGCTGTCGGTCTTACTGCTGGAATCTTTGTTTTACGATTACTTAAAAAGTCCTCACATCCTTTTATTGAGAAAATTAGAAAGTTTGGACTCGGACTTCTTGATGGGGTAAAAAGTATTCTAAATATGCAGCATAACACTGCATTTATATTACACACCTTATTTATATGGGGTATGTATATAGGTATGTTTTGGATCATGAAATATACGGTACCTGGCACTGCAGAGGCTCCACTAGGGGTTATTCTTGCTTCCTTTGTAATAGGTGCATTTGCAATGAGTGCTACAAATGCAGGAATGGGATTATATCCCATAGCTATGGCTGCAATATTTACCTTTTTTGGATACGAAGATGGCGCAACCTTTGGCTGGCTCCTCTGGGGAACCCAAACTATTTTTAATGTAATCATAGGCGGCATTTGCGCACTTATCTTGCTACTCATTAAAAGACGGTAATTTTTCATATTTTAGGACTATCCTAATAACTAAAAAGTTATTCCCACATGAAAACAAACCTACTTACCCTAATACTCTGTATTTACAGTGTACTAGCTTCTTCTCAAATTGACTACAAAGAGATTCAATCAGAAATTCTAGGTACATCCAGACAGCTTAAAATACAGTTACCTCGCAATTATGATGAGAATATAGAAAAATCATATCCTGTAATTGTAGTTATGGATGGCGACTACCTATTTGAACCCGTAGCTGGTAATGTAGATTATTATAGCTACTGGGAAGAAATGCCACAAGTTATTGTAGTAGGTATTAATCAAGTAGACAGTAGAGATGATGATACATTTTATGATGATGTAAGCAACCTCCCATCTGATACTGGAGCTTCATTCTTTGAATTTTTAGGCTTAGAAGTAATGCCTTATCTAGATGAAAATTACAGAACTAGTACGTTTAGAATTGCAGTAGGCCATGATATGACCGCAAATTTTATGAATTACTACTTAATGAAAGATCCTGCGCTATTTCAAGGATACATTTCCTTAAGTCCAGATCTCGCACCACAAATGGAAGAGCGCCTTGTCGCTAGATTAGGACAAGCAAAGCAAAAAATATTCTATTACCTCGCAACAGCAAGTGACGATATAAGTGTACTACGCGATCCTATTATTCAATTAGACGCTCAGATGAAACAGGTGCAAAATGAGAATGTTCAATATAATTTTGACAATTTTGACGGTGCTACGCACTACTCACTAGTAGGTCGCGCTATACCAAAGGCACTAGAAAACATGTTTTCTATTTATCGCCCTATTAGCAAAAAAGAGTATAAAGACAAAATACTACCTAGCGAGTCTCCTTATAACTATCTAATAGATAAGTATGCAACGGTAAAAACGCTTTTTGGCCTAGATGACCCTATACGTATCAATGACTTTATAGCAACATCTACAGCGCTTGAGAAAAAAGGAGACTGGGAAGGCCTTGAGGAACTTGGAAAGGTTGCTCGCAAGCAATACCCAGAAACTATGTTAGGAAACTACTACCTTGCACTATCACTAGAGAAATCTGGAGAACCTAAGAAGGCGATGCGTGCATATCAAAATGCTTTTTTACTAGAAGAAGTATCATTTCTTACTAAAGATTTAATGCTAGATAGAGCAGACCAAATCAAACAAGACTTTGGTTATTAATTATTTATAACCTCTACTTTTTATAGCGCATTCTTGTGCTGTAAATCACATATTATTTAAATCAAAATAATTTTAAAAGGAGGTGTGATTCTCTAATTTTGCAAGCAGATTACTCATTTTATGGCCAAAACAAAAACTACCTTTTTCTGTCAAAACTGTGGCACACAACATGCCAAATGGCAAGGCCAGTGTAATGCTTGTAAACAATGGAATACCATTGTTGAGGAGGTTGTACAAAAAGTAGATAAAAAGGATTGGAAGTCGGAAACCGCAAAAGTTTCTGGACTTACACGCACCAGCAAACCCCTAAAAATCGCCGATATTTCTACCGCTTCTGAGGCTAGAATGAACACTAAAAACGGCGAACTCAACCGTGTTCTAGGTGGTGGCTTAGTTCCTGGGTCGCTTACTCTTCTAGGTGGAGAACCTGGAATAGGAAAAAGCACTTTACTATTACAAATATCACTAGCACTACCTTACAAAACACTCTACGTCTCTGGAGAGGAAAGTCAGCAGCAAATAAAAATGCGTGCTGAGCGTATTAATCCAGAAAGCGACCAGTGTTATATTCTTACAGAGACAAAAACTCAAAATATCTTTAGGCACATAGAAGAGATGCAGCCAGATATTGTGATTATAGACTCTATACAAACACTACATTCTGATCATATAGAAAGCACCGCTGGAAGTATCTCACAAATCCGTGAAACCACTTCAGAGCTGATACGGTTTGCTAAGGAAACAGCAACACCTGTAATTCTTATAGGTCACATCACAAAAGATGGAAATATTGCTGGACCAAAAATTCTTGAACACATGGTCGACACCGTCCTTCAATTTGAAGGAGATCGTAACCACGTTTATAGAATTTTAAGAGCACATAAAAACCGTTTTGGAAGCACTAGCGAACTAGGTATCTATGAGATGCAAGGCTCAGGATTGAGAGAAGTGAGTAATCCAAGTGAGATTCTCATTTCAAAAAATGACGAAGACTTGAGCGGTACAGCAATCGCAACCACAATGGAAGGTATGCGACCGCTTATGATTGAGATTCAAGCGCTTGTGAGTACCGCAGTGTATGGAACACCACAACGTAGCTCTACAGGATACAATGTAAAGCGACTCAATATGCTTCTCGCTGTATTAGAAAAACGAGCAGGTTTTAAACTAGGGGCAAAAGATGTTTTTCTCAACGTGACTGGAGGAATCACTGTAGATGATCCTGCTATAGATCTGGCAGTGGTAGCGGCAGTTTTATCAAGCAATGTAGATATCCCCGTAGATAAATCTATGTGTTTTGCTGCAGAGATAGGTCTCGCAGGAGAAGTACGCCCCGTAAACCGTATTGAACAACGAATTGTCGAAGCAGAAAAACTAGGTTTTACAAGCATCGTGATTTCAAAATATTGCAAAATACCTGATACTAATTATCACATCAATGTAATTAAAGTAGCCAAAGTTCATGATGTCGTAAGGCATCTTTTTGGATAAGCTACTAGATAAACGAGCATCATTTTACAGCAGTCTTTAAAAACGTTCACATAAAATCAATTGCGTCAATATCTGACTGATTCTTGTAATCATGTGGCACCTTTTCTGCATAGTTGCTGCTATGTTTAAAAAGATCCTATGTACCTTATTACTTCTTGCCACAGTAAGCTGTAACCAAATTCAAAAAGCCACAGACGCCATCACACAACCCTCGGCTCGCGAAGTTTACGCTCGTGGTTTTGAGAAAGATGATAGTATTTATAAATCATGGAATTCCGCTTTCGCGAAAGCGTATCAAAAAAAAGCACTAAGCAATAACGCACTCTCGGATATTCCGCATACCACTGTAGGCACTTATTCTTCTACCTATTTGATTCCCTACCGCTATACATTTACACTCGCTGCAGGTGAGATTTTTCATGCGGAAGTTGAAAACAATGTAGACTCAACCGCCATATTCCTTGATCTTTTTACGTGGGAGAGTGATTCTATAATGAATCCAACGCCTAGGCTATCTAATATGCCAAATGAGAAAAAAATCACTACCGAAATTACTGCGCCCGGATTATACACACTCCTTATACAACCTCAAATAGGCGCAAGCTCTTCCTTTGCATTAAAAATATATACAAAACCACAATACAGCTTTCCAGTAAGCGGAGAAAGCAATAAGGCTGTGCAAAGCTTCTGGGGCGCTTCTAGAAGCGGCGGCAAGCGTAGCCATGAGGGTGTAGATATTTTTGCTGTAAGAGGAACCCCCATCGTAGCGATTACTGATGGTATGATATCCTCCACAGGTAATCGTGGTCTAGGAGGTAAACAAGTGTGGTTACGTGACGGCATCTTTGGTCAGTCGCTATATTATGCGCACCTAGATAGCATAATCGCTACCACTGGACAGCGTGTAAAAATAGGAGATACACTTGGCTTAGTAGGCAATACTGGGAATGCCAGAACGACACCTCCACATTTACATTTTGGCATATATAATCGCACAGGCGCCATCAACCCATATCCATACATTAAACAAACGGAGTCACCTCTTATTTCAGATTCGTTATCTAGCAATATAGGTTTACTTAAGAATAATAGTACGATGCGCGTATCACCTACTTCAACTTCAGAAAGAATTGGCACATTAAAGAGAAAGGATACTGTCTTTTTGCTAGAAAAAACAGGTAATTGGTTTCATGTACGTGCTTATGATAGTTTACAAGGATATCTATATAAAACAGCTATAAAGCCCATTCCATCTACATGATTTTATGTAGATAATTACGCTTTCGCGAAAGCGTGAAAAGAAAAAGGCACGCTTTACAGAACACCTTTTTTACATACAGCGATGTACTTTTGCTATGGAGCAGGGTTTGGTATTGCTGCGTGCACCTCGTCTATCGCTTTTAAAATCTCTTCAGATAGTGTAATATCTGCACTACTAATGTTTTCTTTAAGTTGCTCCATACTTGTAGCCCCTATAATATTACCAGTTACAAAAGGTCTATCTGTCACAAATGCAAGTGCCATTTGTGTAAGACTCAATCCATGCTCATCTGCAATCTTTTTATAACGACGTGTTGCTTCAAAAGCATTATCGTTGTGATAGCGATTGTAGTTTGGGAACAGAGTCACACGCGCATCTTCTGGATAACCGTCTAGATATTTTCCTGTAAGTTGCCCAAAACCAAGAGGAGAATATGGTAGCAAACCTACATTCTCGCGATGTAAGCCTTCTGTAAGACCTATCTCATCTTTTCTATTAAGAAGGTTATAAGGATTTTGAACGGTTACAACCTTTGGCGCACCTTTTCTAGCTTCCTCTACAAAACGCATCAGGCCAAAAGGAGACTCGTTAGACAGTCCTATATTTCTAATTTTTCCTTGTTTTACATAGGTGTCTAGAGACTCAAGAATCTCTGCAATATTATCTTCCCACTGCTCATCTGGATTGTGAGTGTACCCTCGTTTTCCAAAGAAATTTGTGTTACGCTCTGGCCAGTGTAATTGGTATAAATCAAGATAATCCGTCTGGAGACGTTTTAAACTCTTGTGCAATGCATCATCAATAGCTTCTTTAGAAAAACCAAGATTATCTCTTACAGAAGCAAATGTTGGACTAGGGCCAGTAATCTTTGAAGCAAGAACAATCTGATCTCGGTTCTTGTTTTTGGCTAGCCAGCTTCCTATCACCTTTTCTGTTGCACCGTACGTTTTCTCTTGAAAAGGCACGCTATACATCTCTGCCGTATCAATAAAATTGACACCCTGAGTAAGTGCATAATCCATTTGCTCATGGCCTTCGGCCTCCGTATTCTGGCGACCCCATGTCATTGATCCCAAACAAATTTTTGAGACTTTTATATCTGTATTTGGTATTGTTGTGTATTTCATAAGTATTGGATTTGACGCAAATCATTGCGTCTTTGTGCAACTATACAGCTCTCGTTTTATCTAATCAATATCATTAAGCAAAGCTGTCACCTCATCAAGTTTAGGTGTCAAGATTACTTCTATACGCCTATTTTTTGCTTTGTTCTCTGCATTATCATTTTCGGCTACGGGAGCATATTCTCCACGGCCCGCTGCTGTTAGATTCTTAGGGTCTATATCTCTGTTTGTGCGTAAAATTTCAACAATAGCTGTTGCTCTTTTTGCAGAGAGATCCCAGTTTCCTGCTAGATTTCCACTACCTCCGTAAGGCACATTATCTGTGTGTCCCTCGATAAGCACAGCGATGTCTGGATTATCTGCTAGCACGCTACCTAATTGCTTTACCGCCTTTGTTCCGTTTGCGCCTACTGTCCAGCTACCAGAATCAAATAAAAGCTTATTCTCAAGTGATACATACACTTTACCATCACGTTGCTCTACGGTAAGCCCTTTTCCTTCAAAGTCTGTAAGTGCTTTTGAGATAGATTCTTTAAGGGCTCTCATTGTAGCATCTTTTGCTGCAATTACACCTTCTAGCTCATCTACTCTCGCAGAGCGTTCTGCTAGATCCTTTTGTAACTTTTCAAGACGAGTACGTTCTGCTTCAAGAGCAGCAGTTTTTTCGGCAAGATCATTTTGTTTTGTCTCTAGTTCGGCTAGAAGTTGTCTGTTTTTCTGAGAATTTTCGGCTATAGTGGCACTACTATTAGATTCTAGTGCGTTATAACTTGCTTGTAGTTGCTCCAGATTAGCTTTCGCGGAAGCGTACTCCCCTTCTAACTCCTCTACTCTAATTATACTTGAGCCTAAATCTTTTAAGACTTTATCATACACTGCGTTCGTCTTTTTAAGCTCAGCTTTTAAGTCCTTTACATTATCCTCAAGGCTACGATTATCCTTGCGCAACCTGCTATAGCTTGCTTCAAGATCTTTAAACTTTTTTGCAGGAACGCAAGAAGTAAATGCGCTTATCGCAAGTATTATAAGAAGGGATTTTTTAAACATTGTATTCATTTTTTTTAAGATAATTTTAATTCTACCATGTGCGGACAGTGGTCACTGTGCACAGCATCAGAGAGAATCACAGCACGTTCAATATTATTTTTAAGAGGCTCGCTTACCATGTTATAATCAATGCGCCATCCTTTGTTATTTGCTCGCGCATTTGCACGATAACTCCACCATGTGTAGTTATCTGGCTCTTTGTTAAGATGACGGAAAGAGTCTATAAAACCACTGTCCATAAAATTACTTATCCACTCACGCTCTACAGGTAAAAATCCGCTCACATTTTTATTACGTACGGGATCGTGAATATCTATAGCTTCGTGACAAATATTGTAATCTCCACCTATCACAAGATTTGGAACATCCTGCTTAATCTCGTTTACATAATCTTGTAATAACGACATGTATTCCAGTTTATGTTCTAAACGGGCAATATTTGTTCCTGATGGCAAGTACATGCTCATCACAGAAACATCGTCAAAGTCTACTCTTATATTTCTACCTTCAAAATCCATGGATTCGATTCCCGTTCCATAAACTACATTTTTAGGTGTTTTCTTTGTGAGAATAGCCACACCACTGTATCCTTTTTTTTGTGCGCTAAACCAGTAATGCTCATATCCTAGACTTTCAAAAACTGCTGTATCTACTTGGTCTGGCGTTGCTTTTGTCTCTTGCAACAGCACCACATCTGGATCTGTATGTTGCAACCAGGTGGCAAAATCTTTGCGCAAAGCTGCACGGATACCGTTTACATTATAAGAGATAATTTTCATAGTATGCTGTATTGGACTGCTAAGTTATAAATTAGGTTTTTCCACACCTCGTAAAAAACTTATAAAGTTTACCTTTGAGTAATTGTAATATTTACCTCAGCCTAGAGTTTTACTATTGATGCGCGTATTTTACACAGTTCTTTTACTATTATGCACCAGTGCTGTTCTAGCACAACAAACGCGTACCAAAAGAATTGTAGTAAGAGACTCTGTACTTTTAGACTCTGTAAGTATAAATCCATCCTTATTTAAAATTACCACGCTACAAGGCTCAAGGATAGACAGTACAGCTTATAGTGTTGATTATGGAAAAAGTATCATTACGCTTAGCGCGAAAAATGGAGCACTTCCAGATTCTCTCATTGTAACGTATAAAGTTTATCCAGATTTTCTCACGCGTGCTTACTCTCAGTATGACCCTAGCCAGATTGTGACGAGTACTGGGAGCCTTAATAAGGTGATAAGCCTAGGTGAGGACAGGAGAACAAATACTGTCACTCCATTTTCTGGCCTTAACGTGAGCGGAAGTATACTGAGAGGAGTCGCTGTAGGCAATAGTCAAAACAGCACCTTAAACTCAGAGCTTGACTTACAAATAAGTGGAAAGCTAAGTGAGCGCGTTACCTTACGCGCTTCTATACAAGATGCAAATATACCTAGCCAGCAAGGCGGATACTCTCAAAATCTAGATGAGTTTGACCAGGTTTTTATCGAGCTATTTTCTGATAATTGGAATATAAGAGCTGGTGATATTAATCTAGAAAACAAGGACACCTATTTTGGTAGGTTTACAAAGAAAATTCAGGGCTTATCCTTAGGTGGCACCTTGAATCACTCAGATGATAAACAGACAGACTTACATGCTTCTGGAGCTTTAGTGCGAGGTGTTTTTACACAAAGTACTTTTACAGGGCAAGAAGGCAATCAAGGTCCTTATAAACTCACTGGGCCTAATGGTGAGTTGTTTGTTCTAGTTGTTTCGGGTAGTGAGACTGTTTATGTAAACGGCATCCCGCTCACACGTGGAGAAAGCGAAGACTATATTATCGATTATAATGCTGGAGAGATTCGATTTAATGCGACTTATCCCATCACTAGTGAAATGCGCATTAATGTTGCCTATCAATTTTCTGAACGCCGTTACACTCGCTTTCTGGCGTATGGAGGAGGAAGCTTTCGCGAAAGCGATAAACTCAAAATATCTGCTCACGTATACTCAGAAAGTGATGCTAAAAATCAACCACTACAACAAAATCTCACCTCCGAACAGGTTGCTATTTTACAAGAAGCTGGTGATGATATGCAAGAAATGATTGCCCCTAGCGCAATCTCAGACACCTTTGATGAAAATAAGATTCTCTACAGGCAGATTATTACAAATGGCGTCGAGGTTTTTGAATTTAGCGCTGATCCGGATGAAGATTTATTTCAAGTACGCTTTACTAATGTAGGAGAAAACCAAGGAGATTACATTTTAAGCACGACAAATACTTTACAGCGTACATTTCAATATGTTGCCCCTATTAATGGTATTTCGCAAGGTTCTTTTGCCCCTCAAGTACAACTTTTTGCTCCTACCGTATTACAATTAGCCGTAGTAAATGGAAGCTACACACCTTCAGAAAAAACTACAATAAACTTTGAAGCTGCAGGAAGTAGTAATGACACAAATACATTCTCTACGCTAGATGATGATGACAATAATGGTTATGCTGCACATGTAGACGTAAATCAGCTGCTATATAAAACGGATAGTTTATCCAGCTTTCGCGCTTTTGGAAGTTGGGACTTTATACAAGAAGATTTTAGAAGTATTGAAGGGCTTTACAATATAGAATTTAACCGAGATTGGAATGTAGAGAACTCACTAGCTCAAGCTGGAGGAACCCTACTAGGAACTCAACACTTTACTACGGTAGGACTCAATTATGCTCGTACAGAGCAAGGAGCAATTACCTATCAATTTCAACATCTAAATTTTCAAGATGCTTACAATGGTTACAGACACAGCTTAAATGCCAACTGGCACCTTGGTAATTTGAGAACTGCGATTAATGCAAGTACGCTTAGTACAGATGATGTACAACTCAATACAGACTTTACACGAGCAGACGTAAATGCCATTTACGGGTTTAAAAAATCATGGATAGGCGCTTCATTTAATATGGAGGACAATGTTAGGTTCACAAAGAGGAATGATTCTATAACGGCAAACAGTCAGCGATTTAGTGCTTACAAAGCTTTTGCTGGCGTGGGAGACAGCACAAACGTCTATATGGAAGCTGGATATAGATATCGTGTAAATGATAGTGTGAGACTTAACCGTATCGCACGTGTAAATACATCAAATACATATTACTTAAAATCCCAATTGATAAAGAATGAGAAAACGAACATCTCGCTCTTTCTAAATTATCGTAATCTTAGTTATGAAGATCAACGAGAAGATGAAAATTCGCTCAACTCAAGACTACTTTATAATCAGCGATTTGCAAATGACATCATCCGACTTAACACGGTTTTTGAAACTAATAGCGGAACACAACCTCAGCAAGAATTTACTTTTATTCAAGTAGATGAAGGTCAAGGAACCCACACATGGAATGATTATAATGGAGACGGTATCCAAGAGCTAGAAGAGTTTGAGATAGCGCAGTTTCAAGATCAAGCAGATTACGTGAGAATACTACTCCCAAATCAAGTATTTGCAAGAACTCATCAAAACAAACTAAGCCAGCAACTCACATTACAGCCTGGACAGTGGTCTGGACTTAAAGGAATAAAAAAGTTTCTTTCCCACTTCTACAATCAGTCTAGCTATATCTTAGATAAACGAGTATTGCGCACTGATAACGATTTTAGCTTGAACCCATTTAATGAGGATGAAAATGAAATAGGCGCTACGGTTAACTTTAGAAATACATTGTTCTTTAATAGAGGAAAGCAACGCTACACAACCTCCTATTCATTTCTATCAAATACATCAAAAATTCTTCTCTCTACGGGATTACAGGAGAGTGTAGTACAAAGTCATCAACTCAACTTCCTACACAAAATAAAGGAGAGCTGGCTATTTAATGCCCAAGGCGACATGGGGTCTACAGAAAGTAACGCTGAAAATTTTATAGCTCGTAACTTTAATGTAGATAACATTGGCATTAATCCTAAGCTCTCATATCTCTTTGGCAAACAATCGAGGGTCTCACTTTTTTACGAATACCAAAATAAGAATAACACGACGGGCGAGCAAGAACAACTTGACCAACAGAATCTTGGTATCTCCTTTGCGTTAGCAGATTTAGAAAAAGTATCATTAACTGGGGAGTTTACGTATATCAATAACGATTTTCGCGGAAGCGCATTTAGTCCAGTAGCATATCAGATTCTAGAAGGATTACAACCAGGAACAAATTTTACTTGGAATGCTATCGCACAAAAAAGAATTACCAAATTTTTAGATTTGAATGTATCTTATTTTGGGCGTAAAAGTGAAGAAACACGAACTATCCATACAGGTAATATTCAGATTAAGGCTTTCTTCTAAATTTTGACGACCTTTAAGGAAACGAAAACTACCTAATTATGAGAACAAGATTATACATTAGCGGTATGTCACTTGTTGCAATCATGGCCTTTTCTTGCTGTGGGCAAAAAGCGGTTGCTACAGAAGACACTAAAACAACACTTATGGATTTTGACACGACTGGATATACATCTGGAACTATTGTACATTCTAAAGCGGAAGGCGATTGTGAGTGGACAATTAAACTTGAAGATGGACGTCATCTTGACCCTATGACCATAGATAAGGATTTCATGCAGGATGGAGCAAGCGTTTGGTTTAAGTATACTCCACAACGACGCATGAATAGGTGCGACAAAGCTAGCCCTGTAGGAATTACGGAAATGAAGATGGAGAAGTAAAAATAGACTTCTTAATTTTGATAAATAAAAAACCCATTGCTAATGCAATGGGTTTTTTTCTAAACGTAATTTATTCTTACTGAACAATGATGCGCTGTACTTTTCCTACATCACCTGTTCCTACTTTTACTATGTATACACCCTTTGCTGCATAAGACATATCTAAGTCAAATTGATACCCGTTTCCTTCATTAAAAAGTCTATTATTGAGTAAACGTTGACCGAGCATATTATATACATTAAGATCTAATCGATCATTAATCTCAGTTGTATTCAGCGAAATATCAAATTGATTATTTCCTCTATTTATAACATTCAAATCAGTCCCTACTAAGAAAGGCTCAGGTACAGAGAGAGCTTCTGCAGCACATAATTGTAAACTCCAGTTATTTAAAGTTCCGCCATCGCCTCCTGCATTATCCGTAATTCTAAGTGTCCAATCTCCCGCAGAAGTTAATCCATTTAAAACATCAAGAGAACCACTAGGTGCAAACACTCCTGTAAATGGTGCAGTTCCATCTACTATGCTCACTGTTGCCTGACTATCAAAAGTTGTATTAGTAAAATTATCACCACTAGATCCTACTCTAGGAGCAAGTTCCACGACAGTATTGTCAGGCGCAACAAGCTCTATTAACAAATCAGCATCCCAAGTATGGGCTACATCTATGGTAAGGTTTACATCTGTAATGATAAAATCATTTCCTATAACTATGATAGACTCAGTAACAGTATTAGCATCTGGACCTACTGCTTGAGATTCTGTATTATCTGTTGAGAGACAAGATAAATTTGTAACCATTGTAGACGCAGCATCATTAGTGCTATCAAAATCACCTGTTAATGCCGTAGCCCCTTCAATAATATATGTTGCTATAGTGCTTAGATCTGCACCTGTCGCAAAAGTATAAGAAAGAGTTTCCCCAGGTGCTACACTTGCAGTTCCAACGTTTTCTGTAACTAATCCACCTCCATCTACTGAATAAGTAACATCAAATCCACTTTGAGCTACCGATCCAAAATTTTCTATCGTAATTGTAACTGTTTCTACTGTTAAGTTTTCTCCAGTTGTAGGAGCTGTCACAGCAATAACACCTAAATCTGTTGGAGAAATATTTGTTACTTCTCTCGTAGTCGAATCATTGATATTATCTTCATCTATACTATAATTTGTTGATGCAGTAATACTGTATGTTTGACCTTCTACTGAAAAATCACCTGTTCCTGTAAAAGTATATTGTGCAGATGTAGATGATGCTAATGGGCCAGCAAAAGTTTCTGTGACTAAAGCACCTCCATCAATTTGATAATTAACTTCAATATCTGAAGCTTCATTCTCACCAAAATTGAAAATTGTAACTGTTACTTGCTCTGTAGCAGTAAGATTTCCATCTAGTGGAGTATCTATACTAGTAACACCTACATCGTTAGGAAGGTTTGGAGCAAGTTGGAATACTCCTAACACATTTGCACGACCACTTGTTCCAACATATTCGTTTAAGAACCAAAAGCCTTTATCATTACTAGGATCAACATCCATTTTACCATAATCTCCATAACGTGTTCCTGGTATATTTCCAGATCCTTTAGCTAATAACGTTTCTTCTACAGACATTGTGCCTGGTGGGTCTGCAGCATAACGACCCGTATAATAAGAACTCAAGACAACATCTACACTCCCATCTGTTGGAGTAGTTGAACCTGCCATACCAGAATATCCCATTCCTATATTACCATTTTGGTCCATGGCCATTGAAGCATGCCATGCATGTTTACCATCTGGGGCAGTGTAGGTACCTTCTTGAAAAAGTGACCATGCTCCACCATCTTCAGATTGACGTAACTCCATCCAGCGGATTCCTGCAAGTTCTTGTCCTGAATCATCAACGTCGACAACAAAATTAAACACTCCACTATTATGACTTCCAAATTTTCTAAATTGAGCTTGATTCATTATTGTTGCTTGTAAAGCATCGATAGAAGTTCCCCCATTAGGTTGTTCTAAATTCACAAAAGAACCACCGTCAAATACAGAAGTAAATTCTGTTACAGCAATTTCTAAAGGTGCAGAAACCACTGAATTTGAAGTGTCATCCCAATCCATAGTTGCTTCCCATAACTTTATATGATCTGAAGCTACACCAGCCCAAGCATCATCTTGTAGGTATACTATTGGACATCCACCAGTAGTTGGGTGATTGTCATTAGTAATATTTAACGCTTGTGGACTGTGAAAACCATTAGTAACGATACCTGGCAACTCAAATCCCGCCATTTGCGCAGCAGGATCTGGAGTCCCATCATCTTGAAATGCTCTTTCTAGAACCCATAATTTTGTTGATCCGCCAGTATTTTCAGTTACATAATAACCATCTCTCCATACAGACAGCTTATTGTAGTCTGATATACTTGGGAAATTATACACAGTCCAAGTTGAAGTTACTGGATCTGGGCCATTAGAAATAGCAATCTGCACTCCTCCTCCAAGAAATGATACTACCCACCGATCTGCAAGATTATCATATGAAACGGTAAGGTCACAACATCCCGTGGCTGGAAAGATATTTTCAGTCCCTAGTTGTGCTGTTAATGGATTACCTTCTTTGTCAAAAATTCTAAATCCAGTATTGAATACTGCAAAATAATGATCAGGCCCTACAGCGCCAGAAGGATCAGTAGGTTGTGAGTTAGATAGTGCCGTTTCTACAACAAGGCTCGGCATTCTACCTGGAACAGTTCCTTGAGATCTATGTTGACTTTGTGATAACGCGTCTACTCCTTTACTTCCTTTACCGATAAGGATTTGATTCTTAGTAGCACGACCATCTTGCATCTTTATTTTTTTATCTACAGATGGTATCAGAGTAGTGCGGGATTGTATTGATGGCATCTGAGTTACAGTAGCTGCTGTTGTTACAGTAAATGGACCAACAGGCTTTGTTTGCTGAGCAGACATCCCGAAACTAAAGGCTAAGAGAGCTGCGACCAGCAGTGAGTAGATTTGTTTCATAATGTAGTTTTTAGTGGTTTGTTTGTTAAAAAGTTATTAAAAATACAAAAATCTGAATCTAAAGCATAAAAAAACACCCATGAAATGAGTGTTTTTTAAAATTATAAGTAATTGGATTTAAGCTATCCAATGTCTAAAATTCACTTTCTTATTGAGAATATCTGGTAAATCTGTGATTAAAACACGTTGTTGCTCCATTGTATCTCTATCTCTTACTGTCACCATATTGTCTTCTAGTGTATCATGATCAACAGTGATACAAAGGGGTGTTCCAGCCGCATCTTGACGTCTATAACGACGACCTACTGCATCCTTCTCATCATATGCTACTCGATAATCATATTTTAAATCATCTATAATCTTTTGTGCTACTTCTGGTAGTCCATCTTTTTTAACTAGTGGTAAAATAGCCGCTTTTACAGGAGCTAAGATTGCTGGTAGTTTTAATACTACTCTTGAAGTTCCGTTTTCTAACTCTTCATCTTGAAGTGATGCAGAGAATACTGCTAGAAACATTCTATCAAGCCCTATTGAAGTTTCTACCACATAAGGCACATAACTCTCATTAAGCTCTGGGTCAAAAAATTGTAATTTCTTTCCAGAATGCTCTTCATGTGCTTTAAGATCGAAGTCTGTTCTAGAGTGTATTCCTTCAAGCTCTTTAAACCCAAATGGAAAGTTGAATTCTATATCTGTTGCTGCATTTGCATAGTGCGCAAGTTTCTCATGATCGTGGAAACGATAATTCTCTTCTCCAAGGCCTAATGATTTATGCCATTTTAAGCGTGTCTCTTTCCAGTGCTCATACCACTTCATCTCCTCTCCTGGACGCACAAAAAATTGCATTTCCATTTGTTCAAATTCTCGCATACGAAAGATAAACTGACGCGCAACAATTTCGTTTCTAAATGCTTTTCCTGTTTGAGCAATTCCGAAAGGAATTTTCATACGTCCTGTTTTTTGGACGTTTAAAAAGTTTACAAAAATACCTTGAGCCGTTTCTGGACGTAAGTATAAATCTGTCGCTGTCTCTGCAGATGCTCCTAGTTTTGTGCCAAACATCAAATTGAACTGGCGTACATCTGTCCAGTTTTTTGATCCAGACTCTGGACATCCTATTTCTAGTTCTTCTATAAGTGCTTTTACTGCTGGTAGATCTTCTGCATCTAGATATTGCGCAAGTCGTGCGGTTGCACTTTTTTGCTTCTCGCGATACCCCATAACTCTAGGATTTGTCGCTTCATATTGCACTCTATCAAAGCTTTCTCCAAAACGTTTTGCAGCCTTAGCAATTTCTTTCTCAGCTTTTTGATTGAGCTTTTCTGCGTAATCTTCAACCAGTACATCTGCACGGTAGCGCTTCTTTGAATCCTTGTTATCAATAAGTGGATCAGAAAATGCGTCTACGTGACCAGAAGCTTTCCATGTAGTAGGGTGCATAAATATTGCGGCATCTAGACCTACAATATTTTGGTTCATTTGCACCATACTCTTCCACCAGTACTCGCGTATATTTTTCTTAAGTTCAACACCGTTTTGACCGTAGTCATACACAGCACTTAGGCCATCATAAATCTCACTACTACCAAAGATGTAGCCATATTCTTTTGCGTGAGATATTACTTTTTTAAAATGATCGTCTTGTTGAGCCATAGTCTGTAGATTAATTATGCAATCTATTAATATTGATGAGGTATAAGGTTACGCTTTCGCGAAAGCGTAAAAACATCTCAAACCAATAAAATAAAATTATTTGTTTCCGTTTGTAACAAGCTGTAAAAATAGCAATCCCTCCGAAATAACGGAAATTGCGATTGCTCTATTTTAAAGAAAGTATGGTAGAGAGTAGCATGGAGCCTTCGTGGTAGACATTTATAGTGTAATCACCACCTTCCATCTGCTGTACAGGCAGAACAAGCTCGCAGATGGTATATGCGGTTTTATTAAATGCAATCGTAGTTTTTGTATTATAGCGTACCACAGACCCGTCTTCAAACTTTTCATTACGTTCTACACCTATCATGCGACCTCGCCCATTAAGTACTTGTACGTAAAAAGATTTATTTTCTGCCTCTGCAAGTTGATTATCGTTTACGGTAAAACACACCTGCATCATCTCAACGCGACTCGCTCTAGAAGTCATAAAAAACTTACCGCTATTGCGCTGGATCACTCCTCTTGCTGCGAGATTACTTACTGTAAGACGTGCTCCTTGTGTAAGTCTCTCTGCTAGATCTCTATTAGATTTCTGTATGCTGTCTTGAGATTTTGTCGCTAGATCAAGTGCTTTTTGTGTTTCTTGTTGCAATGCAACAAGACGTTTTGTTTCTAATTGTAGACTATCATTTGCACTTATAAAAAATTCTCGCTCTCGACGCAGTCTTTGTATTTCCATTTGAAACTGCTGCATTTTTGATCTACTCAGGTCGTCGTCTCTTAGTGTTTCCTTGAGTTGTAGTAGTCTTGATTGCGCTTGTTTAAGCGCTCCTTTTAATGCATCTCTCTCTTTTATAAGGGTGCTGTACTTTGACAACTCTTCATCCAGCTGTGCTGTAACTCTTTCTTTATCATTCACTAGCTGTGCCTCACGTTGCTGCACTTCATTTTGAAAATTATAGGTATGAAACCCTAGGCCCGCTACAACTAAGCAGAGTAAGATTACAAGGAGTAATAAGGTGTTATTGGTACTTTTAGTACGCATAGATGTTCTATTATTCACATAAAGGGGTTAATTTAGAAAAAAAAAGTATAAGCCATTGCTACAATCGCTCCGTTCTCTATTTTTTCCAGAAACCTGTAAATCTTGTGACAGCGAACTCATCGCTGCCGAAAATATGATATGTACACATTGTAGGCATACATTACCTCTCACAGATTTTCATAGGTACAACGACCCTGCAATTAAAAAAGTATTTTATGGACGCCTCAATATAGAAAATGCAACAGCATTATTTTATTTTGAAAAGAAAGGTCCTGTGCAAGAACTCATGCATAATCTCAAATACCGAGGACAGCATGAGATAAGCGGCTTTCTAGGAGCATGGCTAGGTGAAGATCTTAAAATTCTTGAAGAATATAGTCGTATAGATGCAGTAGTTCCAGTACCTATACACCCAAAGAAGAAAAGAAAAAGAGGGTACAATCAAGTGGAAGGCTTTGGTAAATCACTAGCTAAAGCATTAGATGCTCATTATGTAGATGATGTGCTTGTCAAATCAAAAAACACAAAAACGCAAGTATTTAAAGGTCGTTTTACACGTAGTGATGAAGTACTTGATGCTTTTTCAATTACAATTAATAGCAACCTTGAAGGTAAACATATCCTACTATGTGATGATATCTTAACGACTGGAGCAACTTTAGAATCATGTGCATTACAACTTCTTAAAATACCTAATATTAAATTAAGTATTGCCGTGATGGCAATAGCACAATAGGTATTTCGTTTTGGTTAAAATAATTGTTTCTTTGTAGTCGCATGACAGATAATCCTTGGTATCATTTTAATAGAAGACGCGTAGCTACATTTATAGTAGTTATGGTGAGTATGGCACTTACTCTCGTAAACTGTGCAAAACGCGGATCTCCTACAGGAGGACCTATGGATAGTTTGCCTCCAGTTTTTGTAAAGTCTACACCTCCTAACTTTACTACAAACTTTGAAGGAGACGAGATTCGTATTTATTTTGATGAGTATGTAAAACTCAAAGATCTTAGAAAACAACTTATTATCTCGCCTCCTATTATCAATAGAGTAATCTCTCCACAGGGGTCTGCATCAAAATACATAGAGATTAAAATCCAAGATACACTTGCTCCTAATACGACCTATGTTTTCAACTTTGGGCTCAGTATTGTGGATAATAATGAAGGAAATCCTTTTCCTTCGTTTAAGTATGTGATGTCTACAGGAGACTATATAGATAGTCTTACTGTATCTGGAACAATTGTAGATGCGATCTTAGACAAGCCTGATAATTTTGTAACCGTGATGCTTTATGAAGCAGATAGCACGTATACAGATTCTACTATTTATAATAAGCCTCCATTATATGTTACAAACACTTTAGATAGCCTCAACACGTTTGAACTAGACTGTCTAAAACCTGGAACGTATGCGCTTGTAGCTTTAAAAGATGAAGACGCAAATTATACTTTTCAACCTAAAAAAGATAAGGTTGCTTTTATAGAAGATTTTGTAACTGTCCCAACTGACTCGTCTTATAGGCTCAAGTTATTTTCAGAAACACCCGCTTATAAAGCCTCCCGCCCTAAACATGCTGCCGAGGGTAAAATAGCCTTTGGCATTAGTGGTTATACAGATAGTATTGCTATAAACCTCTTAACGGATGTGGGAAATAATCACGAAACCACCATCACAAAAAAAGGAGAGGACACTTTATATTACTGGTACAAGCCACGAGTATCACTTGACTCGCTCGTCTTTAATGTTACTGCACCGGGTTATAGTGACACCCTGCAAGCTAGAATACGTAAGCCAAAATTAGACTCTCTAGCCTTTTCTTCAAAATATCGCAATGCTGTATTGCTAGACAAACCGTATCGCATACTCAGCAATATTCCAATAGACACTATTAATGAGTCCTTGATAACCGTTGTAAAAGACTCTGTCGAGATTCCTTTCACCTATTCTTTACAAGATAACAGAACCTCTCTAGATATTGATTTTAAGAAAGAGGAAAAAGCTAGTTATAGTATCAAAGCACTACCTAATGCTATTACAGACTTTTTTGGCCAACAGAATGATACTCTTTTCTACAAAGCAAACACTAAGGAGCTCTCAGATTATGGAGATATAGAACTCACCCTCAAAAACGCAAATAACTTCCCATACATCATCCAGTTAATGGATAAAAGTGATGAGGTTATAGAGAAGCAATACTCCCTTCAAGAAACGGTGTTTAATTTCAAACTCCTCAAACCAGGTCTTTATAAAATACGCCTAATAGAGGATGCCAATAATAACCGTCTTTTTGACTCTGGAAATTATTTGCAGAAAAAACAACCAGAAGTAATTATCAACTTCCCTGGCGAAATTGATGTACGACCTAGTTGGTTTGCTAAAGAAACTTTTGAACTACTTCCTAAAAAGACGAAGGTTAAGGATACTATTCAAGAGTAAATCTGTCTTTGTCTTCTAGAAAAGGCAACTTACTTCTGGTGTCATTAATATGTACTTTGGTTAACGTAGTGGTCACTACGCTTTCTTGAGTATATGCTGTCACCATCTCGTCTCCTAAGACATTATATACTGCAGAGTGTCCTATGTACTCAAGGTTATTACCATCTACTCCCACGCGGTTTACTCCTACACAATACGACATGTTTTCTATAGCTCTAGCTTTAAGGAGCGTATCCCAAGCCGCTATTCTAGTTTTTGGCCAGTTTGCAACGTAGATAATGAGATCATAATCAAATGTATTGCGCGCATACACCGGAAAGCGCAAGTCATAACAAATCTGCGGGAATATTTTCCAGCCTTTATAGTTAATAAGCATCTGTTCATCACCCGCTTTATACTGCTCCCCTTCGCCAGCCATATTAAATGTGTGACGCTTATTATAGGTAGTGATTTCACCTTCTGGAGTGACAAATAAAAAACGATTGTAATAGAGACCTCCTTCGCTTATAATTAAACTTCCACAGATGGCTGCTTGTGACTTAAGAGCCTGTTGCTTCATCCACTGGACAGTTTCTCCATCCATAGTTTCGGCTAGAGATTGCGGACTCATAGAAAACCCAGTGGTAAACATCTCTGGCAGTACGATAAGATGAGTTCCTTCAGGCACCTTTGCTATTAATGCTTCTTGATGTGCTCTATTGCGATTTGCGTCTTCCCAAAAAAGCGATGTTTGTATGAGGCTTACTTGTAATGTTTCTGATTTCATAGTATAAAGATACATTTATGGTAGAACTTTCCATCTGTGCTATCTTTACAATGAATACGTACACGCTATGCAAAACACAATTGCTCAAAGAATCTATGATTTTTTAAAACAGTTTCCGCCGTTTCAATTTATGGCAGAGAGTGATTTACTAGATATTTGTAGCCAAGCTTCTGTACTTTACCTAGATAAGGATGAAGTTATTTTTAAACGTGATCAGGCCTATGGTGATCGTTTTTATATCGTTCAGCAAGGAGCTATAAAGCTTACGAGACCATCCAAGGATGTAATTAAGGTGGTAGATATTTGTGATGAAGGAGACCTTTTTGGCCTCAAAGTAACCTCTACAGACACCTACAGAACGACCGCTACGGCAAATGAAGAGACTATACTCTATACGTTACCTATGGAGGAGTTTTCCGCTTTCGCGAAAGCGAACAAAGCTATTTCAAACTACCTCATCGCTAGTTTTGCATCAAACATTAAAGATCCATATACTTTACAGCAAAGTGGCTCATTACTGAACACCTATGAGCCCGAACGTAGCGCACATTTATTAGGGTTAGAACAAGCACGATATAGTACCGCCATCATCACTTGCTCTCCAAAAACTTCCATACAAGAAGCAGCTAGATTGATGCAACAACACCGCATAGGATGTCTAGTCATAACGACTGATTCAATTCCAGTAGGTGTGCTCACAAATCGCGAATTGCGCAATGCTATTGCAAATAATATCATATCTAGTGATCATGTGGTACATGATGCTATGATTACTCAGGTAGTCTGTGCCGTTCCAAAAGTAACCGTAGCTCAAGCGCAACTTATACTGCTCAAAAATGGAATAAGTCATCTTATAATTACCGAAGACGGAACAGCCAGCACGAAAGTAGTAGGTGTGTTAAGCAAACATGACATTGTGGTCGCTTACGGCAACAGCCCAGCCGAACTCGTAAAGGAAATAAAACGAGCAAAAAAGACCAAAATGCTGCGGTTTACTTGGGAAAAAGCAACGCTTCTTCTTGAGCGCTACTTAGACCAAAACTTACCTATATCACATATTCTTAATATTTTTTCTGAGCTTAAAGACGCTCTCATGCAACGTACCATGGAGCTCTCATTAAGTAAGATGGCACATAATCCTCCAGTACCATTTACATGGCTTGCATTAGGAAGTCAAGGTAGAGAGGAGCAATTACTGTATACAGATCAAGATAACGCTCTTATTTATGAGGATGTATCTCCAGAAAACAATGAGGCGACTAAAGGTTACTTTCTGCATCTCGCAAATAGGATGAATAAACGCTTACATAAAATAGGTTATGATTACTGCCCTGCAGATATGATGGGAAGTAATCCGCTATACTGTCTATCACTTTCTGAGTGGAAGGCACAATTTTCTACATGGATTAAAGATCCGTCTCCAGAAAGCATGTTGCTATCGGGAATATTCTTTGACTATAGAATGGTCTATGGAACTCAAGAATTAGTAGGAGAACTTACTGCTTCTATTTATGACCAACTATCTACATCTTCTGTCTTTTTTAGATTTATGGCAAAGGATGCACTTAAAAATCCGCCGCCGGTGAGTTTCTTTCGCAACTTCTTAGTAGAGTCAGATGGAGCACATAAAGATGAATTTGATATAAAAAATCGAGCTATGGCTCCTCTTATAAGTGGCGCCAGAGTGCTTTCACTTTACCATAATTTACGTAACATAAATCACACCTCAGAACGTTTTGAAAAACTTGCCGAGCTAGAGCCACAAAATAAGGAGCTTTTTGAGAGCTGCGCTTACGCTTTTAAAGCACTTCTTAAATTTAGAGTCAAACAAGGGTTGCGCAACGATGATAGCGGCCGCTTCATTAAACTAGCCGATTTATCAAAGGAGGAACGCCTAAAACTAAAACGATGCTTTAAACCACTACGCGATTTACAAGAAGTGTTACGTGTACGTTTTCAAACTCAAAATTTGAGCTAGATGGGATTATTTACTACATCACCTCAAAGAAGTTTTCCACCCTTCTGGACACAGTATCTTGCTGCTTTTGCTCGAGAGAAAAGTCAAGCAGGGTTTTTAGGTAGCACCTTAGATGGGAAAAAGCTCGATACTACACGTTTTGTAGTATTTGACACAGAAACCACGGGTTTACATTATAAGGAAGATCGTATTCTGTCTATAGGAGCGGTAACCGTGATTAATAATGAGATTTCTATAGCACAAAGTCTAGAGTTATACCTCAAGCAAGATATATACAAGCCTGAAAGCGCAAAAATACATGGCATCTTACGCAATGGAAGCTATGAGCAAGTAAATGAACAAGAGGCTATAGAAAAGTGCTTAGAGTTTATAGGAACAAATATTCTCATAGGGCACCACATAGGTTTTGACGTTGCAGTAATTAATGCAGCACTCAAACGTGCTCAGCTGGGAAAATTAAAAAATAGAGTGCTAGACACAGAAACGTTGTACAAAAGACTTGTGCATCCTATAAACAGATCATTACAAGAAAAAAGATATACGCTAGATGAACTTGCCGAAGCTCTCAAAATTCCTCTGCACGATAGACACACCTCTGCAGGAGATGCGCTAATTACAGCCATTGCTTTTATAAAAATTGTCAAGCGGTTGAACAGCGATGGCTCACTTACAGTAAAACAATTATTCAGAAAAAACTAGATGATTACAAAAGACACACTTTTCGTTTTTGACATAGACGGAACACTTACAGACAGTATTCCAACATATCTACCTGTTATCACCAAAGTTCTAGCAGATATAGGACTTCAAGATATAGACACCGATTATGACAACTATCTACATCACACAGATCTGTATGCGCTAGAGTATAATTACGAGCGTACTTTTAACAAGAAAGCTCCAGCCAACTTAAGATATGAGCTAGATCACTTACTGGGTGAAGAATTATCTAAATCTAGTCCCGTTACCGAAATTCCAGGCGCGCGCTCATTGTTATTAAAGTTACAAGAAATGCAAATTCCATTTGCTTATGGAACGGGTGCTTTCCCAAAAGCTACTGTTATAAAAATGGAGGGTTCTCAAGTTCCTTTTATTCCAGAGGTACTTGCAACTTCGTTACATAATATTTCTCGAGTGGGATTTGTAAAAGAAGCCATCGAGAAGTCTAAAGAATATTACAATAGAACGTCCTTTGATAATATCATTGCTGTAGGTGACGGACTTTGGGATTTAAAAGCCGCGCAAGAACTTGATATTTCGTTTTTAGGTATAGGAACAAAGAATCGTGAAGCAATGTTGGATAATGGCTGTAAAAACTGGATAGAAGACTATATCAATTTTGACCTAAACTCACTAAAGTGAGAGGCGCATACTAGTCAAGGTACTAACTATTTTTGATGAGTCACATTTTCGCGAAAGCGAAATCACTCATACTAACTTATTTCTCTTCTAAAATTTCCATAAGGTTTGTAGATCCTTGCATTTTTGCGTGATCAAAAGCGGTGTTACCTTTCTCATCTTTATGAGACAAGTTGGCTCCATTTTCAATAAGCATTTGCGCAATTTCTGACTGGGCAAAAGTGGCTGCATAAATAAGCGCTGTTGCCTGGTTAAGATTTACAGCATTTACATCTGCCCCGCTCTCGATAAGAAGTTTTGCAATTACTGGATATCCTTTAAAACAAACACCCATAAGCGCAGTATTTCCAGAGCTATCCTTAGCGTTTAGATCTGGCTTATGCTTTAAAATAGCCTCGCTTATGTCTTGGTTTCCGTAGTAAGTGGCAAGTAATAAAGGTGTAGAACCACGTTGATCTTTAATATTTACAAGTTCTGGATGCGCAGTAATAATTGCATGTACCATCTCTAGATCTCCGTTGCGTATTGCATCAAATAATTTGTCATTCATAACTTACAGTCTATACTACATGGAGTTGCTTTTTGTGATTACTCCGAAAACATAAAGATAAAAACAAAAATGATATACTCCATTTAAATTAACGTCTCTTGCGAGAATTGATGCTTATTATTTTACTGCGGTTATATATTAAGGCAATAGTTATTTAATTAATTGTTAATTATAATTACCTTAAGAGCTCTACTACATCTTAAAAAGTACTTTAGAGTTATAAAACGCAAACTAACTATGAGTAATACTGCACTTTCTAACTGGCTTGAAAAAGATAATATAGCATCTACCGCTACTCGCGGAGTGATTGCTGGAGTATTAGGTGGTCTAGCAGGTACCATTGTTAAGAGCGCTATAGAACGAGTATTACCAGTAAGACAACCCAATACTGAGAGTGCACAACTTAAGCTAGTAGATAACATCTCTGAGAAGCTCACTGGCGAACCTATAAGCACATCAAATCGTGATCTCGCAGAACAATTAGTTAATATCCCTATTGGCCTTACATTAGGAGCTAGTTTAGGATATGCAAAGCGTGATAGACCAGAAACCAACCTTGTAGAGGGAGCGCTCTTTGGTACGACAGCATATCTAGCAACGCATGAAACCTCACTACCACTAATGGGTCTAGAAGACGAACCTAAAGATATACCAGTAAAATTACAAGCAAATGAATTTCTTGCACATGTGGCCTTTGGGGTTACAGCAGAGCTGATACGTGGATGGGTTGCTCGTAAACTAGACGACTAGATACTAGTTAAAATTTCGGCAGCTTTTTCTAGTGTTTCGTCATCTTTGGCGACACAAAATCGTAGCATTTTAAAATCTTCTTGATCCACATTAAATACCGACGTTGGTATGGACGCTAGTTTATGGTTTATGGTTACCGCTTTCGCGAAAGCGGTATCACTCTCACTAGTAATAGCAGAATAATCCAGCATCTGAAAGTAGGTGCCTGCGGCAGGCTTTGCTGTAAATCGCGAACCTTCAATTAGGTTTAAAAATAAATCTCTTTTCTGCTGATAAAAATCGTTGAGTTCTAAATAATGATCAGGCTCCTTGAGGTACTGAGCAAAGGCTTTTTGTGAAGGATGGTGTACAGAAAACACATTAAACTGATGTACTTTTTGAAACTCTGCCATCAACTCTTTTGGAGCAACTGTATATCCCATTTTCCACCCTGTATTATGAAAAGTCTTCCCAAAGGATGCCGTAATAAAACTGCGCGCTCTTAATGCTGGGTAACGAGCCACACTCTCATGACGCTTGCCATCAAAGACAATGTGCTCATACACCTCATCACTCAGTAATATTATATCTGTACCTTCAAGAATGCGCTCTAGCTCCAGCATATCTTCCTTATGAAGAATAGTTCCCGTAGGATTGTGTGGGGTATTAATAAATAACATTTTAGTCTTAGGCGTGATAGCATCTTCCACAGCTTTCCAGTTCACCTTATAATCTGGCGCTTTGAGTTGGATAGGAATCACTTTACCGCCATTTACAATCACTGCAGGCTCATAACAGTCATAAGCTGGTTTCAATATAATTACTTCATCATCTGGACGTATAAAAGCAGATACGATTGTGTAGATAGCTTGGGTAGCTCCAGCAGTTACTGTAACTTCTGTCTCAGGATGATAATCACTTCCATATAAGGTATTTAGCTTTTGAGTGATTTGTTCTCGCAAGCTGTAAACACCTTGCATAGGAGCATACTGATTATACCCATCACTCATTGCCTTCGTAACTAGCTGTTGCAGTTTTGGATCACTATCAAAGCCCGGAAATCCTTGTGCAAGATTAATGGCTTGATGTTCGTGAGCCATCTTACTCATCACCGTAAAAATGGTAGTACTAACGTCAGGAAGTTTTGAATGAAAGTGCATGTATTGTCTTTGTGATTAAAGATAAGGTATCTCAAAAGATTACATACATACTTTGTAGTATCGGACTTTTACGTTCGTACAGGGCACTACATTATTTACCCATTTCTTGAGCGGTCTTCTCTAGTTCTGTATACCACTCTTCTCCAAATTTACGTATCAGTGCATCTTTGGTAAATTTATAAACAGGCACAGATAGTTCTTTCCCAAGAGAACAAGCATCACTACAGATAGGCCAGCGATGATAATTTACTGCCGAAAATGAGCTGTATTTTTGCACACGAATAGGGTACAAATGGCAAGAAATAGGTTTGCGCCACGACACTTCACCAGCATTGTAAGCATCTTCTATACCGCAGCTTGCCCATCCTTTATCATTAAAAGTCACATAAGCACACTCGGCTCCATTTACTAGTGGTGTCTCTAGCTCACCGTCACGCACAATACTCGTTCCTTGCTCCTCAATTGCCGCAATTCCTTCTGGACGCAAAAAAGGTTTTACCTTATCGTAAATATCTGCCATGATAGTAACCTCATCTTCTTCAAGTGGTGCGCCAGCTTCACCTGCGATGCAGCACTCTCCTTTACAAGCATTAAGATTACAGACAAAATCTTTTTCGATAATGTCTTCAGAAACGATGGTTTTTTTGAGTTGGAACATAGTTGGGCAAAGATACTTGGAAAGTATGAAGTAAGAATGTGTGAGTAGCGAGATTATTAATGGTTATATAAAATTACGCTTTCGCGAAAACGTAACATCTCACACTAACTACTCTGCATACATTTTATCAATAAGTGCTTTATATTTTTGCTGAACTACTTTGCGTTTTATTTTTAGCGTAGCCGTAATTTCACCAGCCTCTATGCTGAACTCACGAGGAAGCAGCGTAAACTTCTTTATCTTTTCAAATGCTGAAAATTCTTGCTGAAGATCCTCAAATCGTTTTTCAAAAAGTGCTACGACCTTATTATTCTTAATAAGCTCTTCCATACTCTCAAATGAGATGCTTTGCTCATTTGCATACTTCTTTAAGTTTTCAAAATTAGGAACGGCAAGTGCCGTCACATATTTCTGCTGATCACCTATTACTGCAATTTGCTCAATGAACGAATCACTGATAAGTGCTGTTTCTAATTTTTGAGGAGCTATATATTTACCTCCAGATGTTTTCATTAAATCCTTGATTCTATCTGTGATGTATAGATTTCCATGCTCATCTAATCTCCCTGCATCACCTGTACAAAACCATCCGTCCTTAAAAACCTGAGCTGTAGCTTCTGGCTTTTTATAGTACCCTTGCATCACACCAGGACCTTTTACAAGGATCTCATCATTATCTCCTATTTTAATCTCAGTACCTTCTATGCTTTTTCCAGCAGAGTTGAATTCAAAATTTGTGTATCCAAATAAAGAAACTGTTGCGGTAGTTTCTGTAAGGCCATAGCCACATTTTACATCAAGACCAAAGGAGTGAAAAAATGAAACCATCTCTGCCGCAAGAGGTGCTCCACCACAAGGCATAAATTTAATACGCCCTCCAAAGAGTGCACGCAGTTTGCTTAAGACAAGCTTATCTGCAATCTTATATTTGAGATTTAGTGCTAGTGGTACTTTTTGCTCAAGTCTTTTGTGCTTATTGTAGTAGTCATTACCCACACCTAGCGCCCAGCTCGCGAGTTTCTGTTTTATAGGCGAAGCTTCTTTTGTTTTTGCTTGTATCGCAGCATAAATTTTTTCAAAAATACGAGGCACCGTACACATAACTGTTGGTCGTACTTCTTTAAGCACCTCTGCAATCTTCTTTGGATCTTGGTTAAAATACACTTCAATCCCCATGTGCAAACAGAAAAACACCCAACTACGTTCAAAGATATGACTGAGTGGTAAAAAGCTTAACGACACATCTTGGTCAGATATATCTAATTCATATTTATGTGCTGCGAGGGAAGCTCCTATATTAGTATGGTCTATCATCACACCTTTAGGTTCTCCTGTAGTTCCAGAGGTATAGATGATACTCGCTAGATCCTTTACATCAAGATTTTGCTGTCTTTTTAAATAGATCTCTTCAATTTCTTGAGTAGGGCTAGCGGCAACAAAATCTTCTAAATACATAGAAGAAACAGATGACTTTAACTTAATGGTATCTGTGAGAGCTACTATAAGCTTTAAATAGGATGAGCTTTCTAGAAGCCCATAAGCCTGATCGTATTCATGCTGATTTCCCACAAAAAGCAAACTTACCTCAGCATCATTAATTACGTAGTCTACCTCCTTTGTAGAGCATGTTGCATAGATAGGTACTGTTACTGCTCTTATGCTCATTATCGCAAGATCTGCAATAATCCAGTTAGGCATATTTTCGGCAAAGATGGCTACGTTATGCTGTGTTCCAATCCCAAATTGCAGCAAACCTTTAGCAAGGTTTTCTACTTGCTCATACATTTTCTTCCAGCTTATACCTTCCCAAGTATTAAGTGTCTCATTCTTTACGTAAAGCGCATTCTTGTATTCAAAGCGTAGCGCATTTTCCTTGACATTTACTACTAGGTGTTTGTAATCCATAAACTGTAATTAATTACGATATTTAATCATTGAGGTTTTCCAAAATTAAACATTAATAGCCCGTTTCTTCTTTTATTAACCGCAGTAGCGTGTATTAACACGCTTTTATTAACCTCTGTTAATAGAAATGAAGCATCCCTGTAGAAAACCTTATATTTATCTACCATACAGTTGTACTTAACACAGCAACTATTCTTAAAATTCTCTTCTATGAAACTCTGGCCTCTCTGTCTCTTTTTTACTGCTCTTATAGGTACTGCTCAAACTCCTACAGATGTACTCATAGACCAAAATCTCAAGAAAACTCTAATTGAACATAAAGCCTTTGTGAGCATTCCTAACTTGCCTTCAAACCCAGCTTTGATGCTAGAAAATATTGCTTTTGTAGAAAAGCGCTACAAGGCGCTAGATTTTACAACCAGCTTATTAGAAACTAGCACGCTCCCTATTCTTCTTGTAGAGAAGGTATATGACCCAAATTATAAAACGGTGCTCTTTTATGTTCATATAGATGGACAGGCAGTAAACCCCGCAACCTGGGATCAAGAAGATCCATTTATACCTGTACTCAAGGAGAAAAATAGCTCTGGAGACTACAAAGCTATTTCTTGGGATCAACTAGATAGTAAAATAGATGATGACTGGCGCATTTATGGCCGTGCCGCTGCAGATGATAAGGCACCTATTATGATGTTTATTACTGCGCTACAACTTTTACAAGAACAACAAAAAGAGCCTGCTTTTAATATCAAGGTGATTTTTGACCCAGAAGAAGAATACAACTCAACGGCGTTGCTTTCTACCCTAGACACTTATAAAAATAGATATGCAGCAGATTATTTTGTGGTAATGGATGGTCCTGCTCATGATTCTAATAAGCCTACACTCACCTTTGGATGTAGAGGAATTGCTACTGCAGCAATTACCACTTACGGTGCCCGCCTACCTCAACATAGCGGTCATTATGGCAATTATGCGCCTAACCCTGTTTTTAGACTTGCAAACTTACTTACAACAATGAAAGATGATGATGGCAAGGTGCTCATTGAAAATTATTATAACGGAATTACCATCACTCCAGAGACGGCACAAGTACTCTCTTCTGTACCTTTTGAGGTAACTGAATTCAATAAAAAACTTGGTGTTCACACCGCCGAAAAAGTAGGAAGTTCATACCAAGAAGCGCTGCAATTTCCTTCTCTAAATATTAGACAGATAGGTACTTCATGGACTGGCGAAGGTTTAAAAACGGTAGTTCCAGAGTATGCCATAGCACATCTAGATATACGCCTTGTTCCTGAAACAGACGGTGATGCACAACTGGAAAAGATTAAAAATCATATCACTAAACAGGGTTATCATCTTATAGACCGAGCACCCACAGATGAGGAAAGGCTTACCTACCCTAAGATAGCCACTTTTACGGGCAAGACCTCCGTAAATGCATTTAGAACAAATCCAGATGACGGTTTTGGCAAAAAAATGAGGGGAGCACTATCACAATCTTTTGGTGAAGACCCAATTACTATTAGAATGATGGGCGGCACTGTGCCTATTGTTCCCGTGATTAAGGCGCTAGATGTCCCTACGGTTATACTTCCGCTGGTTAATATGGATAATAATCAGCACAATCCTAATGAGAATATACGCATAGGGAATATTAGACAAGGCATTAAGGTGTGTCTAGCATTACTTGAAACAACCTTTTAAGGAGCTTTTTATGCTGTTACGCTTTCGCGAAAGCAAACTAACACGCACTGGTGAGAAGCATTACATAAAAAGCAAAACGTCCAACTTGTAATAAGTTGGACGTTTTTATTGTGTACTTACGCTTTCGCGAAAGCGTGATTTATTTACTTAACATCAAAACGATCTGCGTTCATTACTTTAGTAAAGGCTTTGATAAAATCTGCAACAAAACGTTGCTCACCATCATTTGCTCCATAAACTTCGGCAATTGCTCTAAGCTCTGTGTTTGATCCAAAAATCAAATCTGCACGAGATCCTGTAAACTTCATCTCACCAGTGCGGCGGTCACTTCCTGAGAATAATGTCTCATCAGAAGAAAGCTCTTTCCAAGTGTAAGTAAAGTCTAGTATGTTTGTAAAGAAGTCGTTTGATAACTGTCCAGGTCGATCTGTAAACACACCGACTTTAGTACCGTTATAGTTTGTACCTAATACACGTAAACCTCCTACAAGTACTGTCATTTCTGGAATAGAAAGTCCTAATAATTGTGCGCGATCTATAAGCATTGCTTCGGCAGCTGTTGCTTTTTGTGTATGACTCACATAGTTTCTAAAACCATCTGCTTTAGGCTCAAGATAACCGAAGCTATCTACATCTGTTTGCTCTTGTGTAGCGTCTGTGCGTCCAGGTGTAAATGGTACTGTAACTTCATGACCAGCGTCTTTTGCAGCCTTTTCTACTCCTACAGATCCTGCAAGAACGATAAGGTCTGCCATAGATACATCACCATCAAAATCACTCTGGATAGTACCGTAAACATTAAGCACTTTATATAACTGCTCTGGGTTGTTTACTTCCCATCTGTTTTGCGGTGCAAGACGGATGCGTGCTCCATTTGCCCCACCACGCTTATCAGAATTTCTGAACGTAGAGGCAGATGCCCACGCTGTAGAAACCATCTCTGAAACCGTAAGTCCCGACGCTGCAATTTTTACTTTTAATGTAGCAACCTGGTCATCACTTAATGAATACCCAGCATTACTTGGTACTGGATCTTGCCACAATAATTCTTCACTAGGCACTTCTGGCCCTAAGTATCTCTCTACAGGTCCCATATCACGGTGTGTTAACTTATACCATGCTCTTGCAAATGCATCTTCAAAAGCTTTGTGATCTTCGTGAAATCTCTGTGAGATTTTTAAATATGCTGGATCAACTTTTAGAGCAATATCTGCCGTAGTCATCATAAGACGCTGTCTCTTTGATGCATCTCCAGCCATAGGTGCCATCTTAGCATTTGATGCTGCTGTAGGCGTCCACTGGTGTGCTCCTGCTGGACTCTTAGTAAGCTCCCAATCATAGTTTAATAATACATCAAAATAATCTGCATCCCATTGCGTAGGGTTAGGTGTCCATGCTCCTTCTATACCAGAAGTAATGGTATCATCAAGTACTCCTGTACCAAAGCTATTTTTCCACCCAGTACTCATTTCTTCAATATTAGCTCCATGAGGCTCTGTACCTACAAACTTATCTGGATCTGCCGCACCGTGTGCTTTTCCAAAGGTATGACCTCCAGCAACTAGCGCTACAGTCTCCTCATTATTCATTGCCATACGACCAAAAGTCTCTCTTACATTTGCCGCAGAACCCATAGGATCTGGAACTCCGTTAGGTCCTTCTGGATTCACATATATCCAACCCATCATTACTGCTCCAAGTGGCGCTTCTAACTCACCCTCTGCATAACGCTCATCATTTGCACCCCACTCTTTCTCACTTCCCCAGTAAATATCTTGTTCTGGTTCCCATACATCTTCACGTCCTCCAGCAAAACCGAAGGTTGGGAAACCCATAGATTCTAATGCACAGTTACCTGCAAGCACCATTAAATCTGCCCAAGAAATTTTATTTCCATATTTTTTCTTGATAGGCCATAATAATAAACGTGCTTTATCAAGGTTTCCATTATCTGGCCAACTATTAAGTGGTGCAAAACGTTGTGTTCCAGAACTTGCTCCTCCACGACCATCGCCTATACGGTATGTACCTGCACTGTGCCAAGCTAAACGAATCATAAATCCTCCATAGTGACCATAATCTGCAGGCCACCAATCTTGTGAATCTGTCATTAAATCAAGTACGTCTTGCTTAAGAGCATTAAAATCAAGACTGTTAAATGCCGCAGCATAATCAAAGTCTCCTCCTAATGGATCTGATTTTGTAGCATTTTGTCTAAGTATATTAAGACGAAGTTCATTAGGCCACCAGTCGCGATTAGTTGTACCGCCACCAGATGTTTGTTTATGTGCGCCTCCCATAAAAGGGCACTTTGCCGCTTGAGATTCATCGTTAAGATCAAATGTTTCTGTATTTTTCATTCCAATAGGTTTTACAAGGTTGATATGGTAAAAATATTTATTATCCATCTAGCTAACTATAGTTTATCATTAGAATAAATTAAAGTTTAATAGCCAAAAACTATGACGGTAATTTATATTAAACATTACATGTGTTTTAAATAAAATGTTACCAACTTATTAATAGTGCATTAAGTTACGTATTGTATTTATAATTCTCCTCACTAATACATTACGTATCCTTTAATTAAGGCTACCTTTGCGCGCATTTTAAAATGAATATGCAATGAAAATAGATCTTAAAGAAATACTTACTGCCGCAATGGTGCTATTTGCTGTAATTGATATAATAGGGAGTATTCCTATTATATTAAAACTGCGAAAAAAGGCAGGACATATACAGAGTGAGAAGGCTGCCTTAGTAGCACTTATTGTAATGATTCTATTTGTATTTGTAGGGGAGAGCATACTAGGACTCATAGGTGTTAATGTATATGAATTTGCAGTAGCAGGTTCTTTTATTCTATTCTTCATAGCCCTAGAAATGATTCTAGGAGTTAGTATTTTTAAAGATGATGATGGTATTAGTGCAAAGACCGTATCTGTGTTCCCACTCGCCTTTCCATTAGTAGCAGGACCAGGTACTCTTACCTCGCTTCTTGCATTACGCGCAGAGTATGACCTTAGCAATATTATAATTGCTATCATACTCAACATCTTGCTAGTCTATATCGTATTAAAAACTTCTAAACACATAGAACGCTTCTTAGGAAAGAACGGTATTGCTGTAATACATAAAGTTTTTGGTGTAATTTTGTTAGCAATCGCTGTAAAGCTTTTTACCGCAAACATTCAAGAACTCTTTAAGTAATACTATGAAGTTTATAATCCCTATTGGAATCTTACTGGCGCTAGGCCTTCTTATTTATAATGTAACGTTACTAGACTTTTCTAATCTCCTTGAAGGTGAAAGCAGCATTGCTTTAATAGGAGTTATTGCGTGTGCGTGTGCGATCTTGTTATTACTTATTTTACGTACCTCTCGCAAGATTGCAGAGAAACATAAATAGCATACAGTTACATTAAGTATATAATGTATGGGTTATATATCTCGTAAACAATACCAACAATTAAAGTGAGTATTGCTAGTGCTGTAAAAGCAATGTGCAACTTTTGATACCATAGATTACGTCGCAACTTCCAGATGAGTTTCTCATCATCTAGATCTTCTATTTGGGCCAGAATAATAGGTGGCTTTAGATAAAAAGGACTTACAGATATACCGTGACGTATAAGTAGTGCAGCACTGTTATCTAGCAATCTAAAGATGATTGCGATAATATACACATATACAGCTACTACCATTAACATAGGTTATTCTTTTTCAAGGGTAAGTTCTATTACTTTTTGAATTACGGCGTCTTCTTTATTTACCATCATCTCAAAAGCATTGTTATCAAAAAGCTGTCTAGCCATTGTAGCTTTGAGGTATTTCTTATACAAGTCTTTATACTTACTTGCTTTCAAATTAATCTGTCTAAACTGTGCGAAAGATATAAAATCTTCTACTACTTGATCTGATATAACAACCTCTTCTTGAAATTGCTCCATACTCAAGCTGTTGTAGTACGTTCTATCTTTTTCTAATTGCTCAAAGATAAATAAGCGCATATATCCAGAACGTAACACGTAATTGAGATGCTCAACCTCATAGTCTGTATTTTTAGGAACAAAAATGTCTGGTATGATTCCGCCTCCGCCGTATACAATTTTACCCTTAGGAGTTCTAAATTTAAGAGAGTCTGCCACTTTGATGCTATCTACACTACGCAGCTCGCCGTTTTCATATCTATTGAGATAATCTTCAAAATAATCTTTATCTCCTAGCTCATAAGGCTTCTGTATAGAACGTCCAGTAGGTGTGTAATAACGAGCAATAGTTAATCTTACAGCACTGCCATCACCTAAATCCATTTCTCGCTGCACAAGTCCTTTACCAAAGGATCTTCTACCCACTATTACTCCCTTGTCATTATCTTGTAATGCTCCCGCAACAATCTCACTAGCACTTGCAGAGTTCTCATTAATAAGTATAAACACTTCTCCTTCTTCAAAAATACCACCGTTATCGGTGTAGCTATTTGAAATGTTTCCTGTTTTATTTTTTGTAAAAAGTATGAGCTTGTCTTCTTCTAAAAATTCATCTACCACTCCCTCTGCACTAGATATATAACCTCCTGGGTTATCCCTTAAATCTAGTGCAATTTTAGTCGCTCCATTATTTTTAAGATCTATGAGCGCTTTCTTAAACTCTTCATGAGTAGACTCTGCAAAACGGTTAATCTTGATGTACCCAAGATTATTAGTAAGCATATAACTGCCTACCACACTAAAAATAGGCACATGATCACGTTTAAAATTAAACGTCAAAAGGTCTTTAACTCCAGGTCTTTTTATTTTAATTTCAATAGGTGTTCTTGCTTTACCCTTTAAAATACTAGATAGGGAGTCATCTGTAATTTCTTTGGTAGATAAATTGATGCCATCTGCATAAACAATGCGATCTCCACCTTTGATTCCGGCACGAGCACTAGGCCCTCCTTTAATAGCTTGTATTACCGCAAGCGAATCATTATAAGGATAAAAACTCACTCCTATCCCTACAAAATCGCCTTTCATATTCTCCTCCATAGCACTATACTCGTCTGGTGGTATGTAAGTAGAATGTGGGTCTAGATTGTCTAAAATACCATTTACAGTAACATCTACAATGCTATCCGTATTAATCACATCTACATACTCATAATCTATGTAATCGATAAGCTTATTAAGTTTATCTTTTTTTGCATTTGAAGTAAACAACGCGGTATCATTATATCCAAAATCTAGTAAGCTTCCTAGCAAAATGCCTAAAGCAATGCCCAAGCCAAAGAGTAGGGGAATATATTTGCGTTGTATTTTCATTTATGAATCGATATCTTGAAGATGTACTATCTCAACGCCTGCTTTTTCTAAAAATTTTACACCCGTGAGATCTTTATATGCATTATGATAAACCACACGCTTAATACCTGCCTGATGTACTAATTTACTACAATCCTTGCAAGGACTTAATGTGATATATAGAGTAGCCCCATGACAAGATTGTGTGGAACTGGCGACCTTTAAAATTGCGTTTGCCTCAGCGTGTAATACATACCACTTCGTATTATTTTCGTCATCTTCACAAACGTTTTCAAAACCAGTTGGTGTTCCATTATAACCGTCAGAAATGATCATCTTATCTTTTACAATAATTGCTCCCACTTGCTTACGGTTGCAGTATGACAGTTTTCCCCATTCCCGAGCCATTCTCAAGTAAGCGATGTCATATTTATGTTGTTTTGAAGCCATTAATAGTTGTGATATCTGTTGTTACGCTTTCGCGAAAGCGTAAAAAAATATAATATATAACTTATTTACACACTTCTAAAAGCATGTAAAACAATAATTAAAAATTTATACTAGATAGTGCCGTTTTAAACACAGGAATAGCGACACCAATTACTACAGATGAAATAACCATCACCCAATCCCTTAGTGAGAATCTAAAGATTGCTTGGCCTACAAAACTTATAACAAGTACAACAAATACAATAATTAATTGCGCAGCTTCAATACCTAAGGTGTATTCTATTAATGGTAGCAACTTACTTTCTGAACTTGCTGTCATCATTTTAAAATACGTAGAAAAACCTAGCCCATGTATTAAACCAAAAAATAATGCTGCAAAAAGGTGAATTCCAATCTTCTGATTACGATTCTTTTTACCAGCCGTAAATATATTATATAAAGCTGTTATTAATATGGTAATAGGTATTAACAACTCTACTAGTGATGAGTTAACTCTAACCACACCATACGCCGAGAGCGCGAGCGAAAGTGTATGCCCTAATGTGAAGATTGTTACCAGTGTCAATAATTTTTTCCAATTAGAAAATAAGTATGGAACAGTGAGAACTATTAAAAAAAGTATATGATCATAAGCGTTCCAATCTAGTACGTGGAAAAGGCCTTCTTTAAAATAAAATACGAATGAATCCATCTAAAAAAATTAGGGGGTTTTTATCAAATGTACAAATTAAAAATCTTGATTAAATGGCTATCTTTGAAGCTTACTTTAAATTAAAAAATATGTCTTTTTCAGATTTATATGATAGCGGGTTCCGCAAGAGAAATGAAGATCACTTTGCATCTATTGTGAGAGTGGCAATGGACGATGGTGTAATTTCAGACAAAGAAAAAGCTTTTTTAGACAGGCTTGCTCGTAACCTTTCTATATCTGCAGAGGATTATGAAATTATTTTAGGAGACTACATGTCTCACCCTATTAACCCTCCTACTACTTATGACAGAAGGTTAGAGCGTTTATACGATCTTACACGTATGATTCACATTGATCATGATTTTGAGGAAGAAGAACCTCTTTTAATTAGACTTTCTATAGGTTTAGGTTTTGCTACAAGTAATGCACCTTATGTTGCACATAAAGCACTTACTCTTGTAAGAGAAGGTACTGATCTTGATACATTTCAAGATGAAATCAAAAATATGAGCCGCTAGATTGTAGCTTTTATCATAAATCAAAAAGGGGAAGATCTTCATGAGATCTTCCCCTTTTTAATTGTTTCCTAAGAAGAATTTACTCTTCCTCCCCTTCTAAAGAAAGTACTTCTTTACTTTTTCTTTTATAACGCGTTAAGAGTCTCTCTATTGTTTCAAAAAGGAGCTCTGCATCTATAGGCTTCGTTAAGTAAGCATTCATACCTGCTTCCTTTGCTGCATCTTGCTCTTCTTGGGCCGTTCTAGCAGTAAGCGCTATAATAGGTAGTTTACTTATTTTACTATTAGAGTGACTTCGTATCTGCACTGCAGTATCAAGCCCATCCATTATAGGCATCGTAAGATCAAGTATCACTAAATCATAAGTGTTTCTGTCTAAAAATTCTAGAACACGCTCACCATCTTTTGCAATATCTATACTATAAGCACCATGATCTACAAATAGACGAAGCATTAACAACTGATTCACCTCAACATCTTCTCCTAATAAAATACGTGGCTTTTTTCCAGTAGCTTTTTTATTCTTTGTCTTCTTAGTCTTTTCTTTCTTCTCTCGTTTCTGGTTATGAGAAACCCCCATATACACCGTAAAACTAAATGTAGATCCTTTGCCCTCTACACTGCTTACCTCAAGATCACTCTCTAACAAGTGTGTGAGTTGTTTTACGATACTAAGTCCTAATCCAGACCCTCCAAAGAGACCTCTTTTTTCTAACTGTGTAAAGCTATCAAAAATACTATCTATCTTCTCCTTAGGTATTCCTATTCCAGTATCTGTTACTTCAAAAGTAACAGGAATTCTTCTCGCATTTTGAGAATCTGTTTTTACACAGAATTTTATATTTCCTTGATGCGTGTATTTAAGTGCATTCTCTAATAAGTTTACAAGGATCTGATTGATTCTAAGATGATCGCCCACTAAGAAACGTGGAATCTTCGAACCCATCTCAAACTCAAAAGAAAGTCTCTTCTCATCTGCTCTGAGTTGATAGGTTTTCCCTAAAACTTCTATAAATTCCTTAAAATCAAAGCGCCTCTTTTTAATTTCTAACTTGCCTGCTTCAATCTTAGATATATCCATCAAGTCATCTAAAATAGTCACTAGGTTCTTAGATGAATCTTTTACAATATTAAGAATGTCTAGTTGCTCTCTTGTGATATCTGTATTTTCTAGCACAGAAAGAAAACCCACAATACTATTGAGCGGAGTGCGGATTTCGTGGCTTACGTTTGCAAGAAACTTATTCTTAAAACTACGCTGTATTTCTAACTCTTGATTGAGTTCTTGTGTGATATTAAAACCTATAATAGACTCATTACGCACCTGTTTAATCTGATGTACGGTTTTGTAGTGATCTGTGAGATCGTTTAAAATTACGACTAACGTATCGTCATCTCTTAATATGGTCTTTATATCTAAGAAATAAAGTTTTCCAAGCACCTCTACTTGAACACAAAAGAAAGTATGTTCTTTTTTTGTCTCCTCAAAGACATTCATCAGTGAGTAGAAAAATGGGTGAAACTCTGTTATATCAGAGTTTTTGCTAATAGAAAATAGGTTTTGATCTGAGTCTACAACATTCAGTCCTCTATTAACAATAAGTAATTGTGTGGTTTTATTAAAAAAATCCTGTCTAAGGTTATCAAGCATTTTCAAGCAATTGCGCTGCTACATCATTAAACAGCTGTTCAACATTTTCTCCGGTCTTTGCACTGGAAAGATAGCTATGTTGAACATCTTGAGCCTTGAGAGCTGCCATGATTTCATCCTTGTCGACTAAGTCTACTTTATTTCCGATAATGTGCACAGGCACTTGGGGATACTTATCTTTTAAGTGACTTAAGTTATATTTTAAATCACCATATGTTACTGCTCTAGATGCATCAAACACATAAATAAAGCTAGAAGCTCCCATTAAGTATGATGGTCTATATTTTGTAAAATCATCTGTTCCTTCTACGTCCCATATGATTAACGTTACTTTATCGGAGTTAATAGTTACCTCCTTCTTCATTATATGCACACCAATAGTCACTACATAGTTATCTGAGAAGTTATTCTCAACAAACCTGCGAAGCAGTGAAGACTTACCAACACCAAAATGTCCTAGTAATACTATTTTTTTAGATACGCTCATCTGTAAAATACTCTTTTAATTTTTTGGTAAATTTTTGATTGTCACTTAAATCATCTTTGTTTATCACAAACTGAGCAAAGTCAAGTAACACATCATCAAGTTTATTTTTATATTCATCATCATAAATACCGCTCAAAATTACGGCAATATAATATTCTGAGAAATTTTGTAAATGAATAGTATAGAGTTGATAATCTATCCTCTCTAATTCCATATCCCCTCTCTCAAAAGCGTCCTCTGCAAAGCTTTTTATGGCCGTGAGCATACCCGCCATCATATCTTTGTCCATCGTTTTGGTTTTTGAATAGCTTGCTTTAAGCAATCCAGAACCTTTTTCGATTACAAGTATTTGTTCAATATACGCTTTATATTCTTCTTTAAGCAGTGCCGCTGCAGTAGGTCTTTCCTTACCCTTAGACTTAAACATACTTCTAAATGAAAATGCATTATCTATTTTCTCACTTATGGAGTCGTTAAGCTTTTTTATTTCTGCTTGGACATACCTTTTTATCATTTTACCCATAATAGGGTATAATGCTTCTACCACAGCATCCTGAGAATTTTTAATTTCAGATTTTAATGTTTGGGTTATTGTTGGCCCTAGAGTTTCGGGCATCTCTTTTACAAAGTTCAACAAACGTTCATCTAGAATGGGACCCACTCTATCTGATAAGTGTTGCTGTCTCTCTTCTAGGTCTTTGAGTTTTCTGTATATATCATTCTCAGGCTTTTTCTCATCTGTGAGTAAAAGCTCTTTTAAAATTTCAAGACGTTCATCAGTTGTCATTAAAAATTTTCAGAGATTGATCTAAGCTTTTATATTCTCACCAAGACGTATGAGCATATCACCTAAGCTATCACGGCTTACCTTTCTATTATCAAGGTCTTGAGTTTTATCATCAAGTGCCTGTTCAAGATCCGAGATACGAATATTTACATCTGTACTCAGATTATCAATGGCAGTCATAATCTCTTTACGAGCGTCGTCTACATAAGAAAGCATTTCTTCACGTTTTTGCGTGATATCTGCCTTAAGCGTATCAAATTCGTGATTATATTCTTGAATATTTTCACCAAAAATGAGGTTTTTGATAGCCTCAATTTTAGAATTTGCAACATCAGGTAGTTGCTCGTTCTGTGTAGGGTCTTTTTTAGCCATAATGGTAGTAGCCTTGATATTTGTTTAATCAAATATAAAAAAATACCGCGCCTTATGAGTTTTAATCTTTCTTAACTCATCAATTAAGACTCCTTCATAAAACTTTCGGCTTTTTCGACCATTAATTTGCTTCCACAAAAGAAGGGCACACGCTCATGTAATTCTGTAGGTTGTAAGTCTAAAATAGCTCCAAAACCGTCACTTGCTTTTCCTCCTGCCTGCTCGGCTATAAAAGCCATAGGATTACATTCATACAGCAAACGTAGTTTACCATTGGCTGCTTTCGAGCTTTTTGGATACATGTATATTCCACCTTTAATCATGTTTCTGTGAATATCAGAAACTAAAGAACCTATGTATCTAGAAGTATATGGACGGTCGTCCTTTTCTTCTTGACAATATTTTATATATTTTTTCACTCCGTCTGGGAAGTGAACATAATTCCCCTCATTTACAGAGTAAATATTTCCTGTTTCTGGAAACTGCATATTAGGATGGGAAAGATAAAAGGTTCCAATCGCTGGATTAAGTGTAAAACCATTAACACCGTGACCTGTAGTATAAACAAGCATAGTAGAAGTCCCATAAATAATATATCCCGCAGCTACTTGCTCTCGCCCTTTTTGTAAAAAGTCTTCCATAGTTACTGGAGTTCCAGCTGGAGTAACACGTCTATATATAGAAAAGATGGTTCCTACAGAGACATTTACATCAATATTAGAAGAGCCGTCTAGAGGATCCATAAGTAATATGTACTTATTATTATTATCCCCATTTTGACCTTCTAAAGAGATAAAATCATCATTCTCTTCACTAGCTATTCCACATAATATGTTTCTGTTAGTAAGTGTACGTATAAAGGTGTCATTTGCCATTACGTCCAGCTTTTGCTGATCTTCACCTTGGATGTTTGTCTCGCCAGCTGCGCCCACGATATCTACAAGGCCAGCCTTGTTCACTTCGTGGTTTACTACTTTGGCCGCAAGGCGGATAGAGTTGATCAAGCGAGAAAGTTCTCCAGAAGAATACTGGAACTCAGCTTGATTTTCAATAATAAACTCTCCTAATGTTTGGTTTTTTCTTGACACGATACGTGTTTTTTGATTTAGTGCAAAAGTAACTTTAATCTTAAATTACTACAACGTTTTCGTTTAAGAATAGTTAATGTAATTATTTACCTTAGCGTCGCTTAGACAAAAACAACCCTATTTATGAACATCTCTATTCAAAAAGCAACACCAGAAGATATGCCCGCTGTACTGGGTCTCATAAACGAACTAGCAGTTTATGAAAAAGAGCCAGAAGCAGTAAAGATTACAGAAAAAACGCTCTTAGAAAACGGTTTTGGCGACCACCCTCTTTTTACTTGTTTTGTAGCCAAAACAGCAACCGAAGTTGTAGGTATGGCATTATGCTACTTCCGCTTTTCTACTTGGGATGGAAAATCATTACACCTAGAAGATCTGGTGGTAAAGGAATCTTTACGTGGCAAAGGAGTAGGGCAACAGCTCTATGATCAGATTATGATTTTTGGAGCAGAGAGCGGTGTAAAACGTGTAGAATGGGTTGTGCTAGACTGGAACACTAGCGCTATCGAGTTTTACAAAAAAAGTAATGCAAAATTTTTAAAAGATTGGCATCTTGTACAGATGGATGAGCAACGTCTTAAAGATTACATTAAAAAAATTAATGCTTAACAATTCTTGGTACGGTTGTGAGGTATACGCTTTCGCGAAAGCGTAACAACAACCCATACAACAACATATTCCCATTTGTTTATTAATAAGTTCTCTCTTGAAAGGAGCGACTCACTTAGAAAAGTAAGATTACCAATATGCAGGTATTTAAATTTGGAGGAGCATCTGTAAAAGATGCAGATGGCGTAAAGAATGTAGCAACTGTGCTGCAAACTATGGGGACTGGAGAAAAGCTCGTTATAGTCTCTGCAATGGGAAAAACGACTAACGCCATGGAGGCAATTGTTACAGCTTACTTTGATGATAAAACCAGTCTTCCAGAACATATAGAGCACACGGCAGCTTATCACAGAGAGATTACTAATCATCTTTTTGAAAAAGGTGATGAAGTTCTTGAAAAAATAAAAGAACTCTTTGCAGAACTCAAAGGCTTTCTTGCCTGGAACAAATCACCAAAATATGATTTTGTTTATGATCAAATCGTTTGTTATGGCGAGCTTATATCTACAACCATCATAAGTGCATACCTCAACAAGCAAGGGCTTGCAAATACCTGGCTAGATGCGAGACGTCTTATAAAAACAGATAGCAGTTATCGCGATGGACGCGTAGACTGGAAGGCAACGCAAGCAGCGATAAAAGAGCATGTAAACCCAAAAGTGCTTACTATCACTCAAGGATTTATAGCATCAGACAGTAATAACTTTACAACCACATTAGGCAGAGAAGGATCTGATTATACAGGTGGCATATTTGCATACTGCCTCGATGCAGAAAATCTGACCATCTGGAAGGATGTTCCTGGTGTTTTAAATGGTGACCCTCGAGTTTTTAACAACACCGTTTTATTACATGAAATCCCATACGAAGAAGCAATTGAGCTTGCATTTTATGGAGCTTCTGTTATTCATCCTAAAACGTTACAACCGTTGCAACGTAAAGAAATACCGCTTTATGTAAAATCCTTCCTCAACCCTACGGCAGTTGGCACGATGGTAAGTAGCGTATCTACACTAGCACCTATGGTGCCGTGTTATATTGTCAAGAAAAACCAAGTACTGATATCATTATCTTCACTAGATTTCTCCTTTATGGTAGAAGATAATATTGCCGAGGTTTTCCAGTTGCTTTCTACTTACAAGCTCAAAGTTGACCTTATACAGAACTCTGCGATAAGCTTTTCTGTATGCGTAGATAACAAATTTAATGGCCTAGAAAAGCTTACAAAACAGCTCAAAGGGAAATTTAAAGTAAGAGTTACCACAGGGGTTTCTCTTTATACAATAAGGCATTTTGCACAAGAAGCTCTTGATAAATTTCAAGAGGATAAAACCGTGCTTCTCAAGCAAGTTGCTCAAAACACAGTGCAACTTGTAACACAAAACTAGAAGTATGTTTCCTCTAGGTTAACAAAATGTAACTATAGCAAACCCTATTTGTTATATTTGCCTACTTAAAACAACCACAAAAATAATGGGTCTAGTCACCGCCAAAGAAGTTGCACGAGCTATAAATGTCGATAAATTTGGCTTTATAGGCACCTTTGCTGGGTGGTCATTAATGAAGATTCTTAAAATCTCTTCTCTCAATAAAGTCTACGACCGCAATAAACATTTAGGAGACCTTGAATTCCTTAATGCATTGCTTGATGAATTTAATATCAAGTTTGAAATCCCAGAAGAAGATTTAAAAAGGTTACCTAAGGATGGTGCTTATGTAACGATATCAAATCACCCACTGGGTGGTATAGATGGCATATTACTACTCAAATTAATGCTTGAGCAACGTCCAGATTTTAAAATCATCGCAAACTTTTTACTACACCGCATAGAGCCTCTTAAGCCTTACGTAATGCCAGTAAATCCTTTTGAAAACAAGAAGGATGTAAAGTCAAGTATCGCAGGTTTTAAAAGTGCGATATCTCACCTTAGAGACGGTCATCCTCTAGGTATTTTTCCTGCTGGAGAAGTCTCTACTTATAAAGATGATAAACTTATTATAGACAAACCTTGGGAAGAAGCAGCTATGAAGCTGGTTAAAAAGGCAGAAGTCCCTATTGTGCCCATTTATTTTCATGCTAAAAATAGCAGACTGTTTTATCAACTATCAAGCTTGAGCGATACACTTAGAACAGCTAAACTTCCTAGCGAACTCCTTACTCAAAAAAACCGAGTAATAAAGGTACGTATAGGAAATCCTATAAAGGTAACCGCTCAAGAGGAACACGAGTCACTAGCAGATTTTACAGAGTTTTTACGCAAGAAAACGTACATGCTGGCAAATTCCTTTGAGAAAAAGAATATTTTAAAAGACATTCCTCAAAAATTAAAACCACCAAAGGAGCCGAAGAAGATTGTTACAGAAATGAGTAGCGACCTTATAGAAGACGAAATTTTACGCTTGCGCGAAAATGACCGTCGCCTCCTCACTAGTAAAAACTATGAAGTATATCTAGCTCCTGCTCAAGAGATGCCTAGCATTTTAAGAGAAATAGGGCGACTTAGAGAAATCACGTTTAGAGCCATAGGAGAAGGAACAAATGAGGCTATAGATCTAGACAAATTTGACAGATATTATTACCATATGTTTTTATGGGATAATGAAGCAAATGCACTTGCAGGAGCTTATAGAATGGGGCTAGGATCAAAGATTTATAAGGAGCACGGTATAGATGGGTTTTATCTCCAAGATCTTTTCCGTTTTGAGCCAGAGCTGCACAAGATGATGAGTGAGAGTATTGAAATGGGTCGTGCCTTTATCATAAAAGAATACCAACAAAAACCTATGCCACTTTTCCTTTTATGGAAAGGTATAGTACATACTACATTGCGCTTTCCAGAGCATAAATACCTCATAGGTGGAGTGAGTATTTCAAATCAATTTTCAAACTTCTCAAAGTCACTGATGATTGAATTTATGAAATCACACTATTACGATCCTTATATCGCACAGTTTATACGTCCTAAAAAAGAATGGAAAGTAAACCTCAAAGATGCCGATAAGGAGTTTGTTTTTGATGAGAGTAAAGCAGACCTTAATAAGTTTGACAAACTCATTGAAGAAGTAGAACCAGGGTCGCTACGTCTTCCTGTGCTCATAAAAAAGTATATTAAGCAGAATGCAAAGGTTATTGCCTTTAACGTAGACCCACTGTTTAATAATGCCATTGATGGTCTTATGTATATCCGTATTGCAGATCTACCAGAGAGCACTGTAAAACCTGTTATGGAAGAGTTTCAAGCAGAGCTCGAAAAAAAATATAACCAGCGTAATACAGAAGAGGAGTAAAATACATTTACTCCTCTTTCTATATAAATCTTATGCTACCTGTATTCTGGATTTTCAAAGTTCCAGCGAGTACCATCATCCCAGTCACCTCGAGAATTCCCATAAGCTGGATATCCCCCTTGTGCTTTGAGCATACTTGCAAGATGCAATAAGTTGTATGTCATGAAGGTCGTGTTGCGATTTGTAAAGTCATTATTTTTTGCTCCACTTTCCTCATCATTATAACTAGCGCCAGGACCAGCTTCACCTATCCATCCGCAATCTGCTTGTGGCGGGATACTATAACCTATATGTTGTAATGAATACAGTGTACTCATGGCTACGTGCTTAATACCATCCTCATTACCTGTGATGATACAACCACCTGCTTTTCCATAAAAATAGTATTGCCCTTTCTCATTTCTGTTACCACTTTCTCCGTATAAACGTTCTATAAGCTTTGTTGCAACAGAGGACTTCTCACCTAACCAGATAGGAGTTCCTACCACGAGAATATCTGCCTCTTCTATTTTTTTAAAAATTTCTGGCCATTCATCTGTCTCTTCTCCATGCTCTGTCATGTCATGATACACCCCAAAGGCTACATCATGATTTACAAATCTTAAATATTCTACAGTAACACCTTCTGCTCGCATAATATCTATAGAGACATCCATGAGTGCCTTAGTATGACTCATGTGAGGTGTTTTTTTGAGCGTGCAATTTATATACAGCGCTTTTAGGTTTGAGAAATCAGGTTTTTCTTTCATATCTAAGATTTGACGTTTAAACTGTTAAAAGCTTACATTTTTTAAATACAAATTATATCAAAACTCGATTTACATAGCTTTAGACTTTTATTTACTGTGGATAGTACGCTTTCGCGAAAGCGTAAAAATCAACCTTCCATTTGCGCCATCAAATCGTTGAGCTTATCTTGAGTAATAGGCTTGACAATAAAGTTTTTTACATTACTGTAAGATTTGGCTTTCTCCTTATCTCTGGGATCTATGGAACTTGTTACAATAAAGATGGTAATTTTCTTAATTACTTCTATTGTAATAATACCATCTAAAAATTGCCACCCATCAAGAATAGGCATATTTATGTCTAACAGTATCACATCTGGGATTGCAGACTCTACGGTACCTCGCAATACAGGAGCAAGGTGATTGAGTGCTTGTTCTCCATCATGAAAAATTAAAAACCCCTTACAGAAGTTACTCATTTTCATTAATCGCTGTGCTCCAAAAACAAAAATTGGATCATCGTCTATTATGCAGGCTATATCTATTTGCTTCATCGCTTTAAATAAATTTTAAATGTAGATCCTTTACCTACTGTACTGTCTACTTGAACACATCCTCCTAATGCTTCAATCTGGTTTTTTACAATATATAAGCCCAGGCCTCTTGAACTTTCATTTCTATGAAAAGTCTTGTAGAGACCAAAAATTTTACTTCCGTGTAGATCTAAGTCTATTCCAAGTCCATTATCTGTAAAATGTATGATCGTATAATTATCATCTTGCGTAGCACTAACTACAACTTTTAAAAGCTCATTCTCACGTCTGTATTTAATAGTATTAGATAAAATATTTAAGAATATACTTCTCAAATATTCTGGTATCGCCATAACCCTGAGCTGAGGAGATACGCTTACTGTTACAGTACCACAAACCTCATGAAATAAAGTGTTTAGGCTTGTGAGTGTCTTATCTATAATCTGGACTACATTGATCTCTACAAAATCATCTGAGGTGACATTTTCAAAAGAAGATACTTCGCTTAAATTCTCAATAGTTTCTTCTAGATTTCCAAATGCATTTTCTAGCATTTGAAATACAGAGGATTCTTCTATTTTAGGAATATCCTGTTTTAAAAAAGTCAATAACATATCTAAGTTACTGGTATGTGATCGTAGATTATGAGAGACAATGTGTTTAAAATTTAATAATTTTTCATTTTGTCCTTCTGTTTTACTTAAAAGATCTTCAATTCTATGCTTTGCATTTTTAAGAGATGTTATATCTGTAATCTGGCATATGTAATAATCTGGATCCGACATCTCAGATTTCACTAATGAAACTGAAAGCAATGCCCATATAGTTTTACCTGTTTTATGTACAAAGCGCCTCTCCGCTTGATAATTTTCTATGTCTCCAGACAGTAGTTGGTCTGTGAGAATTTCATTAATAGGAACATCTGTCTCTTATACACATCTCCGAGCCCACGAGACGGACTCCTATCTCGT
>CAJXSW010000003.1 GCA_913060645.1 uncultured Dokdonia sp. | reverse complement strand
TTCGTCGGCAGCGTCAGATGTGTATAAGAGACAGGAGTCAGGGAGATGCCTGCAAAGAGAAGATAAAGTCACTAGACGGGAGATGTCCACAAGTATAACAAACAAAAAAAAACGACAGCTCCCGCTGTCGTTTTTAAATTCTATATTAGGTGTGTCCTTTACTGTCGTGCTGCTGGAACTTCATCCACATAAGTAGAACCTACTCCTGGCTCATCTTGTGGAAGCTCGTCTTTTGACGCTAGGTATCGCTCTGCGTCTAGGGCTGCCATACATCCTGTTCCGGCAGCGGTGATTGCTTGACGGTACACGTGATCTGCTGCATCTCCAGATACAAATACGCCTGGTACGTTTGTTTTAGAAGTTCCTGGAGTATTGATAATATATCCAGTTTCATCTAACTTTAAATATTCTTTAAATATATCTGTGTTAGGCTTATGCCCTATCGCTACAAAAAATCCTGTTGCAGCAATATCGTGTTCCTCACCAGTTACATTATTCTTTACTCTTGCTCCTGTCACACCTACATCGTCACCTAGCACCTCAACAGTTTCTGTGTTGAAAAGGATCTCAATATTTTCTGTTTTCTTAACACGAGCAGCCATAATTTTTGATGCTCTAAACTCGTCACGACGTACTAGCATCGTTACTTTTTTACATAGTTTAGAAAGGTAGTGCGCCTCCTCACAGGCGCTATCTCCAGCACCTACGATTACAACCTCTTGACCTCTATAAAAGAATCCATCACAAACGGCACAGGCAGATACACCTCCACCCATTTTAAGATACTTCTGCTCAGAAGGTAATCCTAAATATTTTGCACTTGCTCCTGTAGAGATGATGATTGATTCTGCGTGTATTTCCTTTTCTCCATTAATCCACGCTTTATGCACGTCTCCAGAAAAATCTACTTTAGTCACCCATCCGTCACGTACATCTGTATCAAAACGCTGTGCTTGCTTCATTAACTGCACCATCATTTCTGGTCCAGTCACACCATCTACATAACCTGGGAAGTTCTCCACCTCGTTAGTCGTGGTGAGCTGTCCTCCTGGCTGCTGCCCTTGGTAAAGAACTGGTGCCATATTTGCACGTGCCGCATAAATTGCTGCGGTATATCCCGCTGGACCTGAACCTATGATAAGGCATTTTACTTTTTCTACTGACATACTATATTATTTTTAAGCTTTCGCGAAAGCGTAATTAACACTTTTACAATAGCACAATTCTTATTAATATTTACTTTACAAAAGTAGGTTTTACAAGCCAAACCTTACAAGCAAGTTATCAAGAAAACGAATGGCTTTATCACTAAAAGTGATATAACTGACTACAAGCTTACTCTTGCATAGATTAAAGATAAGATTCTAACTTATAACAAGTGTTTGCAAATTGTTAATACATCATAGAGTGTGGTGATTATTCTGTAATTTGCCATTAAAATTAAATCTTATGAAAATTCGCATTACTCATATACTCATATTGCTAGTAACAAGTGTGGCTTGCGCGCAAGAAACTAGAGAAAATGATGTCACACTAACCTCAAACCTAGATTATACCTATGAGGTTATTGTTCCAGAACTTACTAACCCTTGGGGACTGGCGGTATTGCCAGATGAGTCTATGCTTATCACTGAAAAAAGTGGAGAGCTCATACACTTTAAGGATGGCAAGAAGACAATGATTACTGGAGCTCCAGAGGTGGTAACGCGTAATCAAGGTGGTTTACTTGACATACGCTTGCATCCAGATTATGCGACTAATGGCTGGATTTACATTACGTACTCATCACCAGAAGGCGAAAAAGATGGTGCGATGACGGCACTTATGAGAGCAAAATTAAAAGACGGCGCGCTTACCGAAAAGAAGGTATTATACAAAGGAAGCCCAAACACGCGAAAGGGACATCACTTTGGGAGTCGTGTGCGATTTGACAAGGATGGTTATGTGTATTTTTCTATAGGGGATCGTGGTGAGAGAGATGAGAACCCTCAAGATATTACGCGTGATGGAGGTAAAATTTATAGACTTAATGCAGATGGTAGCATCCCTGCAGATAATCCTTTTGTAGGTCAAGACGGAGCAAAAGAAGCTATCTTCTCTTATGGACATCGTAATCCGCAAGGAATGACTGTGCATCCTGAGACAGGTAAGATATGGATACACGAGCACGGACCACGTGGAGGCGATGAAATTAATATTCCAGAAGCTGGCAAGAACTTTGGGTGGCCAGTAATTTCTTATGGAATTAATTATAGTGGAACCACATTTACAGAGATTTCAGAAAAAGAGGGAATGGAGCAGCCGGTGTATTATTGGGTTCCTTCTATCGCTCCTTCTGGGATGGCTTTTGCAAACAATACTGGTGATGCAAAACTTGACGGTAACTTATTAATAGGTTCGCTTAAATTTGAATACCTAGAACTTGCCATTTTAGAAAATGACAAGGTAGTTGCTCGTGAGAAGTTACTAGAAGATGTAGGTCGTGTGCGTAATGTGATTAATCACAATGGCACTATCTATGTAGGTGTAGAAGGAAAAGGAATCCTTAAACTAGTTAAGAAATAATGAAGCTACTTATAAGTTTATATACGGCAGGAGTTAGTGTGTTTTTATTTTTCGCGAAAGCGGAAAAAGAAGTTTACACATCACAAGACCCACTTGCCGAATCAATAGAACGTGGTGCAGAGGTATATCAAGACTTTTGTATACAATGTCACTTAGGCAAAGGAGAAGGTGTAGCAGGAACTTTCCCGCCGCTGGCAGGTTCAGACTGGCTCACAGAAGATCGTTATAAAGAGGCAATAAAAGCTGTAAAATATGGACAACAAGGTCCTATAACTGTAAACGGTATTGACTATAATGGCGTGATGGCAAACCTAGAACTTTATGAAGACGAGGTGGCAGATGTAATGAACTACATTATGAATAATTGGGGGAACACTCAAAAAGAAATGATTACCGAAGAAGAAGTAAAAGCTATCTCAAAATAAAAATATGTGATTTTATTTTATAATTATTAAAAATAGTAGTCCTGATTTTATCACTGTAAGCCACTACTTTTTAAAATATCGATGAGCCGAGAATATTCTTCTCGGCTTTTTCATTTCTAATCCATTTCAATAACCCATTTTAAATTGTATTTTTACCTCCTAATCGTCCTCAAATTTTATGGGTAAAATAATTGCTATTGCAAACCAAAAAGGTGGTGTGGGCAAGACCACTACTTCTGTTAATCTCGCTGCCTCACTAGGCGTGCTAGAGAAAAAAGTACTCCTTATTGATGCAGATCCTCAGGCTAATGCAACCTCTGGACTAGGCATTGATGTAGAAGGTGTAGAGATAGGAACTTACCAACTGCTAGAACATACTAACAATGCAGAGGAAGCGATTATAAAAACGTCTTCCCCTAATCTTGATATCATACCTGCACACATTGACCTTGTTGCTATAGAAATAGAACTTGTAGATAAGGAATCTCGTGAGTACATGATGAAGAAAGCTATAGGGCATTTGAGAGAGCAATATGACTATATTCTTATAGATTGCGCACCGTCACTGGGCTTACTTACACTTAATGCGCTTACAGCGGCAGATTCTGTAATTATCCCAATTCAATGTGAGTATTTTGCGCTAGAGGGATTAGGAAAATTATTAAATACTATAAAAAGTGTTCAAAAAATTCACAACCCAGATTTAGATATCGAAGGACTTTTGCTCACAATGTTTGATTCAAGACTACGATTATCTAATCAAGTAGTTGAAGAGGTTCAAAAACATTTTAGTGAAATGGTTTTTGAGACAATCATACAACGTAACGTACGTTTAAGTGAGGCACCTAGTTATGGCGAAAGCATTATTAACTACGATGCAGCAAGTAAAGGAGCAACTAATTACTTGAGCCTAGCTCAAGAACTTATTACAAAAAATAATAGCTAGAATGGCTAAAGCAACAAAAAAACAAGCGCTAGGTCGCGGACTTTCGGCATTACTGAAAGATCCAGAAAACGACATTAAGAGCGCCGAAGATAAAAATGCAGACAAGGTTGTAGGTAATATCATTGAGCTAGATCTAGGTGATATTGATGTCAATCCTTTTCAACCCCGTACAAGTTTTAATGAGGAAACTTTAAGAGAGCTTGCCTCATCTATACGTGAACTAGGCGTTATACAGCCAATTACTGTGCGTAAGATGAGTTTTGGTAAGTACCAATTGGTTTCTGGAGAGCGTCGTTATAGAGCTTCAAAGTTAATAGGCAACGCTACCATTCCTGCATACATACGTATCGCAAATGATAATGAGAGTCTTACGATGGCTCTTGTTGAAAATATACAGAGACAAGATCTTGATCCTATAGAAATCGCACTTTCATACCAGCGATTAATAGATGAGATTAACCTAACGCAGGAGCAAATGAGTGACCGCGTGGGTAAAAATAGATCTACAATCACAAATTACTTACGCTTATTAAAGCTTGATCCTATTGTACAAACGGGAATGCGTGATGGCTTCTTGTCTATGGGACATGGTCGTGCACTCATCAATGTAGATGATACTAGTGACCAACTGGATATCTATGAAAAAATCTTACAAGAAAAACTTTCGGTAAGACAGACTGAGGCACTGGTAAAGAATTATCATGCCACCTCTATTATTGAAACACCTACAGAGCAAAAGGAAGAAACTCCTAAGTTCATTAAAAAAGGAACTAAAGAGTTTGCCGAGTATTTTGGAGCTAAAGTAGATATCAAAGTAGCAAAAAATGGTCGCGGAAAAATTTCTATTCCCTTTTCTTCAGAAGAGGACTTTAATCGCTTACAGAAATTAATCAATAGTGCAAAGTAACAAATACCTCTTACTGGTTTTTTTATTGTGTTTTTACGCTTTCGCGAAAGCGCAACAAGACGCTCCTGCAGAAGCTATCATAGATGCAGACAAGGTAGAAGGTGCATCTAGCAAAGAACCTTACGACCCATTGAGACCGGCTAAAGCCGCATTTTATGGTGCCGTACTTCCAGGTCTAGGTCAAATTTATAATAAAGATTACTGGAAACTTCCATTAGTATACGGAGCTCTAGGCTCTACGATATATGGTGTATCCTTTAATGGTAATCAGTCAGAACGTTTTAGAACAGCTTTTAAGGAAAGACTTGCTGGTCGTATAGACGAGTTTACCACAATAAATGAAGATGGCACCACCACCGAAATCTTTTCTGATGATGCACTTCTTAATGGTCAAGAACAATTTAGAAAAAGAAGAGACCTTTTTATCCTTGTCTCTGCTGGGGTTTATATTCTCCAGATTATAGAGGCAAATGTAGATGCTCACTTATCGCAATATGATGTGGATGATGACTTGACCTTTGGTCCAGCACTCTATTTTGACGACTTAGGGCAGACCATTAATTATGGACTCTCTTTTAATTACAAGTTTTAGTATATGAAAATAGCACTCCTAGGCTATGGAAAAATGGGTAAAACCATCGAAAGCATTGCCACAGATAGAGGTCACGAGATTGTAGCAAGAGTAAACTCTCCTGAGAGCTTTACACTAGCAGATGCAGATGTTGCGATTGACTTTAGCATCCCAGATAGCGCTGTAGACCATCTCACAAAATGTTTTGAAGCAGGAGTACCTGTTGTTTCTGGAACGACAGGCTGGCTAGACAACTATCAAGATATGGTTACTCTTTGTACTAAAAACAAAGGTGGATTTATATACGCTTCAAACTTTAGCGTAGGCGTTAATTTATTTTTTGAGTTTAATAGAAAACTCGCAGCTATCATGGCACCTCATAAAGACTATAAAGTCGATATGACCGAGATACACCACACTCAAAAACTAGACGCACCTAGCGGGACCGCTATCACACTAGCAGAAGGTGTTATTGAAGCATCAGACTATACAAGCTGGGATCTTAATGAAGGACAGAACATACAAGAAAATCACCTTCCAATCACTGCCGAGAGAGAAGGAACTGTACCCGGCACACATATTATCAACTACAAAAGTGAGATAGACACGATTACCTTAAGCCACGAAGCTCATTCTAGACAAGGATTTGCTTTAGGAGCCGTAGTTGCAGCAGAATGGTTACAAGGAAAACAAGGAGTTTTCACTATGAGAGACGTTTTAGGTCTTTAACTTGTAACAATATCTAATAACGTAAGACCAACTTACAGATTCAAAATACTACAGATGACACTTATACAATGGTTTATATTTTTCCTAATCGTTCAAGCAGTACACTTTGCTGGAACTTGGAAACTCTACGTACGTGCTGGTCGTAAAGCATGGGAAGCAGCAGTACCAGTTTACAATGCAGTAGTACTCATGGGTATTATAAATCGTCCTAAGTGGTGGACAATTTTACTATTTGTACCTATTGTAAACCTTATTATGATACCTGTAGTATGGGTAGAAACTGCTAGATCATTTGGCTTTAACACATTTAAGGATACAGCACTTACGGTGCTCACAGGAGGCTTGTATTTATACTATATCAACTACGCCACAGACGCTCCATACAAACGCGACAGAGATATTAATCCAAAATCGCCTAGCGGTGAGTGGACAAGCTCACTGCTATTTGCAATAGTAGCAGCCACATTAGTGCATACATATTTCATGCAGCCATTTGTAATCCCGTCTTCATCACTAGAAAAAACATTACTTGTAGGCGATTGGTTGTTTGTAAGTAAATTTCATTATGGAGCGAGAACACCTATCACTACCGTAGCAACACCTATGCTACATGACACCATCTACGGTACAAAAACAAAAAGTTACTTAACACGACCACAATTACCTTACTTTAGACTTCCTGGTTTTCAAGATATCAAACGTAATGATATTGTTGTATTTAGTTGGCCAGTTGATACGCTTACAGATATTACACCTGGGCACATGCGTGGTAGTGTGCGTAAACCTATTGACAAGAAGTCTAACTATGTTAAGAGAGCTGTAGGAATAGCTGGAGATTCTCTTGAGGTACGCGATGGTTATGTATATATCAATGGAGAGCAAAATGATCTTCCAGATCGTGCTCGTATACAGTTTAGCTATAAGATTGTGTCTAAAGAGCTACTCGTAAAACGGGCTACAGATGCAAATGGGAATTATGTAGTACCTACAGATCTGGTAAATGGTCGTTATGAGATTTCTGATATTTATTTATCTGGAGCAGAAGGACCAAACGGACCTTATGAGCACATGGCACACGCGAGTGAAGCAGCCATTGAAAAATTAAAAAACAATGCCAATATCATAAGTATTGAACGCACACGATATGAGGCTAGAGAAAATAACACAGGGATCTTTGGAGCTATGCCAGGCCGAGCTTCTAGTGTAGATAACTTTGGACCTATTTACATTCCAGAAGAGGGTACGACAGTAGCGATAAACTCAGAAAGTCTACCTTATTACCAACGCATCATTGAAGTGTATGAAGGTTATGAAATGGGTAGAGAACGTGAAATCACAGTTAATGGTAATCAGATATTAATGAACGGCGAACCTCTTACCGAGTATACTTTTGAGCAAAATTATTACTGGTTAATGGGTGACAACCGTCACAACTCGCAAGATGCGAGAGCGTGGGGTTACGTTCCTTTTAATCACGTAGTAGGTAAGCCTGTGTTTGTATGGTTTAGTAAAGACGCAAACGTTCCTGGTTTTAACGGAATACGATGGGATCGTGTATTTACAACCGTAGGTGGTAATGGACCTTTAGTAAGTTATCGCTACTGGTTTTTAGGAGCCTTATTATTATACATAGGATGGTCTTTCTTTAGAAAGAAAAAACAGGCTAAGAAGTAATTTATGAAACCAGCTCTTATTACCGTAGGCTACTGTGCTCCTATTATACAATACGCAGTAATTTATCAAACCGAACAACTTCACATTGAAGCCAAAGGAAATTTTCAAAAGCAATCGTACCGCACGCGTATGAAGATTGCTACATCTACTGGTGAGTTAACACTCATTGTTCCTATTCTTCACCGAAAGGATAAAACAGAGCGCCAGCAGTATTATGATGTGAAGATTGAGAATAAATTTCACTGGCAGCGTGATCACTGGAGGTCTCTAAAAATTGCATATCAAACCTCACCATATTTTGAGTATTATGAGGATGATTTTGAGCATTTATATCATACCACTTATGATAGTCTTATAGACTTTAACAACGCTTGTCATGCTGTTATTATGGAGTGCTTGCAACTAGAAATCACACCTATTCTTACTGAAGAGTTTTTTAAAAATCCTGAACAATTAGATTATAGAGATCTCGTTCAAGCAAAAAAAGAACCGAGCTATCCTTTACCAGAATATCACCAACTCTTTAACGAGAATCACGGGTATTTATCTAACCTAACCATTCTTGACTTACTATTCAATTTAGGCCCTAGCGCACAAGATTATCTAGCAAAGGTTGATCTATCTAACGAGCTAGCATAAGAGTCGCCATAGAAGGCTTGTGATCGCTTAAATCTACATCGTAGGTTTCAAAGTTTGTGACTGGCAACGACTCGTCTACTAAGATGAAGTCTATGCGTAAAGGAATGATGTCAAACCAGAAGGTTGCTCCCGTTCCTGATCCCGCTTTCGCGAAAGCGTCAACCTTATCACCTTTCACCTTGCGATACATATAAGAAGTAGCGCTATTATTAAAATCGCCAGTTACGATAACTGGATAGGGAGATGTAGCTTCGTTATTTAAAAACTTAGCAACCTGAGTTTCTTGCTTTTCAAAAGCTTGACCCAATCTACCCAGTAATTTTTTTGAGTTCTCCTTTTGCAAGTTTGCTAGATTAGGAGATAAACTGAAAGATTGAAAATGCATATTATACACTCTTACTGTATCAGTAGCAGTCGCTATATCTGCATAAATCCCATTATTACCAGTATTTTCAAAATCCAATGAACCACTATTGATAATTGGATATTTTGAAAAAATTACCTGACCAAAAGATTTACTAGGTGATTTCATCACTTTGTACTCATAAGGATAAACCTTCTCATCAGGTTTAAATCCTGGGTAATATTCTTGGAAAGAAATGACATCAGGGTTTTTATCTGAGATTAGCTGTATGGTACGTTCACCTACTTTCACCTCATCAGACCAACCATGAATATTAAACTGTCGCACATTATAGGTAAGCACTTTTAATGTGGTTCCATCATCTATATCTTCACCTCCACCTATACGTACAAGAGAGAAAATATGTGTAATCCCTAAGGCTAGAATAATAGCAGATAATAACAATTGCTTCCTTCCTCTGAAAAGCCAATACATCAAGAACAAGAAGTTGATGATAAGCAATACAGGAAGCACAAGGCTAAGCACTGAAAGTGCTGGAAAGATATGTGGAGGTATAAATGGTAATAAATAACTAGCTAGTAGGAGTACGGCAAATATGCTATTTATAAAGAAGATGATCTTACCGAAGAATTCGAGCTTTTTCATCTCTTATTCCTTACCGGCTTTAAATAAAAAATCCTTCTCAGCCTTAGACAGACTATCGTAACCGCTTTTACTAATCTTATCTAGAATAGCATCTATGCGTTGTTGCTGCTCAGATTTTGATCCAGTTGCAGTACTTCTTGTTTTAGATCCCGCATTCTTTGCTGTTCTATGTACCGTACGAAGTGGAGATTTCTTTTCTTTTTTAGGTGTTTTAGTAAACCAGCCCGTTACTGAATCCATGATTTTTTCAAACCACAATCCAATGTCATTACCTTTAAGTAATTGCTTTGCATATATAAATCCAAAGGCCGCACCACCTAAGTGAGATATTAATCCGCCAGCGTTTCCAGAATCTAACATTAATAGATCTCTAAGCACTACAAACACAGCAATCCACCAGAGCTTGATGTTAAATGTAAATATCCTTATCTCTGCATTAGGTGTATATGTCCCTATGAAAACCACAATTGCATTTACAGCTGCGCTTGCACCTAGCAACACACCTGTACCTCTAAACGCTGGGAGAACATTGTATAGTAATGCAAAAAGTGTACCTCCAGCGATAGCACCCAGAAGGTAAATTGCAATAAATTTCTTTTCAGAAAAGATGTTTAACACAAACCTTGAGAAGACATAAAGCCAGACCATATTCCAGAACAAATGCCCAAAACCAGCATGTAAAAAAGCATACGTAAGTATACTCCACGGCTGCTGTAAGAATCTCACAAAGTCTGATGGCAATACAAAGTATCTACTAAAAAAATCTGATCCTAAACCAGATATCCATGGAACGATATTAAAAAGCAAGTACACAGCTACATTGATTACAATCAATTTGATTGCAATGTTTGCGGTACTATATTTATATGCTAGTGATGTATTTGCCATATGTAAATATCAATATTGACCTAATCCTTTTTTCTTCCAGTAAAACATCATTACAAATCCAAATAAAGCACCACCAAAGTGAGCCCAATGTGCAATGTTTGCCCCAAAAATTGAGAAGCCTGTTACTCCAGAAAATAAATCTATCCCTACAATGATAGGGATAAAGTATTTTGCCTTGATAGGTACAGGAATAAATAGTAATCCCAATGAGGCATTAGGAAATAACATCCCAAACGCTACAAGTAATCCCATTATTGCACCAGATGCACCAACTGCAGGCACAGCAAAAGATTCATATAACTCTTGGGCGGTTTCTCTGGGTATAACTTCGCTAAATGAACCTGTACTTAGAATACTTTTTATATCGCCAGCATTAAAGCCTAAAGCCATTATAGCATCACTTGCGCTATTAAAATGATAATAGTTAACCAGTGTATGTATCAGAGCTGCTCCAAGACCTGCCGAAAAATAAAAGAATATAAATCGCTTTTGTCCAAGTGCATTTTCTATAGGGCTTCCAAACATCCAAAGCGCATACATATTAAAAAGTATGTGCATAGGGCTTCCCATGTCATGCATAAACATATGCGTGAGTGGCTGCCATACTTGCCAGCTAGGATTTTCAACAAACCACAATGCAAATAATTGCATTGCTGGATCTGGCTTTATAATAAACAAAGATCCTAGATAGAAAATCACATTAACTATCAGTAGTATTTTTACTGTTTCAGTTATTCTTCCCATACCTACTTAAATTTTCTTTCTAAGTCTTCACTTGTCATGGTCACAAACGTCTTGCGATTAGTAGGTGAAATACTCGGTTCTTTACAAGCAAAAAGACTATTTACAAGATGCTCTCTTGACATATTATCTAAAGACACTCCTCCTTTTACAGCTAGACTTTTTGCCATACTCTTGGCTAGTGTGTCCGTTTGACTAAAGCCACTATCTGGCACCTCGTTTTCAAGATCACTCAATAATTGGTCTATCACAACCGGCACTTGGCTCTCTGTGATAGATGTAGGAATTCCATTTATTTCAAGAATATCTCCACTTATAGTTCCAAAGATAAAACCTGTGTTTTCTAGTCCAGCTTTGAGTTCTTCAATAAGTGCTAGTTCTGTAGTACTGTACGCTAACGTTAAAGGAAATAACAACTGCTGACTCACAGATTCCTTTACTGTGATGTTACGCAAGAACTCTTCATAAAGGACACGCTGATGCGCTCTATGCTGATCTATAATCACCATCCCACTTTTGATGGTACTAACTATGTATTTATTATTAAGTTGGTACGTAGATGATTCATCTTGAGAAGGTGAAGTCGATATATTTTGCATCGCACCGTTAAGTCCGCTCTCAAACATATCTGGAGTACTTACCTCTTTTTCAAAAGTCATGGTACTTACGGCAGTTGCTTGAGATTCCATCCCTTCATACATATTCTCCCACCCAGCAGCACTAGGCTTCTCAAATTCTGGACGTTGCGCTCCACGTTTTGGTGGTGCTACGTTTTCAAAAGGATTAAATGTCCGGTCTACTTCTATCTTAGGTGTGACAATGCCCTTATTTTTATAATCGTAAGGAGTATCAAGTTCGCTATCGCGATTAAAATCAAGCACCGGCGCAATACTAAATTGCCCTAAACTATGCTTGATAGTACTGCGCAGCATTGCATATAATGCATGCTCGTCATCAAACTTTATCTCCGTCTTAGTAGGATGTATATTGATATCAATCGTACTTGGATCTACCTTGAGGTATAAAAAGTAACTCGCTCTAGCTCTTTCTGGCAAGAGACCATCAAAAGCTGCGGTTACAGCATGGTTAAGATAAGCGCTTTTTATAAAACGGTCGTTTACAAAGAAAAACTGCTCTCCTCGTGTCTTCTTAGAAAACTCAGGTTTTACTACAAATCCGTTTATGGTAAGAATGTCTGTCTCTTCTTGAACAGGAACTAATTTCTCATTAGTCTTACCTCCAAAAATAGCCACAATACGCTGTTTAAGATTCCCTTGAGGCAATTGAAACAACTCACCCTCATTGTGATACATTGCAAAAGCAATATCTGGATGTGCAAGTGAAACACGTTGAAACTCGTCAATTACATGACGCAGCTCAACACTATTAGATTTTAAAAAATTACGTCTCGCTGGAATATTAAAAAACAGGTTTTTTACAGAAAGTGAAGTTCCCTTAGGCGTAGCACAAACCTCTTGTGCATTAATCTTACTCCCTTCTATCTCTATGCGCGTTCCTACCTCTGCTCCTTCTGGACGCGTCTTAAGTTCTACATGAGCAACTGCGGCAATAGATGCAAGTGCTTCCCCACGGAAACCTTTTGTATTTAAATTAAATAAATCATCTGCTGTAGTAATCTTAGATGTAGCGTGACGTTCAAAACTCATGCGAGCATCGGTGTCACTCATTCCTTTTCCATCATCTATGATTTGGATCAGGGTTTTACCAGCATCTTTTACTATAAGTTTAATGGTAGATGCTCCTGCATCTATAGCATTCTCAAGTAATTCCTTAACCACAGAAGCTGGGCGCTGCACAACTTCTCCCGCAGCGATCTGGTTTGCTACGTGATCGGGTAAGAGTTTAATAATGTCTGCCATTAGGACTTACGGTTATAGCGGATTTGTAAATATGGATAAGTCGAAGTCTATAATCCAAAGAAATAATAATACCATGAGAATGAATATAATGGCGATTGTACGGTTATATCCACCTTTACGACTTTCTTGGAGCTCGTCCCACGCAGTAGTAATTTTTTTCTTTAGTCCACCGTTGTAGTCGAGCGTTTTACGGTGCTCATCAAAGCGTCCTTCTATCTTAAAAGGGCTCCCTTCCTTATCGCTATTATAATAGCGCGGCTCGTAACTATACTTCTTATTTGTGCGTTTTATAATTCCCATAATACTATTGTTTCAAAGATACAATTTCGTATCCAAAAAGCGTACCGTTCCATTGATTCTCCCTAGAGAATTAAGAACAATCATATCAAAAGGAACCACAAATAGCACGACAACCACTATGTGATATAATAGATTGTTGTTTGTTTATTACGCTTTCGCGAAAGCGTGACCCTACAAAATTTAGAACTTTGCATCTTTTCTCAATTGCGCCATTTTTATAGCTGCAATCGCTGCTTCTGTTCCTTTATTGCCATGTATACCGCCACTACGAGCTCTGGACTGCTCTATGTTATTATCTGTAAGCACACAGAAAATCACGGGAATATCTTGTTGTAAGTTTAGGTCCTTAATTCCTTGAGTCACTCCTTCACATACAAAATCAAAATGCTTAGTCTCACCTTGAATTACGGTACCGATAACGATGACAGCATCTAGCATATCATATGCTTGTGTCATCTTTTTAGCTCCATAGATGAGCTCAAATGCTCCTGGAACATTCCAGCGCACAATGTTGTCGTTAATCGCTCCACAATCCTTTAAAGCGTCAAATGCGCCTTTAAAGAGTCCTTCTGTGATCTCATCGTTCCACTCAGAAACAACAATCCCAAACTTGAAGTCTTTCGAGTTTGGGATGGTTGCTTTATCATAGGCCGAGAGGTTGTTACCTGCTGTTGCCATAATAGTAATTTATGTTATAGTATAGTGCATTATAAATGCGCTAGACTATGTTATTTTGCTGCTTGCGCGCGACCTAAGTATAAGTCTACTTGACTTGCATACTCAGATGTTGCATACTCTTCTTTAATACGAGTAAGATGCTTTACTGCTGCATCCATCTTTCCTAGATCGATTGCCGCTACACCTGCTTTAAATAAGAAACGCGGTGTTGTAAAGTCATTTGCGTTCATCCCTGCTGCTTTCTCATAATAATCAAGAGCCTCATCTGCTTGACCTAGTTGCATGAATGCGTCACCTATTGCTCCTTTTGCAAGTGGCGCTAGCATTTTATCATCACTAGAAAAATCTTGCAAGTGAGTAATTGCGTTTTGATAATCTTTAATCTCAAGGTAAGACATTCCAGCATAATAGTGAGCAAGGTTACCAGAAGGAGTACCTCCATAGTTATCTGCCACGTCTAGAAGACCATATTTACCGTTCTTTCCATTAAGTGCCACCATGTAAAGTGAATCTTTAACAGAAGTATTTGTTGCTTCTAGTGCTGTTGTAAAGCTTTCTTGAGCAACTACAAGCTCATTTGCTGCTTCTGCTCTTGCAGGTTCTGCAACAAATTTACTGTATGCTAGATACAATAAAGCAATCACAAGGATAGCTATGATAACTCCTATCACAGGTTTTTGGTTTTTTTCAAACCACTCCTCTGCTTTATTCGCTCCTTCATCTAGTGATCCAAAGACCTCTGCCGTTGTGCTTTCGCTATCATCTATAAACTCTTCAACTTCTTCCTTTTCAGGCTTCGTTTTCGATTTATATCCTCTTTTATTATATGTTGCCATATTTCGTCGTTTATTAGTCGGGCAAAAATATAATATTTATTGAATTATGAAAGGGAAATTAATGCTTAATTTTGAAGACTAATAAAGCACTATTACTAGATGTACTAAGCTTTTGCAAAAGCGTTGCACACCTACACCACCCTATGATTCTGAAATCTCTCTCCCTTATCAACTACAAGAATTTTGAGTCCAAGGACTTTACCTTTGATGCAAAAATAAATTGTTTCGTCGGAAATAACGGCGTGGGGAAGACTAATATACTCGATGCGATTTACCATTTATCCTTTGGTAAAAGCTACTTTAATCCCGTTACTAGTCAGAATATAAATCACGATGCAGATTTCTTTGTAGTAAACGGTGTTTATGAAAAAGAAGGCCGTGATGAGAAAGTCGTGGTTAGCGCAAAAAAAGGTAGCAAGAAAGTAATAAAACGCAATGCTAAGATATACGAGCGTTTTGCAGATCACATAGGCTTTTTACCACTTGTTATTATCTCACCAGCAGATAGAGATCTTATTACCGAAGGAAGCGACACCCGCCGTAAATTTATAGATGGCGTAATCTCACAAAGTGATAAAAGTTACCTATCTAACCTACTAGGATATACCAAAATACTTGCCCAAAGAAATGCGCTGCTTAAATATTTTGCAGCAAATAGCACCTTTAATGCAGATACACTCGCCGTTTACAATGAGCAACTAGAGGGCTTTGGAACTCCTATTTTTGAAAAGCGCAAACAGTTTTTAGAACGCTTTGCTCCTATATTTAACGAGCGCTACAAAGCGATAAGTGGCGGTACAGAACACGTCACTCTCACTTACAGCAGTACCCTAAGCGAAATGCCACTCAAGCACTCACTTACTAATGCACTAGCAAAAGATCGCTCCTTACAATACACAAGCGTAGGTATTCATAAAGACGACTTGCAGTTTGAAATTAATGGTCATCCCGTAAAAAAGTTTGGAAGTCAAGGTCAGCAAAAATCATATCTCATCGCCTTAAAACTAGCACAGTTTGATTTTATAAAGCAAGAAAGTGGCACCACGCCGCTACTGCTACTCGATGATATTTTTGACAAGCTAGATGAAAGTCGAGTGCAACACATCATTGAACTAGTAAACACCAATGATTTTGGCCAACTATTCATAAGTGACACCCATCCGGAACGCACGGAAAGTGTGGTTAAAAATATTCATCAGAGTTATGAGCTTTTTCATCTGGAACGCGCTCAATAAGACATTCTTTTTATCGTATTTTGCATTTCAACTTTTAGTACACTTTCGTGAAAAATTTATATCTACTACTCATTCTAGCTCTCACTCTAGGCTGCACACAGTCTAATGAGGAAAAACTAAGCCACATAAGCGGTTATTGGGAAATTGCTTCTATAGAAAATCCTAACGGACAAGTAAAAGAGTTCAGCATGAGTCAGAATATTGACTTCTTTGAGGTAAATGCAGACGGAAAGGGTGTTCGTAAAAAAGTACAACCTAACGTAGTAGGAGAATTTACAACGTCTCAATCTAGCGAAAACATCAATGTAGTTTACAAGGATGATTTATTACTACTAGAATATGCTACCCCGATGGACACCTGGCAAGAAACCGTAAAGAAAGCAACTACAGATGAGCTTGTCTTAATCAATGAAGATGGACTCATATATACTTACAGAAAATACACACCCCTAGCACTCGATTAATGGCAAAAAGAAACACTGACCCTATTTCCATAAGTCAAGCCTTAGGAGAATTTGTTGAAAAGAATAAACTCAACAAAGGAATGGATAAAGTAGATGTTACAGGCGCATGGTTTGCACTCAATCCTGCTTTTGAGACCTACACCACTTCAATTCGCTTTGAAAGAGAAACACTATTTGTAAATCTAAGCTCTTCTGTCTTTAGAGAAGAACTCTCTTATGGAAAGGAAAAAATTCTCAAAATGATTAATGAAGAATTAGGCAGAGAGGTTGTGAAGAAGATTGTGTTGCGGTAATCATCCGTAATAGATAGGCATAAAAAAAGCGAGACTTTCAGTCTCGCTTTTTTTTTATATCATTATCCTCCTACATACGCTCTGGAACCTCAATCCCAAGCAAGCTGAAGGCACTTTCTATGACCTGCCCTACTTCTTTACTTAGGGCTACACGGAAACTTTGATCCTCTATATTATCTGTACCTAGAATCTGCACTTGCTGGAAGAATGAATTATATTCTTTCACTAAATCATAGGTATAGTTGGCTATGATTGCAGGACTCTTCTGTGCTGCAGCAAGCTGTATGGTTGCAGGATATTCTTGAATAATTTTAAGTAATTCCTTTTCTTTAGGATGTAATGTTCTCTCTTGAGCAACATCCACAGGTACACCCATCTCTTTTGCTTTACGCAAGATTGCTTGGATACGTACATAAGTATATTGAATAAATGGACCTGTATTCCCTTGAAAGTCTACAGACTCCTTAGGGTCAAATAAAATACGCTTCTTAGGATCTACTTTTAATATGTAGTATTTAAGAGCTCCAAGACCTATCGTTTTATAAAGTGCTTTCTTCTCTTCATCAGAGTAGCCTTCTAGCTTACCTAGCTCCTCAGAGATTTCACCTGCTGTTTGTGCAACTTCGTTAATTAGATCATCTGCATCTACTACAGTTCCTTCACGAGATTTCATTTTACCAGAAGGAAGATCTACCATTCCATAACTTAGGTGAAATAGGTTCTCTGCCCAGTCGTATCCTAGTTTTTTAAGAATCAAAAACAATACCTGGAAGTGATAATCCTGCTCGTTTCCTACTGTATAAATCATACCACCTACATCTGGATGGTCTTTTACACGTTGTATTGCAGTACCAATATCTTGCGTCATATATACTGCAGTACCATCTGCACGCAATACAATTTTTCTATCTAGGCCGTCTTCTGTAAGGTCACACCATACAGAACCATCTGGATCTTTTTCAAAAACGCCTTTTTTTAGACCTTCTTCTATATTGTCTTTTCCTAGTAGGTAGGTGTTACTCTCGTAGTAGTAGCTATCAAAATCTACTCCTATATTTTTATAAGTTACTTCAAAACCGTCATACACCCACTGGTTCATTTTTTTCCATAGTGCAACAGTCTCTGCATCTCCTGCTTCCCACTTGCGAAGCATTTCTTGTGCTTCAAGAATAAGCGGCGCTTCCTTCTTTGCTTCTTCTTCAGTTTTTCCAGCAGCAACTAAATCTGCTATTTGCTTTTTATATTCTTGGTCAAACTTCACATAATAATTCCCGACCAACTTATCTCCTTTAAGACCTGTAGATTCTGGCGTCTCGCCATTACCAAAACGCTCCCAAGCAAGCATGGATTTACAAATGTGAATCCCACGATCATTAATGATCTGCGTTTTATACACTTTTGATCCTGCAGCTTTAATAATTTCAGACACAGAGTATCCTAGTAATACATTACGCACATGACCTAAGTGAAGTGGCTTATTTGTGTTAGGTGATGAGTACTCCACCATTACTGCCTTTCCAGACTCTGGTGTTATTCCAAAGTTTTCGGCTGCTTGTATATCTGCAAATGAAGACATATAAAAGCTATCTGCAATTACAAGGTTCAAGAAACCTTTAACCACATTAAATGCAGTGATCTCTGCCACATGCTCCACAAGGTATTCCCCTATTTGTGTGCCTATTTGCACAGGGTTTCCTTTTACCACTCTAAGCATTGGGAAGACTACCACCGTAATATCTCCTTCAAATTCTTTCCGCGTTGCTTGAAATTCCACTTCAGGAAGCGTTGCGTTGAATAGTTGGCTTACTGCCGTTTTTACGTGAGTTTCAATGGTAGATTGTAAAGACATAGATTCTTAATGATTGGTACTAGTTGGGTTTGTTACGCTTTCGCGAAAGCGTAATAGAAACATTTATAAAACGTAAAAATCCCCTATTTACGGGTATTACGTGAAGCACAAAGATATGTGAAAATTGAAAGTTAGCGCACAGAATCCATAGCGAAACTCGTATCTTTAAAAGAAAAAATGCTATTAAATGTATCTTACAACAACCCAGATGTAAAACGTAAAATAGATGCCGAGGTGGGTGAAGCCTTTGGACTACGCGAGCGCATCAAACAAGGCGGCATAGGAATAGGCCACCTAGTGATCACAGAATCAAGTGTACAGATTCAAAATTTTCTTGCGCTAGATAAATATCGCAACAAGTGTAACATAGAGTTGCGACCACGAGGAATTATCGTAGGCTTTAGAGCATTGCTAGACAGTTATGCGCTCATAATCCCATACTGGAAATTAAACTTATATAAAGGACGCGCCGAGGAATATAGCATCTATCGTGACAGTTATTTCATTAAGATAGAGGCAAAAGCAAAGGATAAAAAAGTACATAACTTTATCAAACGTATTCTTCAAGAAAAAGCTGCACAAGCTCCTACTAACATAGACGACCTTTAAACCATATGAAAATCTTACTCACAGGAGCAAATGGCTATATCGGGATGCGCTTGCTCTCCATGTTACTAGAAGCAAAACATGAGGTTATTTGTGCGGTGCGCAATGAAGCTAGACTTTCTGTATCAAAAAAAATAAGAGAGCAAATCACCGTTGTAGAAATTGACTTTCTAGACGAACCAGATATTTCAAAAATACCTGTAGATATAGATGCGGCTTATTACTTGCTCCACTCTATGAGCTCAAGTACATCAGATTTTGACGAGAAAGAAGAACTTTCGGCAATCAACTTTAATAAGTACATCGCTCCTACAAATTGCAAGCAGGTCATTTATCTAGGTGGTATCGCAAATGATAAAACACTAAGTAAGCACTTAAAATCGAGACAAAATGTAGAGACCACATTGCGCAAAGGTAAAGCTGCGCTTACCGTATTGAGAGCAGGAATTATAGTAGGTTCTGGAAGCTCTTCTTTTGAAATCATAAGAGATTTATGTGAGAAGTTACCGGTGATGATTACCCCAAAATGGGTGCAAACCAAATGCCAACCCATAGCCATACGTAATGTAATGCAATACCTCACAGGCGTACTAGGGAATGAACAAACGTATAACGACCAGTTTGACATAGGCGGTCCAGATGTACTCACGTATCGCGACATGATGCAACGATATGCAAAAGTGCGCGGCTTGAAATTATACATACTGACCGTACCAGTCATGAGTCCAAAAATATCCTCTTACTGGTTGTATTTTATAACCTCTACATCTTATAAACTCGCGCTTAATCTCGTAGATAGCATGAAAATAGAAGTAGTCTCAAAAGATACTAGGCTGCAAGATTTACTACAGATAACGCCAATTTCTTATGAGGAGGCTATTAATTTGGCTTTCGCCAAAATTGAACAAAACCAAGTAGCCAGCTCGTGGAAAGATAGCCTCGTAAGTGGCCGACTCAAAACGAATCTTGAAGAGTATATACAAGTACCCACATATGGATGCCTCAAAGACAGACAAACTATACAGCTTAAAGACAGAGAACTTGCTCTTGAAAATATCTGGGCGATAGGTGGTGACAGAGGCTGGTATTATGCAGACTGGCTCTGGAAAATACGCGGGTATATAGACAAACTTGCAGGTGGAGTAGGCTTGCGACGCGGAAGAACACATAGCAATAAGATTTACACAGGTGACGTACTTGACTTCTGGAGAGTACTACTCGCAAGTAAAGAAGAACCACGACTACTACTCTTTGCCGAAATGAGAGTGCCTGGCGAAGCCTGGCTAGAGTTTACTATAGATGAAAACGACGTATTACATCAAACAGCAACCTTTAGACCTAAAGGATTATTTGGCAGGCTATATTGGTATAGCATGCTGCCTTTTCACTACTTTATTTTTGGAGGTATGATTAGAAATATAGCTACTAAAAGATTTAAGTAGCATATAAAAAAGGCGCACTAGAAAAAGTATAATTGAAAGATTATATGGTTCCTTTTTAAATCCTACTAAAAAAAATTACCTGTACTGCTTGCGCAGTTAAATTATAAAAATGAAAACTACAAACATTTTTAAAATTGCTACTTTCAAAACTTATATCCAGAACGCCTATATGATAAATATAACGTCTTATTTTTTAAAAACCAATGATTCATCAATGCTTTAGATGAACGACACAATGTTCATTCATAAAATTAGATAAACCATAGATTTTACAACTAGCCGCCTTCATAAAGCAGCTATGAGATATTACTATTTCTTAGGTAGAAAAACTTCTGCCATCATGCAACGGGCACTACCACCTCCACAAGTCTCAATAGTACCTAAGTCACTACTTAATATTTTACTGTGTCTTTCTATCTTCTTTACCTGATCTGAAGTAAGGCTTTGATGTGCATCTGCACTCATCACAAGATACTTCTTATCATCTGCCCCTAATACTTGAAGCATGTTCCCAGCAAAGTGATGCATTTGATCTTCTGTGATTGCTATAATCTCTTTGTTAGTTGCCTTTAAATGCTTCAACACATTTTTACGCTCCTTCTTATCGTCTATTGTATCAAGACAGATCACACAAAACTCTTCTGCAAGGCACATCATCACATTAGTATGATAAATAGGAAGACGCTCTCCGTTTACAGTTTGATTTGCGGTAAAAACAATAGGCGTATATTCAAAATCTTCACAGAATTCTATAAAAAGCTGCTCATCTGCTCTTGCAGATAGTGCGCAGTATGCGCGCTCATTCTGGCGATCCATTAAAATACTTCCAGTACCTTCTAAGAAAAAATCTTCCTCCTCTGCCTCTGTGTAGTCTATGACATTATTAATTTCAAAACCTTCTTTCTCAAGACGCACAAGCACCTCCTCTCTTCGCTCTCTTCTTCTGTTTTCGGCAAACATTGGGTACAATGCAACATCACCGTTTTCATGAAAAGACACCCAGTTATTAGGGAATACAGAATCTGGAGTATTACCCTCCTTATCATCATTTTCAACAATAACATTTACTCCTACAAATCTCAGTTTCGCTACAAAATCATCAAACTCCTGTTGCGCTTTTTTATTAATCTCTTCATTTTTGAGATTGAGCTCTTCCTGAAAATAATTATTTACTGCCGTTTCCTCGTTCATTCTAAACTGGATAGGGCGTATCATCAAGATCGTATTGGTAATTTGTCGTAATGCCATGAGTGTATATTCTTTAAATTATAGCTAGCGCATGAGTCGCTTAGAAATAGGAAATTCTATATCGATTGCGAAGTTAATTTGAAACTTGATGAAGTAGCGTGATTTGGCTTACTTTTTTTTCAAAAAGCCTAAGAAAGAAATAACAGTGAAAGTAGCTCTAAAGCTCAGTCACTAAATGATCCATAATCATCTCTGCGTGTACTCGGGTATTTTCAATAAAAAATCTACTAGTCTTGAGGCCTCCCGCAGCTACACCGGCAATAAAGACGTTTTTAAGAGGGGTCTCTAAGGTTTCTTCGTTATAAATAGGAGTTTTATAATCATCGCTTCCTATAGGTAAATTTAAATTCTCAAAAAGCTTGTAGTTAGGCTTATAACCTATCATTGCAAGCACAAAATCATTTTCTATAGTTACTAAGCCTTCTGGAGTCTTAATCGTTACTTCTCTCTCAGTGATATCAACGACCTCTGAGTTAAAGTGTGCGTTTATGGAACCTTCCTTAATTCGGTTATCAATATTGGGTTTGATCCAATATTTTGTTCGGCTATTTATTTCTGATCCACGCACCACCATAGTCACCTTGGCTCCTTTATAATAGGTTTCTAGTGCGACATCGCAAGCGGAGTTTGCAGCACCTATCACGACCACATGCTGATCTACATATGGGTGCGGACTATCATAAAAATATTTAACTTTAGGTAACTCTGCACCTGGCACATTGAGCTCTCTAGGTATGTCATAAAAACCAGTTGAAACAACGACTGCCTTGGTAAAAACATCACCCTTGCCCGTTACGATTTCATAACCACCGTCTTTTGGAGTCATTTTTTCTACAGCAGTATATAAGCTCACATTGAGCTTATACGTTTCTAAGACTCTACGGTAGTACTCTAGTGATTCTTTGCGAGTTGGCTTATCACGATCTGACACAAAAGGCACCGCTCCTATTTCTAGAAGTTCTGAGGTGCTAAAAAAAGTCATGTTTTCAGGAAAATTATATAAAGAATTTACCAGCACTCCTTTTTCAACTATGATATAATTGAGTCCTTTTTTTTGAGCAGCGATTCCACAAGCAAGACCTATGGGACCAGCTCCTATGATGACGAGATCGTATGATGATTTATCTAACATTATCTATTTCTCCAGAAAAATGGGGTTAATAAAATAAGTACTGTAAATAACTCTAAACGCCCTATGAGCATTAAAAATGCCATCCACCATTTCCCTCCTAATGGTAGCCATCCATAATTATCTACTGGACCTAGACCTCCAAAGGCAGGACCTACGTTTCCTAGCGCAGAGGCTGCGCCTCCTAATGCAGTTCTAAAATCTAGTCCCATTGACGCTAGCACGCTTGCCCCTATTATCCACGATAGCATGTAGAGTATGAAAAAGGCGAGTATATTAAAAATGATAGACCTATCTACAGATTTTGTATTGTAACGTACAGGTAATATTGCGTTCGGGTGTAATGTTCTTTTAAACTCTACGAGCGCATTTCGTATGGTAAGTAAGTGCCTCACCACCTTAATACCTCCAGAAGTAGACCCTGCAGAACCTCCCAGAAACATTAACCCAAAAAAGATTACAGTAAGAAATGGCGTCCACATCGTATAATCCGCAGTGATAAACCCTGTAGTTGTGATTACTGCTAGCACTTGAAATAATGCGTGACGAACAGATGCCTCTGCTTTACCCCATACCATAGGATGTTCTATACTAGACACTCCTAAATCAACATTAAAGTAAATTACTAAGGAAGCGATAATCCCAAATCCAAATACAAATGCCATGTACAGACGAAACTCCTCGTCTCTCAATATCTTCTGAATCTTTCCTTTGAAAGCAAAGTAGCTAAGTACAAAGTTTGTACCCGCAAGAAGCATAAAAAAGATAATAATATACTGGATAAGTGGCTTGTCATTCCAGTATGCGACACTTGCATTTTTAGTAGAAAAACCACCAGTAGACAGCGTACTTAACGCGTGATTAATTGCGTCAAAAAACGACATACCTGCTAGTTTAAGCAAGATGGTTTCTATTACAGTAAAGCTCACATAAATCAGCCACAAACGCTTTGCTGTATCTGTTATTCTTGGGTGTAGCTTATCTGCACTAGGACCTGGAGCTTCGGCAGCAAATAATTGCATACCTCCTATTCCTAGCAACGGTAGTATTGCAATCGCAAGTACTATAATACCCATTCCTCCTATCCAGTGCGTCATAGAACGCCAGAATAAGATACCTTTAGGTAGCGTTTCTATCTCGCTTAAAATTGTAGCTCCAGTAGTTGTATAACCACTTATGGTTTCAAAAAAAGCATTTGTAATACTTGGTATAGATCCAGAAAATAGGTAAGGTAGCATACCACTAAGTGACATGAATAACCAGCCAAAAGTCACAATAATATACCCCTCACGTTTCTTTAATTCTTTCTCGTGACCACGAGTAATATACATAAGTAAAGAACCCACAAGGGCAGTAATTAATGCTGCAGCAGAAACCTCTATCACAACACCATCATTTGTAATTACACTCACGAGTGCTGCGATAAGCATAAAGCCACCATTAAAAAGCAGCAGCACACCCATTAAATGAAATATAATCTTATAATTAAGTTTAGGCATGGGGCTAGATAAACATTTCTTCTACTTTCTTAATCGATCGCGGTAAACAGCATACCACCACACGATCTCCTACTTCTATTCTAAAATCTCCTAGAGCAATAAGACCTTGGTCATTGCGCACGACTCCTGCTATGGTAGCAGATCGAGGAAAATCTATATCTTTTATACGCTTCCCCTGCACCTCAGAAGAGTTTTTTACAATAAACTCAAGTAGCTCAGCATTCATATTGTTGAGCTTAGTCATTGCTACTACTTCCCCTTTACGGATATATCTAAAAATGTTATTTGCCGCAAGTAATTTTTTATTAATCAAGGTGTCAATTCCTATGCTCTGTGAGAGCTGGAAGTAATCCATATTTTCTACTAGTGCAATGGTTTTCTGAACACCTTTAGACTTAGCAACTAGACACGACATAATATTAGTTTCACTATCTCCTGTAACAGAGATAAAGGCATCCATATCATGTATGTTTTCTTCATCTAGTAACTCTACGTTACGTCCATCACCATTTATAATTAATGCCTTAGGAAGTAAATCTGCGAGATCTATCGCCTTTTCACGATTCTTCTCAACGAGCTTAACGTTAAATCTGTTACTGCAGAGATCTTTTGCAGTTTTTGACCCGATGTTACTACCACCTAAGATCATTACGTTCTTTATATTCTGCCTTACTTTACCTGTAAGTTTATAAATCTCCTCAACTCCTCCTTTTACTGTTACAAAGTAAATATGATCCCCTTCCTTGAAAATCGTATCTCCGCGAGGTATAAGTGTATACTGTGTCCCTTCTCGCTGTATTGCGATAGGCATGAAATGTAATTTTGGAAAAATTTTAGCAGCTTCTTTAACACTTTTACCTACAAAAGATGCTGTACGTGATAAGGTAGTACCTACCATAGTAAGTGCTCCATTATCAAACTCAAAACTATCAGAAAATCCGCTTTGATTGAGTAGCAACTCAATTTCACTAGCTGCTAAACTTTCTGGTGATATCAATTCATCAATACCAAATTTTTGAAAACCGGCTAATTCCTTGTTATCTATGAATTCTGTGTTAGAAATACGTGCTATAGTACGTTTTGCGCCTAGTTGTTTTGCAAGTACACAAACTGTAATATTAGTCGTTTCACTAGCGGTCACGGCAATAAGAAGATCTACACCATCTACACGAGAATCTTGCAATATCGATATGGAGGTCGCATCGCCCTTTATTGTCCTAATATCCAGATGAGTATCTGCATAAGAAAGACTTTCTTTATCGGTATCAATTAACGTAATATCTTGAGATTCATAAGAGAGTAATTTGGCTAAGTGAAAGCCTACTTCTCCTGCTCCTGCAATGATTATTTTCATAAATGGGTGTGCTCAAAAATGCCTACAAAGATAATACTTTGATAGCCGATTAAAAAAATGCAGCCGTTAATCTCTTGATGGACTTTTATTTATTAGTTCGCTTTCGCGAAAATTTGAATGCATTTCCTAAGAAGCCAATCATTATCCCTTTAAAAGGTCATAATTATAGTTCAATGTGTACAATCAAAATGACCTTAAGTGAGGTTAATCACATTTTGGCGAAAGCCTTATCTTTGTAAAAAAAAGGCAATGTCTAAGAAAGTAACACCCTATAAGTCTTCTGAGCAATCAAAAAAAGATCAAGTCGAGCAGATGTTTGATAATATCTCTGGAGAATATGATGGACTTAATCGTGTCATCTCTTTTGGTATCGATGTAAAGTGGCGCAAAAAAGTGGTGCAACTAGTTACAGATACAAACCCAACGTCCATTCTTGATATTGCGACAGGTACTGGAGATCTCATCATTAATATGGCTAGCACAAATGCTAGTAGATTAGTGGGTCTTGATATTTCTGAAGGAATGCTCTCTGTAGGGAGAAAAAAAATAGCTGCAAAAAAACTAGATAGCCGCATCGAGATGATGCAGGCAGACAGTGAGAACATGCCCTTTGAAGACAGCAGCTTTGACGCCATCACAGTAGCCTTTGGGGTGCGCAACTTTGAAACGCTAGAAAAAGGACTTGCCGAAATTTTACGCGTACTTAAACCAGGTGGCATCTTTGTAATCTTAGAAACATCTGTACCTACAAAAACACCATTTAAACAAGGATATAATTTTCACTCTAAAGTGATTTTACCTACCGTGGGCAAACTCTTTTCTAAAGATAAAAATGCTTACGGCTACCTAAGTGAAAGCGCAAATGCATTTCCTTTTGGCGAGAAGTTAAACAATATTTTACGCAAAACTGGGTTTAAAGACGTGCAACATAAACCCCAAACTTTTGGAGTTGCAACAATTTATACTGCTACAAAATAATTTTATGCGTACATACATTGCTGTAATAGCACTTGTTTTAAGTTTCTCAACGGTTCATGGTCAATGGCTCTCTAGGGCTCGAGTACAAAATGATCAAAATTTTGATAAAAAGCCAATCTCTTGGGGTTATTACTTTGGCGTAAATTCCATGGATTACAATTTTGACTACCAGACAGATCAAGAAGATATTCAAGTAGAACGTTCTGTGGGGTTTAATGTAGGTATCGTAGGAGACCTTAGGCTTTCTGAGTTTATAAGCTTACGTACAGAACCTGGACTCGTCTACACACAGCGCAATTTACTGTATGCTCCAGATCCTCGTTTTGATAGCGAAAATGATTTACTAAGAGAAGTACCATCTACCTATATATACCTCCCGCTTGCGCTTAAATTCAATACTAGAAGACTTAATAATGTGCGTCCTTACGTTCAGTTTGGGGTCGCTGCGGTTACAAACCTCTCTAGTAACGAGAAAAATCCAGATGACAACTTTGCCGGACAGTTCCGTACTACTTCTAGCCCTTTCTTTTATGAGATGGCTATAGGCATAGAGCTTTACCTCTACTACTTTAAGTTTACCCCAAGTATAAAAGGAGTATTTGCAACCTCTGACGAGCTTGTGAGAGATAACAGACCTAACAGCCCATGGACAGGTAATATCAATAAAATGCAAACACGAGGAGTATTTTTAAACTTTACTTTCCAATAGCATTTACCCTCTTTTAAATTCGCTCAAGCAGATGGCAGTTGCCGTAGCTACATTAAGACTTTCTGTAGCCTGTACTTCGCCAAATCTTGGGATAGCAATACGATCTGACACTAAAGATTCTATTTCTCGAGATATACCGTTTGCTTCATTACCCATGATGATAATCCCTTCTGCTGGTAAACTTGTGGTGTAAACATTTGTGCCGTCCATAAAAGTACCAAAGACTTTTCTGCTGTCATTTTCAAGATATTCCTCTAGGCTAGTATAAACAACATCAACTCTCGTTAGTGAGCCCATGGTTGCTTGCACCACTTTTGGGTTGTAACAATCTACGGTTCCAATAGAACATACTAGTTGTTTAATTCCAAACCAATCACACAAACGTATAATGGTACCTAGATTACCTGGATCACGCACATCATCTAGTAGCAATGTAAGTCCAGATCTATCTAGCTGTGCAGCTTCTGGCATCCTAAAAGTTGCCACTGCTTTTTGTGCAGTTTTTAAGAACGTGATTTTCTTCAACTCTGCAGCACTCACTTCTTCTACTATCGCTTGATTTTTGTTTTGTAATGCTTTCGCGAAAGCGGAAACATCTTCTGCATACAATTCTACAAGTTCTAAGTCCGAATGGAGCAGCTCATGTACCACTTTAATTCCCTCAGCCACAAAGACGCGCTCACGCTGTCTGTACTTTTTTTGACCTAAACTCGTTATTCGTTTGATTGTATTTTTGCTTACCACGATTAAGATGTACTTTTGAGATGATGAAAACGCCATTTTGAAAACGACTTTTACAAAAATATCACTAATTCTGCTAGTGGCGGTGTTTCTATTAAGTTGTGACGCAACAAAGCGCGTACCAGACGATGGACATTTGCTCACAGAAAACACTATTTATGATGGTGATAAGAAAGTAAGTGAGAGCCGGCTTTATAATTTTCTTTATCAAAAACCCAATACCACTTTACCTGGCTTAGGGATTCCGCTGCGACTTTATATCTATAATCTTGCTAGACCTAACATAGATTCTATACTCGATGCACAAAGAGCAGCGAGCGAAAATAAATTCACCTTCTGGGAACGCGTACTTTCTCGCAAGCAAGTAGAAGCTGCCCGCAACTTTAAAAAGAGTATCAACACAGGGATTAAAAAAACTGGTGAAGCTCCGGCTATTGTTACAGATGCAATCACTCAAAAATCTGCACAACGTCTTAATTCTTACTACGTAAACAATGGCTATTTTAATGCTACTGTAGACTATGAAATCAAAAAAGACAGCAACCAGCGCGCTAGCGTAGACTATAAGGTTAATAAACGTAAAGCCTATTTTCTAGATAGTATTACACCTATAATAGCTTCACCAGTTGCAGATTCCATCTATAATGTTCACAAAAGTGCTTCCTTACTTAAAGCTGGAGATCGTTATGCGACTGGAAACATAAATGCCGAAACGCAGCGTCTCACAGAACTCTTTAGAAACAATGGTCTGTACCATTTTGAATCAGAATATATACGCCTGGTTGGGGATACTGTAAATACAAATCATAAAGCCAACTTAGAGTACATTATAGACAATCCTAAGGAAAATATAAACGATTCTATTTTTGATGTACCGTTCAAGGTTCACAATGTTTCTGAAGTAAATATTATTACCGACTATAGCTATGCCAATCGAGATAAGCCTTTTAATGACTCCTTAGTAAAAGACGGTTTTAAGATATATGCTTATGACAAAATCAACTATAGACCTAAGGCACTCACAGACATCATCCCTCTTAAACCAGGAGATATTTATAAGGATAGAGATCGCATACAGAGTTTAAGCAGGCTAAGTAGGCTTGGCACTTTTAAATATCCAAGTATTCAATACATGGAAGACCCTGCAGATAGTACAAGGTCTGATCTTATAGCGAGCATAAGACTCTCCCCTCTTGAAAAATATAAATTAAGAGCAGACTTTGACGTGTCTACATCAAACATTCAAGATTTTGGGATAGCTGGATTTGGCTCATTATTGATACGTAATATCTTTAGAGGAGCAGAAACGCTAGAAATATCTGCTCGTGGAAGTATTGGAGCATCAGACGATGCTGCAAATCCTGATGATAGCTTCTTTAATATTTCAGAAATAGGTGCAGATGTACGACTCACATTCCCTCGTATATTTTTCCCTGTGAGCACAAGCGCTCTCATTCCAGCCGAATGGCAGCCTAACACGCGTTTTAACCTTGGTATTGGAGTACAACAAAATATAGGTCTTGACAAGCAGACAGTAACCGCAGGACTCACTTACAACTGGAGCCCATCGTGGAAACGCACCTTTAGTGTAGACCTCATCAATGCTCAATATGTGCGTAATCTTAACCCAGACAACTATTTTAATATTTATAGAAATAGTTATGAAGATCTCAATACTATTGCACAAAGTAATGAAGCAAACATTAATCCTGGGTATTTTATAACAGACGAAAACGGTAATAGAAATCTCTCCATCCCTGTAGGTGCAGAGCAATTTATAAATGATGTAAACCGAAGTCAAGTAGACAATCTCGTTCAAGATGATATTGATGACATACGAGCTATAGGTGAGCGTCAAGAGCGACTCACAGAGGACAACCTTATATTATCATTAAACATTTCCCACATTTATGACAATAGGGAAAATCTATTTGATGAAACCTTTAGCCGACTAAGAACTCGTGTCGAACTTGCTGGTAATGCGCTAGCACTTGCTGGAGGAATTGCAAATACTGAGAAAAACGAGGATGGAAATAAAAGCCTTTTTGGTGTAGTATTTTCTCAATACGTAAAAACAGAAATAGAATACTCACGTCACTGGGATTTAGGAGGTAATAACATCATCGCAGCAAGAGCTTTTGGCGGTATTGCAATTCCTTACGGAAACTCCACGAGCATCCCTTTTATACGTAGTTTTTTTGGTGGAGGTTCTAACGACAACAGAGCTTGGAGAGCTTATGATTTAGGTCCAGGAAGTAGCGGTAGTCCTAATGAGTTTAACGAAGCAAATATGAAACTTGCTTTCAACCTTGAGTATCGTTTTGACTTAATAGGCCCTATAGAAGGTGCACTCTTTACGGACGCTGGAAATATCTGGAATGTGTTTGATAATGTAGAAGACCCTAGATCACGTTTTAACAATATCGCTAGTTTAAAAGATCTTGCGGTAGGCTCTGGTTTTGGACTAAGGTGGGATTTTGACTTTTTTGCCCTTCGCTTTGATGTAGGTTTTAAATCTTACAACCCAGCACTCCCAGAAGGTGATCGCTGGTTTAAGGAATACAACTTCTCAAATGCAGTTTATAACGTGGGGATAAATTATCCTTTCTAGTAGTCCGTTTAGATAGTTATTCTCTACTTAGAACTTATTTAGAGATTCTATTGTTTTTTTTCGCTTTCGCGAAAGCGTAACCCAGCTAAAACGTTGTCGTAGTAACCTCCATATCTGGGCTACTTTCCGAGTAATATTTGTTATTTTTACTTCACTAATTTTAAACAACAACAATGTCGCATTCTATAAAACCAGGTGTAGCCACGGGCCACGAAGTACAAGCAATTTTTAACTATGCAAAAGAGAAAGGTTTTGCCCTTCCTGCGGTTAATGTAATTGGGTCTAACAGTATCAACACGGTTCTAGAGACTGCAGCAGCGCTTAATGCTCCTGTAATTATCCAGTTTTCAAATGGTGGAGCACAGTTTAATGCTGGAAAAGGATTAAACAATGACAACCAAAAAGCAGCCGTACTAGGAGCTGTAGCTGGAGCAAAGCACGTACACGAACTTGCAAAAGCATATGGAGCAACCGTAATTTTACACACAGATCACTGTGCAAAAAAATTACTTCCTTGGATGGACGGGATGCTTGATGCAAATGAGGCTTACTATAAAGAACATGGTCATTCACTCTTTAGCTCTCACATGATTGATTTAAGTGAAGAACCACTTGAAGAGAATATTGAGATCTGCAAAGGATATCTTGAGCGCATGGCTAAGATGGAAATGACACTTGAGATAGAATTAGGTATCACTGGTGGTGAAGAAGATGGTGTAGATAACAGTGATGTAGATGATTCAAAATTATACACACAACCAGAAGAAGTTGCTTATGCTTATGAGGAACTAAGTAAAGTAAGTGATCAATTTACGATTGCTGCAGCTTTTGGAAATGTACACGGAGTTTATAAGCCAGGAAACGTAAAGCTTACTCCGAAGATTCTTAAAAATTCTCAAGAGCATATCTCTGAGAAGTATGGTAAGGAGCACAACCACATTGATTTTGTATTTCACGGAGGAAGTGGATCTACAGTAGAGGAAATACGTGAGGGAATCTCTTACGGAGTTATCAAAATGAACATTGACACAGATTTACAATGGTCTACGGCAGAAGGTATCCGTGATTATTTTGGAGAAAATGCTGAGTATCTTAAAACACAGATAGGTAACCCTACTGGTGATGACTCTCCAAACAAGAAGTTCTATGATCCTCGCGTATGGTTACGTAAGGCAGAGCAAACTATGGGAGCTCGTCTTAAAAAGGCTTTTGAAGATTTAAATAATATCGATACACTATAGTATCAACACATTATAAAATTTGTAAAAACGGATTACATCAAAATTGATTTGATGTAATCCGTTTTCCGTATTTTTACGACTTGCATTAGTAATTAATAAGTCCTAACAATGCTAGGATTTACTTTCTAATAGTAGAAAGGGATTATTTATAGTTATAACATTTTCGCGCAAGCGGAATAAATACCATTAACCAAATTCAAACACAATATGGCTTGGTTCAAACGTAAAGAAAAAGGAATACACACTGCAACAGAGGACAAAAAAGATACTCCTAAGGGGCTGTGGTACAAATCACCTACTGGAAAAATAGTAGATACAGAAGAGCTAGAAAAGAACTTCTACATCTCACCTGAGGATGGATACCACGTACGAATAGGGAGTAATGAATATTTTGAAATCCTCTTTGATGATAATAAATTTAAAGAGCTAGACTCAAAACTTACTTCTAAGGATCCTCTTAAGTTTGAGGATAAGAAGAAGTATGTAGACCGTCTCGCTGCTGCTCAAGAAAAAACAGGACTTAAAGATGCCATTAGAACTGCCGTAGGTAAGTCTAAGGGTGCAGATATTGTAATAGCTTGTATGGACTTCAGCTTTATAGGTGGGTCTATGGGAAGTGTTGTAGGTGAAAAAATTGCACGTGCTGCAGATTATTCTCTTAAAAACAATATTCCATTTATGATTATCTCTAAGTCTGGAGGTGCTCGTATGATGGAAGCAGCATTATCTCTTATGCAACTGGCAAAAACAAGTGCTAAGCTTGCTCAACTTGCAGATGCAGGGATACCTTATGTATCGCTTTGTACTGACCCTACTACCGGAGGTACTACAGCATCATTTGCAATGCTAGGAGATATTAACATCTCTGAGCCTGGAGCACTTATAGGTTTTGCAGGACCACGTATTGTACGTGATACTACTGGAAAGGAATTACCAGATGGTTTCCAAACTGCAGAGTTCTTACAAGAACACGGTTTCTTAGACTTTATCACTCCGCGTCAAGAATTAAAAAACAAAGTAAATCTCTACTTAGATTTAGTTATGAATCGAGCAGTGAGAGCTTAAATCTTTTACAATACCAAAAAAGGCTAAACGTAATGTTTAGCCTTTTTTTTATGTGTACTATTATTGAATTACTTCTTCCTATCTATCACATAGTTTACCATAAGCTCGAGAGAGTCTCGGTACACAGACTTAGGATATGTCATTAGGATTTCTAACGCTTCTTGTTGCAATGCCTTCATCTTGGTAACGGCATACTCTAGGCCGCCGTTATCTCTTACAAAAGCAATTACTTCATTTACACGCTTCTTATCTGTATTCTTATTCTTGATGCTATTAATGAGCCAATTTTTATCTTTTTTTGAAACCGTATTCAGTACATAAATGAGCGGCAACGTCATCTTTTGTTCTTTGATATCAATACCTGTAGGTTTCCCTATTTTGGCAGTACCATAATCAAACAAGTCATCTTTAATTTGAAAAGCCATACCTATAAGCTCTCCAAACTTATGCATGCGTTTTACTTCTTTATCCTTAGCATGAACAGCACAAGCCCCCATAGCACAACATGCAGCAATTAATGTTGCTGTTTTCTGACGGATAATCTCGTAATATAAATCTTCTGTTATATCGAGCTTGCGGGCTTTCTCAATTTGGAGTAATTCGCCTTCTGAGATTTCTCTTACTGCTACAGATATAATTTGCAATAAATCTGTATCGCCATTATCTATAGAAAGCAACAGTCCCTTTGAGAATAAAAAGTCTCCAACAAGTACTGCAATCTTATTTTTCCACAATGCATTAAGCGAGAAAAAACCTCTACGAATGTTACTATCATCTACTACATCATCATGTACGAGACTAGCAGTATGGATTAATTCTATAACCGAAGCCCCACGATAGGTGCGGTCGTTTACCTCACCGTTGTTCATCATCTTTGCGGTGAGAAAGACAAACATAGGTCGCATTTGCTTACCCTTACGGTTTACTATGTAATGTGTGATACGATTGAGAAGCGCCACCTTAGAGCGCATAGAAAGTGAAAACTTTTCTTCAAAAAGCTCCATTTCATATGCGATGGGTTCTTTAATCTGTGCTACTATTTTCATTATAGTAAAGATAAGTAACGACTACTTTGCATCCTATTGCTTATTAGCTAGTTGTCCGCAGGCTGCATCAATATCCTTTCCTCTTGATCTACGCACGGTCACTGTCACACCATTTGCTTCTAGAACCGACACATAGCGGTCTATTGCTTCAGGATTTGCTTGCTGGAACTGACCATCGTCAATAGGGTTATACTCAATGATATTTACTTTGCTAGGTACCGCTTTACAAAAGTCTAATAGTGCCATAATATCAATGTGGCGATCATTAATACCATCCCACACTACATATTCGTATGTAATGCGTTTTCCTGTTTTTTCATACCAGTAAATAAGTGCCTCTTTAAGATCTGCAAGTGGCATTTGCTCATTAAAAGGCATAATCTCTGTACGCACATTATCAAGTGCAGAGTGTAATGAAACGGCAAGATTAAACTTCACGTCATCATCTGCCATTTTTTTAATAATCTTAGGAACTCCAGAGGTAGATACGGTAATACGCTTAGGCGACATCCCTAATCCTTCTGGATCTGTGATTTTGTCTATTGCTTTAATGACATTATTATAATTCATTAAAGGCTCTCCCATTCCCATAAAGACAATATTAGAGAGCGGCTTATCGTGATATAGCCTACTTTGCCTATCTATCACTACAACTTGATCTACAATCTCATCTGGATTGAGATTACGCATACGCTTTAAACGTGCGGTAGCACAGAACTTACAGTTAAGACTGCAGCCTACTTGTGATGAAACACAAGCAGTCGTTCTATTTTTTGTAGGAATCAATACAGACTCGACCATAAGACCGTCATGTAGCTCAACACCATTTTTTATGGTACCATCACTACTGCGCTGCATTTGATCTACGCGTATGTGATTAATCACGAAGTTCTCATCTAGAAGTATACGAGTATCCTTAGACAGGTTTGTCATATCTATAAAATCGTGTGCGCCTTTTTGCCACAGCCATTCATATACCTGATTTCCGCGGAAGGGTTTATCTCCTTGAGATACAAAAAAATCTCTGAGTTCTTCCTTACTTAATTTACGTATGTCTCTCTTATCTGTTTTCACAATGCAAAGGTACGTAGTTGTTTGTTGGTTTTCACATTGAATACAAGCTTGCTATTAAAAGCTTTTCAATACTATCAAAACAATTATTTATACGTATTCCATAAAAATAAAAACGCCAGACTTCTTAGGGAGAAACTAGCGTTATAAACTCATAAAATAATTACACTTTTAATCCAAGCGATCTTGAAAAACTTTTAAGCTCACCCCAGATTCAAAAGAATAATTTAAGGCAGATAGCGAGCGCTCTAATGCACCTAGAACACAAAGCAAATCATTTGCCGACACAGATCCCATGTGCCCAACCCTAAAGTAATTGGCTTTGATTTCTGAAAGCAAGCCTCCAGCCACAATCACATCATCTTGCGTCATATTTGCCCTTAAAACAGCTCCGTCTATACCTTTTGGATAGTACACTGCAGTAAGCGTACTCGCAGCAATCTCCTCTGTTTTTGGTAATAAATCTAAATTCAAAGAGCGGATTGCAGCCCTAAAAGCACTAGCAAGGCGTTCATGCCTATGTACTCTTGCGACCATTCCTTCACTACAAATTAGTTGCAGACTTTTTTCAAGTGCTAGAATTAAGTTAACAGGTGGGGTGCCAAAATAAGATGGACGTCTTTCCTCATATGCTGTCATGATGGGTAACCAGTTATTCCATGATGCATAATAATTTTGAACAGGTGTTTTTCGGATTTTCCACACTTCTATTGCTTTTTGCGATGCTACTAGTAATGCTAATCCTGGCGGGACACCTATTGCCTTTTGAGATCCTGTAAGGACCACATCTACACCCCAGGCATCTTGCAAGATTTCTTGACCAGCTACAGAGCATACTCCATCAAGTATAGTAAGCACATTATATTTCTTTGCAAGTTTACACAGAGGCTCTGGTTCAACCATTACACCTGTAGATGTATCTACATGCGTGAAGGTAACTACCTTATATTCTTTTGCTTTAAAAGCCGCTTCTATCTCTCTCAAAGGCACAACCTGGCCTATAGGCGCGCTTAATATAGTAGTATCTGCGCCATAAGTTTCTAGTATATCCTTAAAGCGTTCTCCAAAATAACCAGAGGAAACTACTAGCGCAGCATCTCCTTTTTCTAGTAGATTTGCGGCTGCCATATCCATCGCAAGTGTACCGCTTCCTGCCACTACAAATGGCTGTCCATTTGGAGCATTCCACACTTCACGCATCATATCTAGACTATTCCCAAAAACCTCTATAAAATTTGGCGCAACATGACTCGCAGTAGGCGCTGCCATCGCTTGCAACACATCTGGCTCAAATTCTATAGGACCAGGGATCATCAGTAATTTTCTACTTTTCATATTTTTCCTAAGATTTTTAATGATATTTTTTTTCCTTCCTTTTCATATTTCCTTGTGAAATGTTTGTTTTAATAACGCTTTCGCGAAAGCGCAACTCAATAAACATCATCCACTATAAGTATATATCAGAAAAGCAATCTAATAAAATGTAAGGATAAAAAAACCCTAACTTAGACACTATTATCACCGAAATTATTATTGCTGAACAAAAAAGGCGGCGTACAGAACACCGCCTTCTAAATAATTAACAATGAGTTTGAGGCTACGCCGTCAAAACAGGATTATTATTTAATACCGTTTTCTTCTCTTGAAATTGATTACTAGTATTATTTGCTCCTCCAGCCTTTAGAGCTTTATCTCCCGCATAAAACGTTTTGTGATCATCTCCTAGATCAGAACCCGCCATTCTCTGGTGTTTTACACAAGAAACTCCATTGCGTATCTCTTGTCTTTGCACATCTTTCACATAAGCCAGCATACCTTGCTCTCCAAAATAACCTTCTGTAAGATTATTCATATGCAGTGCAGTAGTATGATAGGTAGGCAATGTAATGAGATGGTGGAATATTCCTGCTTCAAGTGCCCCGTCTCTTTGGAATGTTTTAATTTTTTCATCTGCTCTATGAGACAATTCCGTCTGATCATAAGCTGCATCCATTAAATTATTACGATCATACGCAGTCATATTTTCACCCTCCTCTACCATTTCATCATACGCTTGATTTCTAAAATTAAGTGTCCAGTTAAAAGAAGGAGAGTTATTATAAACTAGTTTTGCACTAGGCTCTACTGCCCTTACTCTATTTACCATATGAGCGATTTGCTTCACATTGGGCGTAGGGGTTTCTATCCATAATAGGTCTGCGCCGTTTTGCAAACTTGTAATACAATCAAGCACTACCCTATCTATGTTTGATCCGTTCTTAAACTTATAAAGACCATTAGGTAATCGCACTGGGCGCACCAGTTTTCCATCTCTTTTAAGAAGTACGTCATCTTCATTTGCGCTATTAATATCTACTTCTTCTGCCTCAACAAAAGCGAGGTATTGAGAAGCGAGATCTCCTGGCTCTTGGCTTACAGGTAACTTCTGAGTTAGACCTGCACCCTCAGAATCTGTTCTTGCTACAATAACACCTTCATCTACTCCGAGCTCTAGAAAGGCATAACGTAGTGCGTTAAGTTTTGCTATAAAATCCTCATGAGGAACTGTTACCTTACCATCCTGGTGACCACACTGCTTTGCATCAGATACTTGATTTTCTATCTGCAGTGCGCATGCTCCAGCTTCTATCATTTTCTTTGCTAGTAAATAAGTAGCCTCTTCATTTCCAAAACCTGCGTCTATATCTGCGATAATTGGAACTATATGCGTTTCATAATTATCAATTTGATCTTGCACATCCTCACCGGCATCAAGACGACGAAACAAATCATTAAGTTCTACGGCATCTGCCTGACGTAAGAAAGTATAAATTTCTTCAATTAATTTTGGCACAGCAGTCTTTTCATGCATAGATTGATCTGGCAAAGGACCTAGCTCTGAGCGTAAAGCGGCAACCATCCATCCAGAGAGGTATAAGTATTTTTTATTAGTAGTACCATGATGTTTCTTAACAGCAATCATTTTTTGCTGCGCTACAAACCCGTGCCAGCAACCTAGCGACTGAGTATAACTCATAGGATTTGCATCGTACTCTTCCATATCCTTGCGCATTATACTCGCAGTATATCTTGCAATGTCGAGGCCTGTTTTAAATCTATTTTGAACAGCCATACGAGCTGTATTTTCTGGACTTATGGCACTCCAAGAGTTTCCATGCTTTGCTTTAAGTGATCTAACAACTTCAAGAGCCGAATTGTAGTTTGACATAATACTAAGTTTTAAAAATTTATTTAATGTGTGCCTATAAAGGCGGTGATAGTTTTGTTATGATTATTTGAGAAATAGCCTATGGATATTTACCTAAAGAAATTTATAAGCTGGCGTGGTTAAGAACTCTTCAAAGTCTTCTGCTAAGACCAACTCTTTAAAGAGGTTAAATGCATTCTCAAACTGAGTTTCTTTTATTTTATGAGAACCCACTTCAGTAATGATTTTTTCAACTTCTTCATCAAAAAGTTCATTGAAGTACTCTTTTGTAAATACTTTTCCACCTTCCAGCACTGCTTTGTTTTTTATCCAGTGCCAGATTTGTGTTCTTGATATTTCGGCAGTAGCAGCGTCTTCCATTAAGTGATAAAGAGCTACCGCACCTTGACCACTTAACCAAGCATTGAGGTAGAGAATACCTACATTAATATTTTTACGCACACCAGCTTCTGTAACTGTTCCCTCGGGAATTGCGACTAGATCATCTGCTGTCACAACAACATCATCTCTTGTAATGTGCAGTTGATTTGCTGTAGATATATGATTATCAAACTCATCCATCGCGATTTGAACAAGAGCTGGGTGAGCAACCCATGTCCCATCATGACCATTTAGAACCTCACGCTCTTTATCTTTTCTTACTTTTTCTAAAGCCGCTTGATTTGCCGAAGGGTCATTTTTAATAGGCACTTGCGCAGCCATACCACCTATTGCGAGAATTCCGCGTTTGTGACATCTTTGAATTACCAACTTAGAATATGCGTCCATAAAAGGTGCCGTCATTCCTACTTGATCCCTGTTAGGAACTAAGAAATCTGAATCATTTCTAAACTTCTTGATATACGAGAATATATAATCCCAGCGACCGCAATTAAGACCTACGATATGATCTTTTAACTCATATATAATTTCATCCAACTGATGGCTTGCCGTGATTGTCTCGATTAGTACTGTACATTTAATCGTTCCCTCAGGAATATTTAAGTAATCTTGAGAAAATTTAAAAACCTCATTCCATAGTCTCGCTTCCTTATAATGCTCAAGCTTTGCTAGGTAGAAATAGGGTCCTGTATCATTTTCTAGTAACTGACGCACGTTTGTAAAGAAATACAATCCAAAATCTAACAAAGACCCAGACACTTCTACGCCATCTACAAGAACATGTTTTTCATTCAGATGCCACCCTCTTGGCCTTACCAATAATGTAGCAACAGCATCATTGAGTGTATATTTTTTATCCTTAGTAGGGTGATGATATGATATCGTTTTATTTACTGCATCTCGCAAGTTAATCTGACCTTCCATCACATTTCTCCATGTAGGCGCAGTGCTATCTTCTAGGTCTGCCATAAATGTTTTTGCACCAGAGTTAAGTGCGTTAATAACCATCTTACGATCTGTAGGTCCTGTGATCTCCACCCTTCTATCTTGCAAATCTTGAGGAATCTCTCCCGCAGTCCACTCACCCTCTCTTATTTCTTGTGTTTCTAAAGGAAAGACAGGCTTTTGCCCTTGATCAAATAGTAACTGTTGTTGCTCTCTAGAACGTAATAACTCTAAACGTGCGGGATTAAACTTATCATGAAGCGCCTTAATGAAGTCTAATGCCTCATCAGTGAGTATTTCTGAATAATAGCTTTTTACTTGGTTGCTAAAGCTTAGTGCATGTTGGTTTATTTCAGGAGCCATAATTATCTTTTTAAAATTCTATGGCACAATGTTAAAAAAAATACTTTAATTAAAAAAGCGAACGTTCGCTAAATTTATCTTTTCACTAAAAATAGCTATTCGCAAAAAGTGGTATATTTGTATATATGGAAGAAGAAGATATCAAACTCATATTTGGCTTAAAGCTACGCCAGATAAGGACTGACAAGAATTTATCACTTTTTGGACTATCAAAACTTACTGGGCTTTCAAAATCATATTTAAATGAAATTGAAAATGGAAAAAAATATCCTAAACCCGATAAGATAGTTACACTTTCTGAAAAATTAGACATTCCATATGACCAGATGGTCTCTTTAAAACTTGATAAAAATCTTGCTCCTATAGGAGAGATTTTAAAATCAAAGATTCTCAAAGAGATACCTCTTGAGCTTTTTGGGATTAAGGAAAGTGACTTAATAGATATTGTATCGAATGCTCCAGCCAAGGTCAATGCTTTTATAAGCACAATTATAGAGATAGCGCAACACTACAACTTTAGCAGAGAAAGCTTCTTTCTAGCCTCTGTGCGATCATTTCAAGAGGCAAACAATAACTACTTTGACAACGTAGAGCAAAAAGTGCTCGACTTTGTTAAGTCTTATCAAATAAATCAAGGACAGGGTATCTCATCAAATGAACTAGAGGAAATTCTCATAGAAGAGTACAACTACACCATAAAAAATGATGAACTAGACAAGCACGAGGATTTAGATAACCTCCGATCTGTTTTTATTCCAAAATCACGATCGCTACTAGTCGCGGGTGATATAGATGAGTCACAACGCACGTTTATCTACGCAAAAGAAATAGCCTATAATTATCTAAACATTACAGAAAGGCTATACACGTTCCCGTGGATACTCTTTGAAACTTTTGACCAAGTGCTCAATAATTTTTATGCCTCTTACTTTGCTGGAGCATTGATCATTCCAAGAAAAAATCTCACAACCAAAATCAAAGATATTTTTAAGGAGCGTACTTTTCAAAAAAATACTTTTGAGCACATTACAAATGAGTTCAATGCATCACCTGAGTCTTTCTATCAGCGACTTACAAATATCTTACCTAAAGAATTTAATATCAAGAATTTGTTTTTCTTGCGGTTTACGCACAAGCTTAACGACACTAAATTTCACCTCACAAAGGAGCTACACCTAGCACACCAGCATGCTCCACGAGCAAATGAGAGTGATGAACACTACTGCAGAAGATGGGTGTCACTACAAGTGCTTAAAGATCTATCTAAGAGTAGCGAGAATAGTAAGTTTGACTTGCAAATTTCTAATTATGAAAATGAAGGCGTACGATACTTGGTACTATCCACCGCTACAAAAGACCCCTTTAAAGAAAACAAGTTTAGAAGCATAAGCATAGGTCTCCTCATAAACAAACAACTCGAGCGCAAAATAAAATTCCTTAAGGATCCAAATATCCCTACTCGTAACGTAGGAGTTACTTGCGAGCGCTGTGCTATTATAGATTGCGAAGTGCGACAAGCTCCACCTAAGGTTTTAGACCGAACTTCAAAAAACAAAAAAATTGCAGCCATTGTGAAGCAACTTAATGATGAGCATTAAGAACACTAGCATACGCAAACGAGCTTAACTCCCTAGCCCCGATTGTAATGAAAATCCCGCAGCTGCCTGGCGAAGCCGGCCCGAGGAATTGCAATGAAAGCGGGAAACTAGATACCACAAATACCACAAGGTGATGCTCCTAAAACAAAAAACCCAAACATTGCTGTTTGGGTTTTTATAATTATATCTGCTGAAATTAGATAATCAACATTGCGTCTCCGTAAGAGTAGAATTTGTATTTCTCTTTTACTGCTTCATCATAAGCTCTCTTCATAAAATCATGACCTGCAAACGCAGAAACCATCATTAACAAAGTAGACTTAGGTGTATGAAAGTTTGTAATCATACAGTTTGCGATACTAAAATCGTATGGAGGGAAGATGAATTTGTTAGTCCATCCACCAAACTCATTAAGTGTATGGTTACTAGAAACAGCACTTTCCATCACTCTCATCGAGGTTGTACCTACGGCACAAATACGACGTTTTTCCTTTAGCGCTTTATTGATAATCTCTGTTGCTGGCTTATGTATATATGCCTCTTCACTATCCATTTTATGCTTAGATAGATCTTCTACCTCAACTGCGCTGAAAGTTCCTAGACCTACGTGCAGTGTAACCTCAGCAAAGTCTACTCCTTTTATCTCAAGACGCTTTAATAAGTGCTTTGAGAAGTGTAAACCTGCAGTAGGCGCGGCTACAGCTCCTTCTTCTGTTGCATAAATAGTCTGGTAGCGATCTTCATCTTCTGGCTCTACCTCTCTATTAATATATTTAGGTAATGGCGTCTCTCCTAGTGACGTTAGCTTTTTTCTAAATTCCTCGTAAGATCCATCATATAAGAAACGAAGTGTACGTCCTCTTGATGTTGTGTTATCAATTACTTCTGCTACTAGACTCTCATCGTCACCAAAGTAAAGCTTGTTACCTATACGTATTTTACGTGCTGGATCTACAAGAACATCCCATAGGCGTGTTTCTGAGTTAAGTTCTCTAAGTAAGAATACTTCGATGCGCGCTCCAGTCTTTTCTTTATTACCGTATAAACGTGCTGGAAAAACCTTAGTATTATTAAGCACCATCACATCTTCCGGCTCAAAATAATCAATAATGTCTTTAAACATTTTGTGCTCTATAGTCTGCTCTTTTCGGTTAAGTACCATAAGGCGTGACTCGTCACGATTTTCGGCTGGGCGATCTGCTAGTAATTCATCTGGCAAATCAAAGTTAAAATGTGATAACTTCATAAAGGGTTTTTATTTTAGTTTTTGTGCTCACAAAAGCAGTATGAACCGCTCATTTGCAAGATTGCAAAGATACAATCTTGAGATAGGCGTTGTCAAGTGTTTAGCCAATTATCTCTTGACCAAAGCCTAAAGTTTCTAAATCTTTCCAAAAATCTGGATATGACTTAGACACCACACCCGCATCATCTATCAACAATGGAACTGATAGCGCTAGTGGCGCAAATGCCATTGCCATACGATGATCATGATATGTCGCAATCGTAATATTCTCGTTAAGCGCTGCTTCTTGTGGCAGTAACGTAAGGTCTGTATCTGTTACCATAATCCCACCGCCTAGCTTTGTAATCTCTTCTCGTAGTGCTTCTAGCCTGTCTGTTTCTTTTATTTTGAGGGTATGCAATCCCGTAAGATGACATCCTACTCCTAGTCCTAAACAAGTAACTGCTATAGTCTGCGCAATGTCTGGCGCATTTGCAAGATCCAAAGTGATTGTTTCAGGAACTTCAAAATCTTTGGCTAGTGTCAAGGTAAGTGTATCTCCATTAAATTCAGAAATTACACCTAGCTGCCTGTAAATATCTTGTAATACCGCATCACCCTGCAAGCTATCTTCCTTATAACTGCTTATGGTTATAGAAGTGTCTAAAGTACGCTTTCGCGAAAGCGCAACAATACTATAAAAGTACGATGCACTACTCCAATCTGACTCTACTGTAATTTCCCTATGCTCGCTACTCTTTCTTCCTGGCTTAATAGTGATAGTCTGACCTTCAAAAGTGGCCGCAATATCTAGCTGATGTAATAATGCTAGCGTCATGTTTATATAAGGCACCGAAGTGATTTTACCATCAAGATGAATGGTAAGTCCATTCTCTAGCGCTGCTCCCATCATCATAAGTGCAGAGATATACTGGCTGCTCACATTTGCCTTGAGCGTAACCTCACTTTTTGTGAGTTTGCTTCCTTTAATATGAAGCGGCGGATACCCATCATTTTTTACATAAGAAACCTGAGCACCTAACTGCTGCAATGCTTCTACCAATATTGCCATAGGGCGTTGCTGCATGCGCTCGCTACCCGTAAGCAACGTCTCTCTACCTTCTTGTATAGAAAAATAAGCGGTAAGAAAACGCATTGCCGTACCCGCATGGTAAATATCCACTTCGCTATCTATAGAAGCTAGTGCCTTTTGCATCACCGCAGCATCATCACTATTTGAAATATTCTTTACTACAATTCCATCAAAGAGCGCTTGTAAAATAAGCAGTCTGTTAGTCTCACTTTTTGACCCTGTGATTTGTATCTCACCACTAGTGCTGGCTGCAGTATGTTGTACTTTTAAGAGCATAGGCTATTATTTCAATTTCTCATTATTGTGATGACGATCGTGATCACGTTTAGTCTTTATATCAAGCTTTTTATCAAACGCTTCTTGAAGATTAACTCCAGTCTGATTTGCCAGGCATAATACTACAAACATGACATCTGCAAGTTCCTCCCCTAGATCTTTGCCTTTATCACTTTCTTTCTCACTCTGCTCCCCATAGCGACGTGCGATAATGCGCGCCACCTCTCCTACCTCTTCAGCAAGCTGAGCCATATTAGTAAGTTCATTAAAATAGCGCACTCCGTGAGCTTTTATCCAATCGTCTACTGCTTGTTGTGAGTCTGAAATGTTCATTTATTATCTTTTATTTTTTGTGTCAATCACAATCGTAACAGGTCCATCATTAAGTAATTGAACCTTCATATCTGCACCAAATTCTCCTGTATAGGTGGGTTTGTTGCGCTTTCGCGAAAGCGTACTCACAAACTCCTCATACATGGGAATGGCTGTATCTGGCCGTGCTGCTTCTAAAAATGAAGGACGATTACCCTTCTTGGTACTTGCATATAATGTAAACTGACTAATCACCAAAATATCTCCATCTACGTCACCCACAGAAAGATTCATTGCGCCATCATTATCACTAAAAATTCGTAGGCCAATTATTTTATTTGTGAGCCACTCAATATCTTCTTTGGTATCATCATGAGTAACACCTAGCAATACAAGTAATCCGTGGTCAATCTCAGATTTTACAACTCCATTTATAGTGACAGAGGCTTCTGTTACTCGCTGAATTACTGCCTTCATTATTATTGCTCTTCTGGGTAGTGATCTTTCCTGTAATGTTGCTCGTCATCTCCTTCTAGCATCTGTGTATAACTTTTATAACGCGACCAGTGAAGCTCATCATTATCTAGCGCTTCTTTTACAGCACATTTAGGTTCTTCAAGATGTAAACAGTTATTGAATTTGCACTCACTTTTTAAAGCAAAGAACTCAGGAAAATAGTCTCCTATTTCTTCCCGTTCCATATCTACAATTCCAAAACCTTTAATTCCAGGAGTATCGATAATACGTGCATCAAAATGTAAATCAAACATCTCTGCAAAAGTAGTCGTGTGCTGTCCTTGACTATGCTGTACGCTAATTTGCTTTGTTTTCAGATCTAAGGTAGGTTCAATGGCATTTACCAGCGTAGATTTCCCTACTCCAGAATGACCTGTAAACATACACGTCTTCCCCATCATCATCTCCTTTACAGTATCGATATTCTTTCCTGTAATTGCCGAAATACCTACACACTCATACCCTATCTCACGATACATTGCCGCAAGATATTTTATCTCAATAATCTCCTCTTCATTATAAGTGTCAATCTTATTAAAAAGCAATACAGCTTTAATATGATAGGCCTCTGCAGTTACCAAGAAACGATCTATAAATGCCGTAAAAGTAGGCGGATTGTTAAGCGTCACTAGTAAGAACACTGTGTCTACGTTACTAGCAATGATGTGCGTTTGTTTAGAAAGGTTTACAGACTTACGTACAATGTAGTTATCTCTATCGTGAATTTTTGTAATTACTCCTGTCTCTACGTCACTTTTGGTGTCAAGATCAAAGTCTACAACATCACCTACCGAAACTGGGTTTGTACTCTTAATTCCTTGAATACGGAATTTTCCTTTTATTCTACATTCAAACCACTGGCCGTCATCCGCTTTTACGGTGTACCAACTTCCAGTAGATTTATATACAGTTCCTGTCATACGTTTGTGTCAGGTACAAAAATACCTTCTTTTTAGTTACTCACTAGAAATATTAGAAAAACTACTTGCCATAATTTTAAGAATTGTAGGAATTTACAGCAAGATTTTAATATTTTAGCTCTATAAATCAATCAAAAATTATATTAATGAAAAAATCAATTCTTTTTATTGCAGCCTTTATTCTGATGACGCCATTTCTTGCAGCCCAAACAAGTCTGTACGAAAACCCAGCGTTTGATGAAATTGCTAAGGAGCATAAAATTATCGCAATCGTACCCTTTAAAACCCAGGTAAAACTTAGACCTAGGCAGATGAAAGACATGACAGATGAGCAACTAAGCCGTCTTGAAAAAGCCGAAGGAGAAGGATTACAAACTGGTATGTTTTCTTGGTTTCTAAAGAGAAAGAAGAGAGGGAAACTTACAACACTAGAAATCCAACAACCTTCTAGAACAAATGCTTTACTAAAAAAGGAAGGTATTGACTATGACAATATCTATGAATATACATCTGACGAACTTGCAAAAATTCTAGAAGTAGATGCAATCATATCTGGAGATTATGAGACCAACAAACCTATGAGTGAAGGAGCAAGCGTTGCACTTTCTTTATTAATAGGCTTTGGTGGTTCTACAAATAGTGCTATTGTAAACATGAACGTAAATAATGGAGCAGATGGCCAACTTTTATGGAACTACAACAAAAAAGTACGTGGTGGATTAGGTAGCTCTCCTGAGGACCTAGTAAATGTCTTAATGAGAAAAGCATCTAGAAGACTTGCTTACACTAAGAAAGATTAATCAATTCACTTTCCAACAAACAAAAAAGGCTCAACATCATGTTGAGCCTTTTACTTTATAAATAGCTATCTAAAATCTTACGACCTCGCCACCTTCTTCTGGTGGTTTATAGACTCTTGGTGTACTGCTTTAAATACACGTAGTATAAATTCTTCACTAAGATTGTTTTGCTCTCCTTCTAGAATCATCTTACCTAGAATTTCATTCCAACGCTTAGTTTGTAAGATAGACACATTATTTTCTGCTTTAAGCTCACCGATACCGTCAGAGATTTTCATGCGCTTTCCTAAGCTTTCAATAAGCTGGTGATCTATCACGTCAATCTTAGTACGTAATGTGTTTAATTTATTATTGTACTCTACCTCTGTACCTTCTTCTTTACGGATTTTTAAATCCTTCATCATTTGTACGAGCGTAGCTGGTGTGATTTGCTGCGCAGCATCACTCCATGCATTATCTGGATCATAATGTGTCTCCACCATGATACCATCATAGTTAAGATCAAGACCTGTCTGGCATAGATCATGAATAATATCACGACGTCCAGCAATGTGTGACGGATCAAGGATTAAAGGAAGATCTGGAAATTTATTTTGAAGATCAATCGCTATCTGCCATTCTGGATTATTTCTGTAGCGTGTCTTTTCATACGTAGAGAAACCTCTGTGTATTACACCTAGATTTTTAATATCCTGAGTATAAAAACGCTCTACCGCTCCTAACCATAGGGCTAGATCTGGGTTTACTGGGTTTTTAATAAGCACCGTTTTATCTGTTCCTTTAAGAGCTTCTGCAATTTCTTGAACGATAAATGGAGATACTGTTGTACGAGCACCTATCCATAAGATATCAATATCTGCCTCAAGAGCTAGATCTACGTGGTTTGCGTTTGCAACCTCTGTTGTAGTAAGCATTCCTGTTTCTTCTTTGGCTTTTTGTAACCATTTAAGTCCAAGTGCTCCTACTCCTTCAAAGTTTCCTGGACGCGTTCTAGGCTTCCAGATCCCTGCACGTAGTACTGTAGCATCTGTGTCTTTAAGTTGGTGAGCGATTTTAAGCACCTGCGCTTCCGTCTCTGCACTACAAGGTCCTGCAATTACAAGAGGGTGATCAAGGCCAAAAGCGTCTAACCAATTTCTAAGTTCTTTCTTATTTTCCATAACATTTAATTTGTGCCGCTTCGGGCTTTTGATATTTACGCTTTCGCGAAAGCGCAAAACTATTTAATTCCGTTTAATATTTCCTTAATGTGGTTCGTGTTTTCCATCTCATCATGTACTCCTTGAAAATCGTCATTTTCCAAAAGCATTTTAAAATCGTTGAGATTTGCAATGTATTCAGTTAACGTCTCTAAGACATTCTCTTTATTCTGTTTAAAAATTGAGGTCCATGTAACTGGGTTACTTTTTGCCAAACGTACGGTAGATGCAAATCCGCTACCCGCCATGTCAAAAATATCACGCTCATTTTTCTCTTTTTGTATGACCGTCTTACCTAGCATAAATGCACTTATGTGTGAGAGGTGACTCACATATGCAATATGCTTATCATGAGACACCGGATCCATGTAGCGTATGCGCATGCCCATATTCTTAAATAGGTCGAGCACCTTTTCTTGCAGCTTAAAAGCTGTTTTCTCTACCTCGCATATAATATTAGTCTTCCCATTATACAAGCCTGTAATCGCTGCACTAGGTCCAGAAAACTCGGTTCCTGCTATTGGGTGACAGGCAAGAAAGTTACGACGTCTAGGGTGTGATGCTACTACTTCACAAATTGCTTGCTTAGTAGAACCCATATCCACTACAATCGTATCTTCTCCTATATGATTAAGAAGGTCTGGTAGTACATGAATAGCAACATCTACTGGGATTGCTAGCACTACGAGGTCTGCTGTTTTAATATCTTCTAGTACGGCGCCTTTATCTATAAAACCTAATGACAATGCTTCGGCTACGTGGGCTTCACTTGCATCTATACCATAAATAGTTGCCGCAGGTTCTTGCTCGCGCAAATCTCGCGCAAATGATCCTCCTATAAGCCCCAACCCTATGATGTAAATGTCTTTCATTATCTAAATATTACTCTCTAATTACTCAAATTCAATGTCTTACCAACAAAAACACCTCATATCCAGCTATTAATTATCTTAAAATCTACGTATTGCTTCTTTAATTTCTTCTTCTTTTACACAAAGACTAAACCTGATGTATCCTTTCCCCATCGTTCCAAAAATGGTTCCGGGTGTAATAAAGATGAATTTCTCTAGTAAGATGTTATCTATAAAGGCTTCGGCATCGATTCCTTCTGGCAGTTTTGCCCAGACAAATAATCCTACAGCATCTCTGTCGTATGTACAACCTAACCTTTCGGCAAGCTCATAAACTAGTTTACGGCGGCGTCCATAAATGGTATTGATATGCTCAAACCAGTCATCTCCTAAGCCTAAGGCTGCTACAGCTCCTTTCTGTATGCCGTAAAACATACCGCTATCCATGTTAGATTTTACACGCAATACATGTCCTATGTTTTCGGCACTTCCTAGTACCATTCCTACACGCCATCCAGACATGTTAAAAGTCTTACTAAGACTGTTAAGTTCTAAGGCTACTTCAGACGCTCCAGGTACTGCTAGCAGTGATTGCGGATGGTCATTAAGTACAAAACTATATGGGTTGTCGTTAATTACTAGTATGTGTTGCGCTTTCGCGAAAGCGATCAATTCTTTAAAAAAACCATCTGGCACCTTAGTCCCAGTAGGCATATGTGGATAATTTACCCACATTAACTTTACACCCGAAAGATCTTGAGCCGCCAGTGCTTTTAAGTCTGGCAACCATCCGTTCTCCTCATTAAGATCGTATGTAATTGCTTCTGCCTCCACAAGTCTTGTTACCGCAGCATAACTAGGGTATCCAGGGTTAGGAAAAAGGACTTTATCACCAGGATTTAAAAATGCCATCGAGATGTGCATAATCCCCTCCTTAGAACCCATAAGTGGCAATATCTCAGTGTCTGGATTTGCGATTACTCCATATTGCTTTTTATAGAAACCTGCCATGGCTCCTCGCAACTCAGGAATACCGGTGTAACTCTGGTACTGGTGAGCTACGCTATCATGCAATCCTTTGAGCATTGCTGCAACGGCTGCCGGAGGCGCCGGCATATCTGGACTTCCTATTCCCATATTAATCACAGGATGACCGTCTGCTATGAGTGCGCGAACTTCCTTTAGCTTTCGCGAAAAATAGTATTCTTTAGTTTCCTGTAGCCTATTTGCTGGTTGCATCATTGCTTTCTGTTTTTGTAAGCTCCTAGTACTTTAAAGTCATTTGCCATGATCTCTAGTAATTGTACTGCCTTATTAAAGCTTTCTATTTTTTCAAAAGTTACATCTACAAAAAATGCATACTTCCACGGCTTCTCGATAATAGGCATGGACTGAATTTTTGTGAGATTCATCTTGCAATCACTCAGCACATTTAATATTGCAGCAAGACTACCACGCTTATGATCTGCCGAAAATCTTAGAGATGCCTTATCGATTACACCTTCTACTTGTTTTTTATCCTTATTTAAAATAAAGAAGCGGGTTGCATTTTCATCAATAGTCTGGATAGACGCTTGTAAAATATTTAGTTTATAAATACTTGCTGCGGCTGTACTGGCTATCGCTGCTATTCCTTGTAATTGCTTTTCTTGTATCTCTCTGGCTACGCCTGCGGTATCTGTATCTTCTACAAGTTTTATGTCTGGAAAGTTTCTAAAAAACTCACGACATTGTAAGATTGCCATAGGGTGTGACCACACTTCCTTTATATCTTTTATTGCTTGACCTGGTAGCGCCATTAACTGGTGCTGGATATCAAGGTAAAACTCTCCTTCTATATGCAAATCATGTTTATCTAGTAATGCGTAGTTAGGTAGTATTGCTCCTGCGATACTATTTTCTATAGCCATTACAGCATCTTGTACTTCGCCTTCTACTAGTGCGTCTACTAGTCTAGGAAAAGACATGCACTCCACCACAACGACATCTACCCCAAAAAATTCTTGAGCCACCTTGTGATGAAATGATCCTTGTACGCCTTGTATTGCTACTTTCATAATTGTGCAAAAAAAAAGTCCTGATAAAAATTTATCAGGACTTATTGAAATATTGAGTGTTATTAAATTAGCACAATATCAATCCTGATCTCTTCCCGTAAAAGAAGAAATAGAAAAAATTGTTCCAATAATAAACGTTTGATAACATGTTGACTTATTTGACTGCTAAAGTAGAAAAAATATCTAATGAGCCAATTTATTTATATCCTTTTATGAAATATTTTTTATTAAGCGTACATTTTGAGGAATTATCAATGAAAGACTTATAAACTAATGAAAATGAGAATATGGTGTAGACCTATATCTAAAAATCTCTCTAGCTTAAATGATCATCACACTTTTAAATATTTCCTCCCGTTATCAATTCTTACATTTACAGTATTAAATACTCCTCTATGTCCATTGTAGTAACAGACATCACAAAAATGTACGGCACTCAGAAAGCGCTTGATCACATTTCATTTTCCTTACAAAAAGGTGAGATTGTAGGCTTTCTAGGTCCTAACGGTGCTGGTAAGAGTACATTAATGAAAATACTCACCACCTACCTCACCCCTACTTCTGGAACAGCAACAGTACATCACCACGACACAAAAAGCAATGTACAAGAAGTGCGTCGCGCTGTGGGATACTTACCAGAACACAATCCGCTTTATGTGGAAATGTATGTGCGAGAATATCTAGCGTTTAATGCAGGAGTTTATAAGGTATCAAAAGAACGCATAGATGAAGTTATCAACCTCACAGGACTAACTTCTGAGGCACATAAAAAAATAAGCCAACTATCAAAAGGTTACAGACAGCGTGTAGGTCTTGCTACTGCTTTACTACATGACCCAGAAGTATTGATTCTTGATGAGCCTACTACAGGGCTAGATCCTAATCAGCTATTAGACATTAGAAATCTGATTAAAGATATAGGTAAAGAAAAAACGATATTAATGAGTACGCATATCATGCAAGAGGTAGAAGCCATCTGTGATCGTGTGATTATCATTAATAAAGGAACTATAGTAGCCGACAAAAAAATGACAGAACTACGAGATGGACAGCAGCAAATAGTCATAGCCGAATTTGATTACCGCGTAGAAGAAGTTGCATTGAGCAGGCTAGACAAAGTAGCTTCTGTAAAAAATACTACAGGATTTACTTATGAAATTACCTTTAGTACTCAAGATGATATGAGAGCAAAGGTCTTTGACTTTGCACATGATAACGACCTTAAAATCCTACAACTCAATCAAAAAAACGTAAGCCTAGAGGGATTATTTACAGAACTCACTTCCTCCTAAAAGGACCTTATAAGTCGCATATACACCTAGCACTCTTATTGTTTTCTTAATTTTGTTTAATTAAATATTAAATAATTTAAACAAAGTAATCGTTAGTCGTAATTTTATGGAAAAAAGAAAACCATAAAAAAAATTGCTATGACACAAGAACTAGGGAATGCCAATTTCGAAAATTTCATTGGAGCTACAGAAGGATTTTCTGAAATTGCTTATCAATTTACATCACATATTCTTACGTTAGGGTACGCAGTGATGCTTGCAGGGCTACTATACTTTATCCTTACCATCAAAAATGTAGATAAAAAATTTCAAATGTCGAACATATTATCAGCTGTGGTAATGGTATCGGCATTTTTGCTATTATATGCTCAGGCACAAAACTGGACATCAAGTTTCACCTATAATGAAGAAGTAGGAAGATATTTTCTAGATCCAAGTGGTGATCTATTTAATAACGGATATCGCTATCTTAACTGGCTCATCGATGTACCTATGCTTCTCTTTCAAATTCTATTTGTAGTAAGTTTAACTACTTCAAAATTTAGCTCTGTACGTAACCAATTCTGGTTTTCTGGGGCAATGATGATTATTACTGGGTACATTGGACAGTTTTATGAGGTAAGTAACTTGACTGCCTTTTTAGTATGGGGAGCTATTTCATCTGCTTTTTTCTTCCATATTTTATGGGTTATGAAGAAGGTAATTAATGAAGGAAAAGAGGGGATTTCCCCAGCAGGACAAAAAATACTTTCTAACATCTGGATCTTATTTTTAATATCATGGACTTTATATCCAGGAGCTTACCTAATGCCATACCTTACTGGAGTAGATGGATTTTTATACAGTGAAGACGGTGTGATGGCACGACAACTAGTATACACTATTGCAGATGTAAGTTCTAAAGTTATCTATGGTGTATTATTAGGTAACCTTGCAATTACACTAAGTAAAAACAAAGAGTTGGTTGAAGCAAATAGTTAATTATAAAGAGTAACTCAAAACATCAACAACATTAAAATCACGCTAATCGGTATTACCCATACCCTTTAACGTGATTTTTGTGTTTTACAAACAACTCATAACCTTGTAATTTCATTGAAAAACTAACGCTAGAAGCTATTATTTAGAGAATTGACTGCAAATTAAGCCCCAACAGTTTGATAATACAAAGAATAATGTATCTTTGCACGCTGATAGAATCGCTATCATATACATGAATTTCATTTAAAACAATACTGGAATGTATTTAACAAAAGAACAAAAACAAGAGCTTTTTGCAAAGCACGGTAAAGGAAAGAACGATACAGGATCTGCTGAAGGTCAAATCGCAATCTTTACACAACGTATCTCACACTTATCAAACCACCTGAAAACAAATCGTAAAGATTATGTTACAGAGCGTTCACTAGTAATGCTAGTAGGTAAGCGTCGTTCATTACTTGATTACTTAATCAAGAAAGACATTTTACGTTACAGAGCTATTATTAAGGAACTAGGTATCCGTAAATAACAATTTTTTAAAAAGGGAGCCTCACGGCTCCCTTTTTCTATATATTGAATACCGATGTTTTGAGAGATACGCTTTCGCGAAATTTCAAAACGGATCACATTCTGAAAATACAGTACTACTAAACTGTAATGGTTAGTTACTAAAATTTTCAGATTTTTGCCTCAAGGTAAAACATATTACATAAGTCCTTTTGTATGATTACACATCATAACAAAACGGCAGAGAAAGCTTTCACAGCTAGTTTTTCATTGGTGTCAGATTTTTGGGAAGTAACTACCCTTTAATCATCCCGTATCTTTTTACAGATACATCAACTACACAACGCAACGACACATGGAATACCCACGAAGGGTATTCTACCATTAACAATTTTCGCGAAAGCGGGATTACAATAATCCTTTGCACGTGAGAATATCTCGACATAGATCGAGGTGAAAAACAAATTTTATGATTCCAAAGGTTTACAAAGAGGTCATTGACCTTGGTGATGGAAGAGAAATCTCTATCGAAACAGGAAAACTTGCAAAGCAAGCACACGGATCTGTAGTAGTACAGTCTGGAAAGTGTATGTTGCTTTGTACTGTAGTATCAAACTACGAAGCAAAAGATCTTGACTTCTTACCACTTACGGTAGATTACCGTGAGAAGTTTGCAGCAGCAGGTCGTTACCCAGGTGGTTTCTTTAAAAGAGAAGCTCGTCCATCTGACGGTGAAGTATTAACAATGCGTCTTGTGGATCGTGTGCTACGTCCATTATTCCCAAAAGATTACCACTCTGAAACTCAGGTGATGATCCAGTTAATGTCTCATGATGATGACGTTATGCCAGATGCAATGGCAGGTCTTGCAGCAAGTGCTGCTATCCAATTATCTGACTTCCCATTTGAGTGTGCTATCTCTGAGGCTAGAGTAGGACGTGTAAACGGTGAGTTTATTATTAACCCTACAAGAGCTCAGCTAGAAGAGTCTGACATCGATATGATGATTGGAGCTTCGGCAGATTCTGTAATGATGGTAGAAGGTGAGATGGATGAAATTTCTGAAGAAGAAATGGCAGACGCAATTAAATTTGCTCACGATCACATTAAAGTACAGTGTGCTGCACAGCTTCGTCTTGCAGAAGCTTTTGGTAAAAAAGAAGTACGTGAGTACCCAGCAGAAAGAGAAGATGCAGACCTTAAGCAAAAGGTACACGACATGGCGTATGATAAGGTATATGCAATCGCACAAGCCGGATCTGCAAAACATGAGCGTAGCGCTGCTTTTAAAGAAATTAAAGAAGAAATCAAAGCAAGTTTTTCTGAGGAAGAACTTGAAGACTTTGGTGATCTTGTATCTAAGTATTACCGTGCTGCCGAAAAGGCTGCAATACGTGATCTTACACTTAATGAAGGACTTCGTCTTGATGGTCGTAAGACTACAGAGATACGCCCTATCTGGAGTGAGGTAGATTACTTACCATCTGTACACGGATCTGCAATTTTCACACGTGGAGAAACTCAGGCACTTGCTACAGTAACACTAGGTACTTCTAGAGATGCAAATAAAATAGATATGCCATCATATGAAGGAGAAGAAAACTTCTACCTTCACTATAATTTCCCTCCTTTCTGTACAGGTGAGGCAAGACCTATACGTGGTACTTCACGTCGTGAGGTAGGTCACGGTAACCTTGCTCAACGTGGTCTTAAAGGAATGATCCCAGCAGATTGTCCTTATACAGTACGTGTAGTGTCTGAGGTGTTAGAATCAAACGGTTCTTCATCTATGGCAACAGTTTGTGCAGGTACTATGGCAATGATGGATGCAGGTATCCAGATGACGAAGCCAGTTTCTGGTATCGCAATGGGTCTTATATCTGACGGTGCTTCTGGAAAGTATGCAGTACTTTCTGATATCCTTGGAGATGAAGATCACTTAGGAGACATGGACTTTAAAGTAACAGGAACGGCAGACGGTATTACGGCTTGCCAGATGGACATTAAAGTAAAAGGATTGTCATACGAGATTCTTGTAAATGCATTACAACAAGCACGTGCAGGTCGTTTACATATCCTTGATAAGATTACAGAAACAATTGCAGCTCCACGTGAGGACGTAAAAGAATACGCTCCTAAAATGGTAGGTGTACGTATTCCTAATGAATTCATTGGTGCGTTAATAGGCCCAGGAGGAAAAGTAATACAAGAACTTCAAAAAGAAACTGGAACTACCATCGTGATAAACGAAGATCCAGTAACAGAAGAAGGTATCGTAGAAATCTTAGGAACAGGTCAAGAAGGTATCAACGCCGTACTTGCAAAGATAGACTCTATCACATTTAAGCCAGTTGTGGGTAACACATATAAGGCAAAGGTAATCAAGATGCTAGACTTTGGTGCAGTAGTAGAATATCTTGACGCTCCAGGTAATGAGGTATTATTACACGTATCTGAGATCGCTTGGGAACGTACAGAAAATGCTAGTGACGTACTTTCTATGGGTGAAGAGCTTGAAGTAAAATACTTCGGTATAGACAAGCGCACACGCAAGGAGAAAGTATCTCGCAAGGCATTACTAGACAAGCCAGAAGGTTATACTGCACCAGCTCCTAGAGAGCGCAGTAACGATCGTGGTGGTCGTGACAACCGTGGTGGTCGCGATAACAGACGTGACGATCGTAAGAGAGATTAATTCTCATATAGCTGTAAGTCATTAAACACTTACACTAATCAATAATAGAAAATCGGTTATCCTTCATAGGGTAGCCGATTTTTTTGTGGTACGCTTTTGCGAAAATGTGAGCAACCACAAAAAATCCAGCTCAACTAAAAGTCGGCTGGATTATAAAATAAGCTCTAAAAATTAAAAAAATCACTTCTTTTGATGATATTCACTTATTGCATGTCATTAGTAGCTCTACAAAAAGTATTTACAAAATCTTGAGCTTGCTCTAAACTATCCGCCTCCAGAAGAAATGTCCTTCCATCTAAACACCTTCCCCTGTAAGTTGTAAACAAAACACCATCTACAGAAGTTTCAGACACCTTTTCAATTTTAACTAAGTTTTTCTTAGCGACTTTTTCTTCAGTTACTTTTTCACCCGTAGACGCAAATGTCATAGAAGTACTAAACATTAATACTGCACACACATAAAATAATTGTTTCATAATAAAAAGATTTTAGATTAATTGAGTGTACAATGTAGAGATTAATTTTAATTAAAAAAAACACAACAATCTGAAAAACAGTTTTATACGCTACTTTCTTGTTGAAAATAAGGCTATTTAAAACTAAAATTCACTCAATTTTAGTTTGTAATAAATACCTTACAACCCTTAAAAACATTAAGCTTCACAATCATTTAGCCTTGCTCTCAAAATATGAAAATCACACTATTTCAAAACTTACATTTTTTTTAAAAATAAATACACATACCTTTAAATCAGCTAATTAAACAACAGATAGGTCGATTTTTTAAATAAAATCAAGTACCTTCATTTCAAAATCAGTTTTAAATAACAGCATCTAGGCAATTCTAATGAATGCATTTCACCCTATTCAGGAAGCATAACAAATGAAATACACGTTTATCTTTTTATTTATTTCTTTTGCATGCTTTTCGCAGAGTTCTAAAATCAACGGACTAGTACTCGATGGTGATCAAAAACCAGTATCGAATGTACTTGCCTCATTACTCTCCTCAGATAAAACGATCATCAGCTACCAGTACACAGATAATGATGGTAAATTTTCATTTAAAAAAACCCCAGGTAGCTTTTATGTAAAAATCTCATCCTTATTTTTTGAAGATGTAGAGAAAACTTTAGATGCCTCTAGTCAAGAAGAAATAGTGTTCAACTTAACTCCTAAGAAAGAAAATCTGAAGGAAGTAGTACTTGTTTCAAAAAGGATAAATAGAGACACTACAAACCTTAATATCCAAAACTATAACATCACAAAAACAGAAAGTATAGAGCAAACTCTCAAGAAAATACCGGGAATGTCTATAGATAATGAGGGTAGAATTAAATACTGGAATAAGGAAATTGAAAAGATATTAATAGATGGTGATGACCTAGCTGATGATCAGTACACATTTATCTCAAAAAACTTGAGATCTATGGTTCTGAAAGATATACAGGTGCTCAAAAATTTTGAAGAAAATACCGTTCTTAAAAAAACTCAAAAATCAGATAAAATAGCACTCAACTTAAAGGTTAAAGATGATTTTAAGAATATTTGGTTTGGTAATATAGAAGCAGGCTATGGTGATAGTTTTGATAGCAATCAAGAGATAGATGAGCGACTTAATCTAGCGCTCATAAAAAAGAGAATCAAATTTCTCAATGCGCAAGAATTCTCCACCTTAGGTGATAAGTCCATCCCTATTTCTTTCTCAAATAATGATAATGAAACCTATGACCTTCCATTATACTCGGTTAAAAATATAGACGTACCTCTCACTCCAGAAATCACAAACTTCAATGATGGATTCAGCAATACTTTTTTAATCAATAAGAAAATTAAAAAAATTGCGTTGAGGAGCTCTAATTTTATTGGTATTGACACCCAAAAACAAGAATCATTTACTAGAACAGATTTTATATTTCAAGATGAATCTCAAACAGAAATTAATAATAACAAGAAAAGGAATTTGTTATTTGAAGGTGATCTAGAGTTGAAATATGACGGCACCGATGATCATTATTTTGTAAACACTCTCAATTATAAATTGGGCTCCTCCTCCTCTACTTCTGCAGCCTTATTTAATGATAGCAATACCACAGATGCCATAGAGAGCAAGAGGACTTCCATCTATAATAATTTATTGTACACTACCCGCTTAAAAAATGGACTTGTACTCAACAACTTGGTAGACATAGGGTATGCAAGGTCAAAAGAAGACATTACCATCAACTCTGAGAACCTCAGTTCGTTCTTTACAAGCGACGCTGCTATCTATCAAGATATACAACGTGACTTTAGATTTATAGATATCCAGACAGAAGCGAGCTATTTTTTTACAAGAAAATTAAAAGGAACGTTTAAGACTATCTATAAAAACAACACAGAAGACTTTGACATCTCATTACCTCCTAGTACCAGTACCACAGGAAACAACATACGTTTTAAAAGAAGCTCACTCATTTTTGACTCACGGCTATACTATAAAATCTCAAAAAGAATAGAATTGAAAGGAGGAATCAGTCAGAACAACTTTAAGCTAGATAAAATCAAAAAACCATTATTAAACTACAATGCAGCGCTTCTTCTCAACTTCTACGGCGAGCTTGAGCTATCATATGCAAAAAAACAAGAGTTCTTACCTAACCGTAATTTCTTAGAAAATTACTACTTAACTAATAATAATACACTCACACGTGGCGGCCGTCTATTTGAACCTCTTAACTTCGAGTATTTTAAATTTCGCTTAAACAACAAGAACAAAAAGAACACCTATAACAACGAACTCTCATTTACATACACAAAGTCAAAAAACTCTCTATTAGAAAACTACTCACTAGAAGATAATATCAATTTCAATAATTTGTTTCTAGTATCTAGATTAGGTAAAAACTACACTTTTAAAGAGCAGCTTATACTATTGATTAAGACCGTTGGCTTAAAGTTTGAAACCATCCAGTCGTTCTCTACCATACCATTAAATGGGACTATTTCTAGTGAAACAGACATTTATAATAGTACATACACTGCAGAGTTTACCTCCTACTTCTCGTCTCCATTTAACTTTAATATTAAAGCCGAATATCTAAGAAATACTCAAAAGACAGAAAATATCTCTTCTGCATTTGACTCAAAAAACCTCATTGCAGACTTTACTTGGAATGTAAATAAAGAGATCACCTTTGACCTCAATGGAGGATTTTATGAGTTTGATAATAATTACTATAACATTGTAAATACCAACTTAAATTATACCCCAGATAAGAGTAATTTCTCTTATGGAATTACGGTGAATAACCTTTTGGGTGAGAACCAATTTTTATATCAACAACGTAATTCATTTTTTACATCCATCACATCAATCCCGCTAGTACCGTTCTATACGTTTGCTAGCGTTAAGTATATATTTTAATCCATCAATACTATCACCATGAAAAAAACACTACTCCTTTTAATCTTGATTTCAAGTGTACATCTCGCTTCCTCTCAAAATGCTCAAACGGGCATTATTTATTATGACCACATTGATAATCATTATGATGAAAGCTATAACGCTTACTTAGTTTTTGAGCCTACCACCGCTCACTTTGTAACTGCCAAAGATTCTCTAGGCCTATCTGACGGCAGCAAAGTTCAAAATCAGAACGCTGGGGCAGAACTCATAATAGAAGCTGTAAATTTTAGTGATGTCCAGAAAACTAGAAAGCAGGGATTACAAGTGTATATGAATAAACGTACAGACAGTATGTATTCTAGTAATGCATTTAGCTTAACAGCAGGTTTATTATACACAAAGGAATCATTACCTAAATTGCAGTGGCAACTATCTAATGACACCAAACAAATAGGCAAGTTTCAATGCCTCAAAGCAACCACCACGTTTAGAGGGAGAACATACACTTGCTGGTACACCACCCAGATACCGCTACCTTATGGACCATGGAAGTTACAGGGACTCCCAGGGATGATTTTAGAAGCAAGCTCAAATGATCGTTTTGTACAATTTATCTTTAAGGGAATTGAGTTTCCCGTACAGCATGTACAAGTCCCATCTACACACAAAATACTATTGACCAAAGAGCAAGATTTTATCTCATTCACGCAGTACAAGAAGCTGCAAAAAGAAGATATTCAAGCGTATGATAATGCCATGAAGGTACAAGGAAAAAAATTTGGCATCACAGTACACCCGTTTAGTGAGCGAGACAATTACTTAGAAGTCTTTGGAGATCAATAAAAAAGACATCATTAATCTATTTCATTACATCACATCGGTTATCCTTCACAGGGTAGCCGATTTTTTTTGTGATACGCTTTCGCGAAAATGTGAGCAACCACACCACTTCCCAAGGTATTATTAAAAATATCTTGTATAAATATGGCTATAATGAGGAAATGCGTAAAGGAGATTGGTTGTAGTAGTGTATTTTAGTAGGCTGATGATTTGAGGTGCTGTGGTTTAGTGGTTTATCTGGCCAACTATTAGATATGGTGCTTTGATCGGAATAAACAATGCTATGAAAGCACTATTTATTGTCACCAAAGTGTGAATGTGTCAAAAAACAATACCCAAGATAATTATAGATAAAATAAATTAGCCAAATTGAATTATAAAGAACTCGTAAACCTATAATAGAAAATGTCAAACACGCACGACCCAATTAAACAAATAAAATTTTTAAGTCAATCATTATCAAATGACAAAAAGCCATTATCTTTTTTCATTTCTGCTGGTTGTCCTTTGGGAGTGACTATGCCTAAAGAAGAATGGCCTTTAATTCCTGCGATAAAGGAATTCTGTCTCTTGTACACATCTCCGAGCCCACGAGACGGACTCC
>CAJXSW010000002.1 GCA_913060645.1 uncultured Dokdonia sp. | reverse complement strand
TAACTACAGTACCATCTCCAAACACGTCTCTATCTCCATTCAGTTTCTCTACGTTTGTAAGCTTGTTAAAGCTATCTGGCGCATAAAATGAATTTGCTTTGATGTCTTCTCCGTTTGCAAAATCATATTCTGATTCTTGAACCAACCACGTAGCTTTTGCAAAATGATTTGCAGCACCTGTGTGATCAAAATGAATGTGAGAAAACGCAATCATATCGATATCTTCAGGAGTCATCCCGATACCTTTAAGTTGAGTTGTTATAGAGTCCTTACGAGAGATTGTAAAAGCACCTCCTTCTGGAGTATATGGTTCTTGACCTACTAGCATTTCTGGTAAACCTGTGTCCCATAACAGAGTTCCTTTAGGATGCTTGATTACAAAAAATGCATCTGCAAGCTCCTTTGATTCTCCTTTGTACGTGTCGCCTTGTGCAAATAAGTTTAAGTTATTTGCCATTACAGTACCACCGTCTAGTTTATATAAAGTTACCTCAGGAAGTTCTGCAGCGGCAGCTGTTTCCTTTTGGTCTTCTGCTTTTTGCTTTCCGTCTTCATAACCTTTCTTGAATTCTTCACAAGAAATTGTAGTGATGGCAAGAGCAGCAATTAATAGTATGTTTTTCATTATTTTAATAATCTTCATTTAGTTATTAATTGTAATAGTAAATAAATACTATCCTACAGATCCTTCAAGGCTAATTTCAAGTAGCTTTTGAGCTTCTACAGCAAACTCCATAGGGAGTTTGTTAAGTACCTCTTTTGAGAATCCGTTTACAATTAAAGCAATTGCCTTTTCTGTATCAATACCGCGCTGGTTACAGTAAAAGATTTGGTCTTCACCTATCTTACTTGTAGTCGCTTCGTGTTCTACTTGAGCGGTTTTGTTTTTGGTTTCAATATATGGGAAAGTGTGAGCGCCACATTCGTTACCCATTAATAATGAATCACACTGGGAGAAGTTACGAGCGTTTGTCGCTCCTGAGTTAATCTTTACAAGACCTCTATATGAGTTCTGAGATTTTCCTGCAGAGATACCTTTTGAGATAATCGTACTCTTGGTGTTTTTTCCAAGGTGAATCATCTTAGTTCCTGTGTCTGCCTGCTGGTGATTATTTGTCACTGCGATAGAGTAAAACTCACCTATAGAGTTATCTCCTTTGAGAATACAAGAAGGGTATTTCCATGTAACTGCAGATCCTGTTTCTACTTGTGTCCATGAGATTTTTGCATTCTTCTCGCAAAGACCACGCTTTGTTACAAAGTTGTAAACTCCACCTTTACCTTCTGCATTACCAGGGTACCAGTTTTGTACGGTGCTATATTTAATCTCTGCATCATCCATTGCGATAAGTTCTACAACGGCGGCGTGCAGTTGATTCTCATCACGACTAGGAGCAGTACAACCTTCAAGGTAACTTACATAACTACCTTCGTCTGCTACAAGTAGTGTTCTTTCAAACTGTCCAGTTCCTCCTTGGTTAATACGGAAGTATGTAGAAAGTTCCATTGGGCATTTTACACCTTTAGGAATGTAGCAGAAAGAACCATCAGAAAATACTGCACTGTTTAATGCTGCGTAGTAATTATCTTTTACAGGAACGATTGTTCCTAAGTGCTTACGTACTAGTTCTGGGTGCTCTTTTATAGCCTCAGAGATACTCATGAAAATAATTCCCTTCTCTGCAAGCGTCTTTTTAAAAGTAGTTGCTACAGAAACAGAATCTACCACGATATCCATCGCGACGTTGTTCATTTTCTTTTGCTCATCTACAGAGATTCCTAATTTTTTATACATAGCGAGTAGATCTGGATCTACATCATCTAGTGTTTTATTAGGGTCTACAGCTACGGGAGCAGAGTAATAAGCGATTGCTTGAAAATCTGGCTTCTCGTAATTTACGTTTGCCCAGTCTGGCTCTTCCATAGATAGCCAAACCTTGTATGCCTCAAGTCTCCACTCAGTCATCCATTGCGGCTCATCCTTTTTCTTAGAAATAGCTCGTATAATGTCTTCGTTTAATCCTACAGGAAATGTCTCAGACTCAATGTCTGTAAAAAAACCATATTCGTATTCTTTGGTTTTTAGTTCTTCCCTTAAATCATCTTCAGTATATGCCATGTTTCTTTTTTCAATGTGTGATAGAAAAGTATTCCTGCCCTAAGGGTGACTTTTCATGGTATGCTAGTTTTCTTGTTCTAGGGTGTCATCAAGAAAACTGTAATAGGTTTTAAATTGGTTACGCTTTCGCGAAAGCGTAACCAATTAAGTTATTATAGGGAAAAGCTTTCTCCGCATCCACAGGTGCGCTGTGCATTTGGGTTGTTAAAAACAAATCCTTTCCCATTAAGTCCGCCACTATATTCTAGTGTAGTACCTATTAAATAAAGGAAGCTCTTCTTATCTACGATTAGCTTTACATCATTATCTTCAAAGACTTTGTCATCTTCTTGATGCGTTTTGTCAAAATGAAGATCGTATGATAAACCACTGCAACCACCACTTTTCACGCCTACGCGCACATAGTCTGTAGTTACATCAAAACCGTCTTCCTGCATGAGGCTTGCGATTTTAGTTTTTGCTTGTGAATCTACTTTAATCATATCGTTATAAATAGTTTGCAAATATAAGGTTTAGGTCTCGTTTTTACACGATTCCTAACATATAACTAATGCATAGTGCGATAGGGTTTTCTTATAGGTGTATAGGGATGGTTATATTAGTTTCTGGCAGGCAGTGATGGTTGTTATGGTGTGGTACGCCATTGTGATAAGTCTAACGCTTTGCGTTTGTGAGTGTGTAAGAAAGCGAGGTGTCATTTCTACTTGAAATGACTGTGAGAACCTAATATAAAAGCTAAGATTTTTGACTAAGTTTTCCACACCCCGATGTTGATAGATTTGTGTAAATCGTGTCATCATATGCAAATAGACTTGATGACAGAGATGAGCGTGAAAATGAAACCTTTGTGAAGCCTAGTAAAATGGCAATTGTGAATATCCTGTTGAAAACGTTGAAAGATAAACGGTGGTTTGAGCCCATAAAAAGTAGACCTTTATTATCCGCATAATTCTAATTATTATACTCAATATAGCTATGGAAATTACCCACATCGTCAAGCGCGACTTTCAAACGAAACCGTTTCACCAAGAGAAGATTACAAGTGCCATTCTTAAGGCCATGACAGCTATTGAACATGGAGGTCCTGAAGATGCACAACGTATTTCTGATATGGTTTATAGCGACCTTAAGAAGAGAAAGGAACTTGACGCTGGTTACATTCCTACTATTGAGCAAATACAAGATCTTGTAGAGCGTAAGTTAATGCTAAGTGAGGAGTTTGTAGATGTTGCAAAAACGTACATTTTGTACCGTGATGAACAAGCGCAAAAGCGTAAAACAAACATCTTTGAAAAGCGTATTAATCTTAAGCCTTACGAGTACCCACAATTATATGATTACGTTCCAGCAATAAGACACTCTTACTGGATACATACAGAGTATAACTTTACGAGTGATATTCAAGATTTCAAAACTCGTATTACAGATGTAGAGCGTAGTGCTATTAAAAATACAATGCTAGCAATCTCTCAAATAGAAGTTGCAGTAAAAGGATTTTGGGGAGATATCTATCATAAAATGCCTAAGCCGGAAGTAGGAGCGGTAGGAGCAACATTTGCAGAGAGTGAAGTGCGTCATGCAGATGCATACTCACACCTTCTTGAAATACTAGGACTTAATAAAGAGTTTAAATTACTCAAGAAAAAGCCAGTAATGATGAAGCGTGTGCAGTACCTTGAGACGGCACTTAAGAATGCAAAAAGTGAAGACAATAAAGAATACTCAGAGTCTATCTTATTATTCTCTCTATTTATTGAGCACGTATCACTGTTTTCTCAGTTCTTAATTATCATGGCATTTAATAAGCATAAAAACATGCTTAAAGGAATATCAAACGTAGTAGAGGCAACTTCTAAGGAGGAGCAGATACACGGTGATTTTGGTATTGATATTATAAAAATTATTAAAGCAGAAAATCCAGAGTGGTTTGATGCAGAGCATAGCACAACCGTACAAGAAATGTGTAAGGAAGCATTCAAAGCAGAAAGCAATATTGTAGACTGGATTTTTGAAGCTGGAGAATTAGACTTCTTACCTAAAGCGCTTGTAAACGAATTTATAAAAGACAGATTCAATAAATCTCTTGTGAGTATTGGTATTGAGCCTGTTTTTGAAGTTGACCAGACTTTATTAAAAGATGCAGAGTGGTTTGATGATGAAATCATAGGAACCAAACATGGCGATTTCTTTGTTAAGAGATCTGTCAACTACACAAAAAGAGCACAAAGTATAACCGAAGACGACCTATTTTAAATGAACGATCAAGAACTAATTAAAGGACAAGTTTCTGCAACGACAGCAGGAAAAGAAAATGAACTACTAGCTGCTCGTAAAGAGGCGTTGTCTAATAAAACAGAAGGTGAAGGAGCCGGATTTGAATGGCTTACAGAAAATAGTCGCAAGTTTTTAGGTGCAGGATATTTAAGCCCTGGAGTATCTCCAGAGCAACGTATACGTGAAGTAGCAGATAGAGCAGAAGATATTTTAGGGATGCCAGGATTTAGTGATAAATTCTATGGGTATATGTCTGAAGGTTTTTACTCACTAGCTTCTCCAGTATGGTCAAACTTTGGAAAAGAAAGAGGTCTTCCTATAAGCTGTTTCGGGTCACATATCTCTGACGATATGGGTAACATCTTGTACACACAGTCTGAAGTAGGAATGATGTCAAAATTAGGAGGTGGTACTTCTGGTTATTTTGGTAAAATAAGACCAAGAGGGGCAGATGTAAAGAACAACGGGCAAGCGTCTGGTTCTGTACATATCATGCAGCTTTTTGAATCTATGGTAGATGTAGTGAGTCAAGGATCTGTAAGACGTGGTCGTTTTTCACCTTACTTACCTATCGAGCATGCAGATATTGAAGAGTTCTTAGAAATAGGAACAGAAGGAAATAGCATCCAAGAGCTTACTCACGGTGTAACTGTGACAAACGAGTGGATGGAAGAAATGATTGCAGGAGATAGTGCAAAGCGTGCATTATGGGCAAAAGTATTGCAGTCTAGAGGAGAGATGGGATACCCATACATCTTCTTTACAGACAACGCAAACAATGGTGCTGCCGATGTGTATAAAGACAAAGATCACAAAATCTATGCAAGTAACCTTTGTACAGAGATCATGTTACCTTCTAATGATGACTGGTCTTTCGTATGTGTACTTTCTTCGGTAAACGTATTACACTACGATAAGTGGAAGGATACAGATGCTGTAGAAACTATGGTGTATTTCTTAGATGCAGTAATTACTGAGTTCTTAGAGAAATTAGAAAGATATAGAGATTCAGATTCTAGAGAAGATCGCCAGACGTTCTTATTTATGGAGCGTGCTTATAACTTTGCAAAGGCTAACCGTTCATTAGGTTTAGGAGTACTAGGATGGCACTCATTATTACAATCTAGAATGTTACCATTTAATAGTCAAGAAGCATTTAATCTTAACAGTGAGATCTTTAAAGTAATTAAAGAGAAATCTTATAAAGCATCAGAAGAACTTGCCGAAACTTTTGGAGAGCCAGAAGTACTTAAAGGATATGGTAGGCGTAACGCGACACTTAATGCGGTTGCACCTACAACATCATCTGCTTTTATACTAGGTCAAGTGTCTCAAGGAATTGAGCCTATCTGGTCTAATATTTATGTAAAGGATATTGCAAAAATTAAGACTACTATCAAGAACCCATTCTTAGTAGAACTTCTTGAAGAAAAGGGAATGAATACTACAGACGTGTGGAGAAGTATCCGTGATATGGATGGATCTGTACAACACTTAGAGTTCTTGAGTGAGAATGAGAAGGATACTTTTAAAACGTATTCAGAAATTGACCAGATGGATATTATCTATCAAGCAGCAAACCGTCAAAATCACATTGATCAAGGACAATCTGTAAATATTATTGTGCATCCAGAAATGCCAGTAAAAGAGATTAACAAGATCCACGTGACGGCATGGAAGCTAGGGTTAAAATCTTTATACTACCAGCACAGTATGAATGCAGCACAAAAATTCAAGCAGAAGAAAGACTGCGCGAGTTGTGAAGCATAATCTGTAAAGAGATTATTATTGCTTTGTAATAGTGTTTACAAGCAAGCCATATAAAAAGAAAGACCTGCTGTGATAGCGGGTCTTTCTTTTTTGTGTTTATACTGTTTTTAATACGCTTTCGCGAAAGCGTACCTACATCACAATCGTTTCATAAAACCAACATTGTCCAAAATGATTACACCTTCCGAAGTGTTGTCAAAAACGAACGAGATAGTCACAATTTCTTTTACATCAAGAGCCTTGTTGCGATCATGGAAGTCCTCTAGTGGGAAATAATAAGTTTGGAATACATTTTCTGAAAGGGTTTCCTCATTGATGAATTGAGACTTCCATACTCGCACACCTATTTCAGGTTGCAATGCAGAGAAGTCACTTAAACACATAGAAGCGGTGTTTCCAGTGGCGTCCTCTATGATGATTGTAAAGTCAATAGGTTCTTCTGGGAGCTCTGTGCCTTCACTATCATCTATACTATCTTCGGTAGGTTCCTCACTGTTGTTAGCGATATTGTTAGTCGGTAATGGCTCATTGTTTGAATTGTTGTCTTCATCGTTTATCCATTTTCCACCTGATTTTGGATTAGTATTCTCGGTGGATTCTGCTAGTGAAAATGTAAATACCTTGCTACTGTCTATAGTGCTGAGTGGTTTTTTAAAAACAAATGAATAACTAGCAACGATGCTATCGGGAAGTGTTGTTCCTTCTTCAATATCATCGTAGTGCCAACCCACATATGCCGCCCGACTACCTTTCTCTCCCCATTTTAGTGCTATTTCTTGTTCTCTCCAGACGCTTAGGTTTTCCGTTGTTATTGTTGTGGTGGTGTCTATAGTAGTCACAACATCAAAATCTTCATCAAAAGTAGCAATGGCATCAAAAGAGCTATCCTCATATTGATTAAGGTAGATGGTTTCTGGAAGCCATTCTTTCCCTTTGCGAGCATCTATAAATAGTGGTAGGTATTCCTTTCGATTTTTAAGAGTTGTTTCTAGAAAGGCACTTATATAAACCTTAGCGATTTGTTCTTGATCTTCTTTGGGAAGTAATTGCTTGTTATTTAAAAACGGAGTAACAGAAAGCCCTGCATCATTAGCTCCCCAGCTAGTATTAAACTGTCCATGATTTGCTCCTTGTATATAAAGTCCGCTTTTTATGTAATCTGTACTATCAGAAAATGTGATGCGTTCATATTGCTTGGATCCTGCAAAAGAACTTACATCACCATCTTGAGCGCCATGCATCACAAAGTAGTTGATGTCTTTAAGTGATGTGCGGGTATTCCCAGGTTCGTACTGTCCGTCTACAGGAGCAATCGCAATGATAGTGTTGATATTATAGTTGTAATCCATAGCGATGGTTGCATCATCAGGGTAATGTGTAAGCTTGTTTAGTAAGGCGGCGTGAGCAACGGCCTCACCGCCTCGAGAGTGACCTAGTAATGCTATCTGCGTGGTGTCAACTTTTTTATAAAACTTGCTTTCTGAATCCGCATTCCACTCGTGCCATGCTTTTAGATGTTCTAGAAGTATCCAGCCGCGAGCATCATTTTCTTCATCAAGACCTTGAGGAATATCTGACCATGAGCTATTGATGAAATTTTGATCTACAGATGCAAAAATGAATCCTCTTGATGCCATTAATTCTCCTAGATACGCATAACCTTCGTCTGAGAAGTCGTGCATGGAGTGATTACCGTGAACAATTAATGCAAGCGGGAATGGGCCATCACCCTCTGGATACCAGACCCTACCGTTTACAGGAAGTTTTCTAGCGTCAAATCCCCAAAAGCGTTCTCTATACCATCCACTCATTCCTTCCCAATTATCTAAAAACGGTACTCCATCTATAGTATTTGTGATAATAGTGGCGTCTTCTCCATATTCATGTCTGTGTTTGTCGGTACCGCTACCGTACGTTAATGTCTGTACTTTGTAATTGCCATTTGGGGATGGAGAGGGAGCTTCAATTGGTGCAATATTATCTGAACTTAGTGCAGCCGCATTTGCTATTGGTTTCATGTCAAATCCGTCAGGCGCAAGCCCTAAAATCGCGAGTGTACATCCAGTAATTGCGAGTACTCCTCCCAGAAGTGTTATTATTTTTTTTATAATAGTCTTCTGTCTAAATCGTTTGCTAGTAAGGACAGCAATAGCAGCTCCTGCGGTTGCAAGTGTAATCACAGCCCACAACCAGTAAACGAGTTCTTCTGATAATGATAGCAGAAGGAGTGGTGTAGTGATAAGTAGTGCTAGCTGGAGAGTTTTAGGAATGCGAGTGAGCTTTTTGAGCACCCATAGTCCTAAGTATACAGATAGTACAATCCCTATAAGAATAGCGAGCTGTAATATTATGAGTGTAGTGTCACCCATTGTTTGTATAGCGTGAATCGCAAAAATCAAAAAGATAATGGAGGTCCCTATAAAAAGTCCTCTTGCGGCACCTTTAGTGGCAATAGCACCAGGAGTTATTGTCTTTAATTGCTTATAAATCCACTTTTTGAGTTGTAATAATCGTTTCATATCATGAACATGTTTACATAAGTAAATGTAGCTTTATTTTGAGTTTCTTCTTATAGGCAGTACTTTTCGCCAAAAATTGCTACCCTTGAAAAATATTATCACCTCTTTTATCTGTTCGATTGCATTCTTTTGTGGTGCCTATAGTCAGACGGGATCTATACCTAATCAGACTATTGATACTATTATAATTTCTTCATCGAGAATTAAGAGTAATGTACAGCAAATACCCGCAGCCGTTTCTGTTATTACTACGAGCAAAGAAGATGCAATTAGGCAACAATTATCCTTACAAGAGTATGTGCAGCAAGTGCCAGGTTTGTTTACTCAAAATGCAAACAATTTTGCTCAGGATTTACGAATATCCATTCGTGGTTTTGGAGCACGGTCTAGTTTTGGAATACGAGGTATAAAACTTATTGTAGATGGGATTCCAGAGACCACTCCAGATGGGCAAGGACAACTTGATAATCTTAATCTAGGTATCATAGACCGTATTGAGATTACAAAAGGTGCAAGTGCTAGCCTTTACGGTAATGCATCTGGTGGTGTAATTGATATTGCTACAAAATCTTTTGACACCCTGGCGGGAAATAGCACCTCAGTAAAAGCTGGAATAGGTGCTTTTGGATTTCAAAATTATCAAGCCACGGCTACCATAGGAGATGCAAATGCAAACTATACCTTCCACGGTAATTATGCGACTAGCGATGGTTACAGAGATCAAAGTGGTTTTGAGCAAATAAACACCAATTTTAAAGGGCAATTTAAAATAGGCGAGAATACTTTTCTAACGGCTATTCTTAATTATGCAGACTCACCACAGGCAGATGACCCAGGGGGATTGACGCTAGAGGAAGTTAACGCTAATAGAAGACAGGCGAGAGATAGAAATGTGCAGTTTAAAACAGGTGAGGCTATAGAGCAGTTTAAAGTAGGAACTAGCCTAGCGTGGAATAGGAATGAGAATACCACCGTAAATGCCTATGCTTTTTATAGCAACCGACAGTTTAATGGGTTGTTGCCATTTGAGTTTGGTGGTATTGTTGATCTATCACGCAATTACTTAGGGCAAGGAACGAGCATAACTTACAAGAAAAATAAGAATACCATACGCGCAGGATACGACTTTGCTTATCAAAATGATCGCAGAAACAGGTTTAGAAACCTTGATGGAGAAGAGGGAGGTCAAACGCTGGGACAGCGCGAGAAATTCACTAACCTAGGTGTATATATTACAGACCATCTTTCTCTAGGTAAGTTCTTTTTGACAGCCGGCGCTAGATTTGATTACAACAAACTTTCGGCAGATGATGATTTTCTGGATAACGGGGATGATTCTGGAAGTCTTACATTAAATTCTTTTAACCCTAGTGTTGGTGTTAGTTACGCTTTCGCGAAAGCGTTATCTCCATACATGAATGTCGCAACAAGTTTTGAGACACCATCATTATCAGAATTATCATCAAATCCTGATGGGTCTATAGGATTTAATGAAAATCTAAAAGCGCAAAAGGCAACTAGCTTTGAGGTGGGTTTAAAAGGGACTATTGCAAGTAAGTTGCAATATCAACTCGCTGCGTTTTTGATAAACACAAAAGATGATTTAGTGCCTTTTGAGTTGGCGCAATTTCCAGATCGTGAGTTTTTTAGAAATGCAGGAAAAACTAAGCGTCATGGTGTTGAGGTTGAAGCTTCATACAGAGCATTACCTTTAGGAAACGGATGGCTAAACGCTACGGGTTCTTATACCTACTCAGATTTCACTTACGATGAATTTGAAACACCAAACGGAGATTTTGAGGGTAACTTCTTACCAGGGATTGCAAAACATATGTCTAGTGTAGGATTACAATATGCAGGTGAAACTGGTATAAGTGCAAGCATAAATACAAATTTTATAGGAGAGCAATTTGCTCAAGATAGCAACGAGACTACCATAGATGGATATGAGCTTGTTAATGTGAGAGCAAGCTATGAGACATTCTTTAGAGAGGTCAGGTTAAAGCCTTACATTGGGGTAAATAATGTGTTAGATCAGAAATACACGGATAATGTGCGTATTAATGCCTTTGGAGGAAGGTTTTATGAGCCTGCGCCGGGACTCACTGTTTTTGGAGGAATCACACTTGAATTTTAATATTGTGACAGAAGTACAAACATATATTATTGCTATAATAGGAGGTCTTATCGCTGGGGGCATCAATACCCTCGCAGGAAATGGAAGCGCCATTACCTTAACGATTCTTACGGAGGTGCTTGGGCTGCCAGGCAATATTGCAAATGGAACTAACCGCATTGGGATTTTTACACAATGTTCGGCTACTTCGTGGGTTTTTTATAAGAATGGAAGGCTTGATATCGCAAAGAATAAAAAATATATCATTCCCATTTTTATAGGAGCAATTGCTGGGGCTATTCTAGCGATAAATGTAAGTAATGAGCAGTTTAGAGCGGTGTTTAAATTCATGATGGTGTTCATGCTGCTAGCTGTATTAGTGAAGCCTAAGCGCTGGCTCAGAGAAACAGATCTTACGTTTAAACCTAAATGGTACATTTATATCCCATTGCTTTTTGCACTTGGGTTCTATGGAGGATTTATCCAGATGGGTATGGGCGTGTTTTTCCTTATAATCATGGTGTTAGGAATGCGCTTTAACATCATAGAAAGTAATGCGCTCAAAAGTTTTGTAATAGGACTTTATACGCTCTTTGTAATTGCAATTTTTCACTACCAAGGGCTCATTGATTGGAAACTGGGAGGCATTATGGCAATAGGACAAACTACAGGTGGGTTTCTTACTGCTCGTTTCGCTAGTAAGAATAAATGGGCAGATCAAGTAGCATATCACGTTCTTATTATTGTGCTCATAGGTGCTATTGCAAAGATGTTTTTATTTTAAAAGTCCGCTTTCGCGAAAGCGTGCTTATCCTCTTTATTATTTTGTAAGTATTTTTAGGAATCTAAATAAGATATTATGCGTGTCAAAATGTTACTCAAAATAAGTTTCTGTATACTATTTATTACTAGTTGCAATCAGGCTGAAGATAAGAAGCAGGTTATAAATGAACCAGTTAAGCAACTTAGAGCGCTCATTGTAGACGGTCAAAACAACCATGGAGTATGGCCCAAGACAACAATGATGATGAAATCATATCTAGAAGAAACAGGTCTTTTTCAGGTGGATATTTATAGAACCGCTTATACTTATCAAGGTCCACATCACGGTATTGTAGACGGACTCAATCACGATAGTATCACACAATTGGTCGAAAAGTATAGAGTAGATGATGCACGAATATATGAAGTAAAAGATAGCATCATTGCCGATGCTTCTTTTAAGCCCGAATTTGATACATATGATGTGATCTTATCAAACTTTGGTGACAAAACTGCGAATTGGCCTGAGGATACAAAAGAAGATTTTGAATCTTATATGAAGAATGGTGGAGGTCTTGTGGTTGTGCATGGAGCAAATAATTCTTGGGGAGACTGGCCGGCTTTCAATAAGATGATAGGTGTAGGTGGCTGGGGAAACCGCCCACACGATGGACTTAATCAGATTTACATTAACGAAGAAGAACAACTTAAGATTAAACCAAGTAATGGTGAGGAATCTTCACACGGTCCAGAAAAAGAATTTGTTCTTACAGCTTGGGATACATTACATCCTATCACAAGAGGATTGCCTAAACAATGGATGCATACTAAAGATGAGCTCTACGATCGTTTACGCGGCCCTGCCGAAAATGTAAATGTGTTATACTACGCATATTCAGACGTAGAGGGAAACGCACAACCTTGGGCTCCAGAAAATAAAGGGTCAGGTAGAGGAGAACCTCTTATTATGACTGTAAATTATGAAAGTGGACGTGTATTCCATACTGCCTTAGGACATATGGATATTTCTATGGAGAGTGTTGGCTTTATTACGACCTTTCAGCGAGGAGCAGAGTGGGCAGCTACGGGGAAAGTAACACAAAAAGTGCCAAGTGATTTCCCAACAAAAAAGAGCGCCGTAAAGCGCTCTTGGAAATAATTATATAGTTAACATATTATGCAGCTAGTCTGCCCTTAATACGTTTTTCGATTTTCTTCTTTTTTACAGTAAGACGTTTCATAACGTCCATAAGTTTACTGTCTTTTGTTTTCTTGTATATTTCATTAATAGCAAGAATCAATTTTTTGCCTTCGCGTGATGCTGCTACTCGATCACTAGTAGACATATGACTCATCGTTCTATTTTCATATACTTCTGCTTGTTGTAAGAGGTCCATAGGAAATTGTTTAATTTTAGGTTAAATTACTTAAACAATTCTAACTAACCTACGCAATTGCTGGCTTTTAAGAATACTTTATGAAAACATGGCTGTTTTATCTGTGATATCCTAGTTTTTCACCTCTTTTCTCCCTTAAAATTAAATAATCAAGAAAATATTTAATTTCACTTCTAGATGAAATTGGAATAAGTGTTTCTATATTTTGTAATACTAGCTGTCCTATTTTGAAAGTGATAAAAGAAGATGTTTAAGTATCTTTGCAGCTATGTTAGAAGATAAAAATCAAGAGCGCACTTCGCTTTCAGAATTAGGAGAATTTGGTCTTATTGATCACTTAACAAAGCACTTTAAAATTCATCATAAAAGCACGGTAGTAAGTGTAGGTGATGATGCTGCAGTATTGAAGTTTCCTAAAAGCCAGGTTATTGTTACTACAGACCTTCTTGTGGAGGGTGTACATTTTGATTTAAGTTACGTGCCATTAAAACATCTAGGTTATAAGGCAGTGATGGCAAATCTATCTGACGTGTATGCTATGAATGCGGAGGCTACTCAGATTACAGTTTCAATCGCGGTTTCAAATCGTTTCCCACTAGAGGCACTAGAAGAATTATATGCAGGCATTCAAACTGCATGTACTAACTATAAAGTGGATCTTATAGGTGGGGATACTACATCGTCTAATGTAGGTTTAGTAATAAGTGTTACGGCAATAGGCCACGCAGCACCTAAAAAAATTGCAAAGAGATCTACTGCCAAAGCTGGAGATTTACTTGTGGTAACAGGAGATATAGGTGCAGCATATATGGGTTTACAAATCCTAGAGAGAGAAAAGGCAGTTTTTAAAGTAAATCCTAACAGCCAGCCAGATCTTGAGCAGTATAGTTACCTTATTGAACGCCAACTTAAACCAGAAGCACGTAAAGATGTTAAGGGAATTCTAGAATCTCTAGAAGTACAGCCTACATCAATGATTGATGTAAGTGACGGACTATCATCAGAAGTACTGCATCTATGTAAAAATTCTGGTGTAGGATGTAATCTATATGAAGATAAAATCCCGCTTGATCCTCAAGTTATAAGTAGTTGTGAGGAGTTTGAACTAGATAGTACTACTATAGCATTAAGCGGAGGAGAGGATTATGAGCTTTTATTTACAATTAGTCAAGATGACTTTCCAAAAATAAAAGCAAACCCTAATTTTTCTATTATAGGTCATATGACAGAAGAGAAAGAAGGTATACACCTCATCACACGAGCAAATACTAAAATACCATTAGTTGCTCGTGGATGGAATGCACTTCAAAAAGAAGATTAAGAGGTACGAGCGAGTTTGCGCGTGTAAAACTCTTCGTATACCTCATTAATACGACGTAACTTAGGTGTCAATGGTGTGTAATGACCATATCCATCTAACGTGTATTGTTTTTTACACTGTGAGCATTCAAATTCTTTTAGATTGGACTCGTAACGCTTTATGATTCTATACTTATGTCCAAATAATTTACAGCCTACAGTAGTTAGTGGGTTGAAGTTTTGTTTTTTTGAGTTGAGGTCAATTGTTTTCATTATAGGGGTTGATTTGGGATACACAAATTAAGAATTAATCTGTGAAATACACAAATTTACCGATTAAATACTTAGAATTTTAACATTTAACCCCAACCATCAAAATATCTATTCACCCTTAATTAGTGCTTCCTCATGCGAGAAGATTGCCTAATCATCTTGACAACTAACTTGTCAAGTGCTAGACGAGGCAGATAGAAAGTCAAGTATATTATTAATAGTCTCTGTAGCATTAGTAATATGTAACATGTGTCCACTATCGATAATAACAAATAAATTTGTGTCCTCATTATAGTTTTGCTCGTGAATTTCAGGATCAATGAGCAAATCAGATTTACCTAAAATCATTCCAGTTGTTATAGAGGTTGTTTTCCAAAACTCAGAACTGTCTGGTCTATCTTTCATTCCAGAATTTGCAGCGATATATCCTTGTACAGGTGTGTTAAGTGCCTGTTGAAGTGCATTGTTTATTTCTGCCGTATGATTTGTACTTGCTTTTTTGTCAAAAAGATTTATAAATGACATTCTAACAAGTTGCTCATATTGTTTTTTTGCCATCACATTTGCCCGTGATCTCAATTTTTTTCTAGCGTCATCATCAGGTTCTGGAGTGGAGTTAAGAAGGCATAATTTTGATACAAATTCTGGATACGCTTTCGCGAAAGCGATACCCACATAACCTCCCATAGAGTGTCCTATTATCGAAATGTCTTTAAGCTCTAATTGGTTTGTAACGGCAGCCACTGCTGCAGCCATTTCTTCCATGCTATGCACGTAACCCACCGACTCCGAAAATCCGTGACCTAATAAATCAATGCAGATAATGCGGTGTTGCTCACACAAAACACTAAGGAAATGGTCCCACATCTGGTGATTTTCTAAGAATCCGTGTAGTAAGACTACGGGTGATCCTTTTCCTTGATCTGTATAAAATATGGAAGCACCTTTGTGGTTAATAGTCATTAGTTCTATATTGGTGGGCAAATATCACGCAACCTATGAGAATGACCAAACAAACCTTCATCACAGCCTTTGCTTTATTTTCACTTTTTTTTGGTGCAGGGAACTTAATCTTGCCATCCTTTCTAGGTTATAATGCGGGTAGCTCTTGGTTATTTGTGTTGGCAGGTTTTCTTATTTCTGCTGTGGTAGTACCTATTCTCGCGATTTATGGTCATGCAAGATTACAAGGAACGTTGATTGATTTTGCAAATAAAGTGTCACCATTCTTTGCGCTCTTATATGCAATTGTAGTCTATGCTATTTCTATTGCACTACCAGGCCCACGTACAGCTTCTGTGACTTATGAGATGGCAATAGCTCCATATTTTGATATTTCTAGTTGGCTGTGGAGTACGATATACTTTGGGCTAGTCTTATTATTTGTGCTTAATAGATCTAAGATGATGGATCTTGTGGGTAAATATCTTACACCTGCTATTCTCATTATTCTGGCATTGGTGATTGGTATTGGGATATTTGGAGAGTATGAACCTATGCGTGCATCTATTTTTGATAGTACGCTCACTAGCGGAATCTTAGAAGGTTATCAAACTTTTGACGCCATAGGTGGAGTGGTTGTAGGAGGAGTCATTGTGATTTCTCTTGGTTTTAAAAAGGGTTCTAGTAGAGCAAAGCAACGTTTGTTAACTAGAGCGGGCATCATTGCAGGTATAGGATTGTTACTAATATATGGAGGACTTATCTATCTAGGTGCTCTAAGAAGTGGAGGTATAGAGATGACAGATCGTACGGCACTTCTCAACCTTCTTAGTACAGATACACTAGGAGTGATAGGCACAAAGGTGCTTGCTGTTTTAGTAAGTTTAGCTTGTTTTACTACAGCCGTAGGAATCGTAACAGGAACTGCAGATTTTGTTAAAGGAATCCTAGGGAACTCGCAAGTAGCTTATACAATCACAGCAATTCTAGGAGCCATACTTGGTGTTGTAATGGGACAACTAGATGTAACTTCTATCATTATAGTTGCTGTGCCAGCACTTATGTTTATTTATCCTATCACTATCGTGTTAATATTACTTAACGCAATGCCTAGAAGGTGGACGGCACCAGTTGTATTTAGAGCCGTAGTAATTGCGACCATACTTTTTAGTGCACCAGACTTTTGGGCCTCTGTAGGTTTTGGCGATCAGATGAAGGTGCTGCAAGAAATGATTCCGTTAGGTACCGTAAGTTTAGGCTGGTTATTACCTGCTGTGGTCACTTATATAGTGGTGAGTGCTATTACGCTTTCGCGAAAGCGTACCACCTAAGATTGTAATTTTTTAATAGTAGAAAATGCACGATCAACAAGATGGTCTTCTACGAGAATAATAAATTCATTAGTGGTCGAAATAACCTCTTGTAATGAAATGCCCTCCCAAGCCAAACGCTTAAATATCTGGTAGTATAAACCTGCAACAGCAGTGTTTCCTTGTGGAAGCCTTATGCTTATAGCAGATAGGTTACCTTGAAACCCAAGAATGCTTTCTGTCTCAAAATGATTGCGAATGTTCTCCTCTTCGCTTGAAGAGCTTATGAGTGTGCTTTCATGAATACCACGTGTAAACGTGTAAAACACCTGCGTATTTTTAGCAATAGTGCTCAATATTTGAGCGTGATTCTGGATAAGTGTACCAGAATTTTGAAAAGTAAACACAATAAGCTTAGAACGTACTGTGATATCACCTAGCGTACTAAGCACTTCCTTTAAGCGTAGCGATTTCTGAGTGTCTGTAGGTGATGCATAACGACGTAGCGCCATTAATATAGCCCCGTCTTTTACAGGTTTCTTAAGTAGTTGTGAGACCTGAGGATTAAGATTCTCAGCGAGAGCGGCATAGTTAATAATCTTCTGTGATAATGCCTCTTCTAGATAAGGTTGCTGTGCGATGATCTCTGATACGCAGTCGGATATAGTATTCAAATCGTTATATAGTTAACATTTTGTTCAAAATTAGTCTATTTTCTTCATTTATGTGGTGGTAATCTAACTCTGAAATACTTTTACCTAAAAATTACACGTATGCAAGTTTTAAAATTTGGGGGTACCTCCGTTGGATCTACAGAAAATATGATCTCTGTAAGACATATTATTGATACGCCAACTCCTAAAATAGTAGTGCTTTCTGCAATGTCTGGTACTACAAATGCTTTAGTCCAAATTGCAAATGCCGCAAAAGCATCAAATCTTACAGAAGCAAGTGAGCTACGTAGCATCCTACAATCAAGGTATGACGATGTAGTAGAGCAGTTAATTACAGATAAAAGGCTAAAACCTCTTGTAATAGGATATGTAGATGAGATTTTTGCAGAGATAGAGCGACTTTCATCAGAAGATTTTAGTGATCAAAAAGCCGAGGCAATTGTAGCGCAAGGAGAATTACTTTCTACTTTTATTTTTTGTCATTTCCTAGAGCAGGAAGGGCTTAAAGCTGTTTTGTTACCTGCGCTAGAATTCATGCGAATTGATAAAGAGCATGAGCCAGATCAATTTTACATCGCGCAAAACTTACGTCGAGTAATTGAGCAGACTGATGACAGTGTTGTATATATCACCCAAGGTTTTATATGCCGCAATTACTACGGCCAGATTTCTAACTTGCAACGTGGAGGAAGTGATTATACAGCAACTATAATAGGAGCTGCAATACAAGCGAGTGAGGTGCAGATCTGGACAGATATAGATGGCTTTCATAATAACGACCCTAGGGAAGTTGAGAAAACAAAAGCTATAGGTGCACTCTCTTATGATGAGGCGGCAGAGTTGGCTTATTTTGGAGCCAAAATTTTGCACCCGCAGACAGTGCAGCCACTACGAGAAGATCGCATACCATTGAGACTTAAAAACACGATGGAGCCAGATGCCCCAGGCACAGTAATAACCCATAAATCTGAAGGTGAGGGAATAAAAGCAATCGCTGCCAAAGATGGAATAACAGCACTGAAAATAAAATCTAGTAAGATGTTACTTGCGCATGGATTTTTAAGTAAAGTGTTTGCAATCTTCCAGCGCTATGAGACGTCTATAGATATGATTACCACTTCAGAAATTGCGGTGTCACTCACGATTGATGATACTACGCATCTTGATGCCATACAAGCAGAGTTGTTACAATTTGCACAAGTGGTGGTAGATAAAAATCAGACTATTATCTGTCTCGTAGGTAATGAGGTAAACCGCCATGCAGATACACACAAGTTATTTCAAGTACTCCAAGATGTGCAAGTGCGCATGATTTCTTACGGAGGAAGTGATCATAATATATCATTGCTAGTCGCAACAGAAGATAAGCGTAGCGCTCTAGAGCTTTTACAGCGTTATGTTTTTTCTCTTCCCGTAGCAAACTAAGAAGTTCCTTTGATTGTAAAAGCCCGTTTTCATTATGAAAACGGGCTTTTGTTGTTTGGTAGCTTTCGCGAAAGCGTACTTATTTTACTTATTCATAAGATCTTCAATCTCCTCAACTGTGATAGGAATGTCACCCATAAGATTTACTGGAGCTCCATTTTCTTGGATTACCAGATCATCCTCTAGACGTATCCCAAAACCTTCTTTAGGAATGTATATTCCAGGCTCTACAGTAAACACATTGTTAGCTTGCATAGGTTCGTGTAGCAATCCATAATCATGAGTATCAAGACCAATGTGGTGAGAAGTACCGTGCATGAAATACTTCTTATAAGCAGGCCAGTCTGGATTCTCATTCTGCACATCTGCTTTGTCTAGTAAACCTAGACCCAATAACTCAGAAGTCATCAGTTTGCCCACTTCTACATGATATTGCTCCCACATAGTGCCAGGTACAAGCATTTTTGTAGCCTCATCCTTTACGCGCAACACTGCATTATAAACATCTTTTTGTCTATCAGTAAACCTTCCGTTTACAGGGATAGTTCTTGTCATGTCACTAGCGTAGTTTGCATACTCTGCACCTACATCCATTAAGATAAGTTCTCCATCTTTACACTGATTTTTATTTTCAATGTAGTGAAGTACGTTTGCACTATTACCGGAAGCTATGATTGGTGTATATGCAAACTTCTTAGAGCGATTGCGTAAGAATTCATGCATATACTCTGCTTCAATCTCATACTCCCAAACTCCAGGTTTTACAAACCCAAGCACGCGACGGAAACCTTTATTAGTAATATCACAAGCCTTCTGCATTAGATCTAGCTCGATAGAATCTTTTACAGAACGTAAACGCTGTAAGATTGGGTTACTTTTTGCAACACTGTGTGCTGGATATTTTGCTTTCCACCATTTTGTAAAACGATCTTCTCTAGTCTCAAGTGCTACAGACTGGCGATAGTGTTCGTTCGTATTTACATACACAGTATCTGCATATGTCATAAGCTCTGCAAAAACTTTTTCTAAGTCTTGAAGCCAGAAAACTGTCTTAACTCCAGAAGTTGCTAGTGCTTTTTCTTTTGTGAGCTTCTCTCCTTCCCAAACTGCGATGTGATCGTTAGTCTCTGTTAAGAAAAGAATCTCACGATATTGCTCTTTAGGACAGTCTGGAAATAAAACAAGAATAGACTCTTCTTGATCAACGCCGCTTAAATAAAAAATATCACGATGCTGCTCAAAAGGAAGAGTAGAGTCTGCGCTTACTGGGTAAGTGTCATTACTATTAAAAACAGCAAGACTTTTAGGCTTCATTTGAGCCATAAAGTTCTTACGATTTTTTATAAAAAGGGTATTATCTATTAAGTCGTATTTCATAATTGTGACCTTTTGCGGTATATCTATTATTCATTAATCTACTATTGTAAAAGTACAAATTTGGATACGCTTTCGCGAAAACATGCTATCAATACTTCCTATCTATTCCCTCAATAATGCCTACTATTCGTAATGACGTGTTAAACAAAAACCAAAAGTTTTCTTAAAATAAGTCCTTTCCGTATTTTCATTGCCTTATAAAATCCAAACCAAATGAAATTACGTTATTTCCTTGCCTCAAGTGCGGTTCTTTTTGCACTTACTAAAGGGCAGTCACAACAACCAGCGACCTCGATACAATTACAACAACAGGCAGTGCTTCAAAAAGAGCAGTCGCTTAGTAATAGTATTGTAAAAAATATCCCTTTTGAAAACATAGGGCCTTCGGTAATGAGTGGTCGTATTGTAGATATTGCAGTAAATCCAGATATGCCTTCAGAGTTTTATGCAGGCTATGCAAGTGGTGGTTTATGGTATACCAATAATAACGGAACCACTTTTACACCAGTAATGGATAATGCGCCTACGCAAAATGTAGGAGAAGTTACTGTAGACTGGAAAAGCGGAACTATATGGGTAGGTACTGGAGAGAATAACGCATCTAGATCTAGTTATGCAGGGATAGGATTATTAAAATCTACAGATAAAGGAGCAACGTGGCAAAATATGGGACTTATAGATAGTCACCACATAGGGCGCATTTTAATAAATCCATCTAATCCAGATGAGGTTGTCGTAGGAGCATTGGGACACTTGTACTCAGATAACGAAGAGCGCGGAATTTATAAAACAAAGGATGGTGGTAAGACCTGGAAGAAAACCTTATTTATTGATAATAAAACGGGAATTATAGATATAGATAATGATCCGGCTAACTTTAATTTGATGTATGCCTCGGCATGGCAAAAAGACCGTAAAGCGTGGAACTTTGAAGGAGCGGGCGCTGGATCTGGAATTTATAAGAGTACAGATGGTGGAGATACGTGGCAACAGCTTACTAATTTTCCATCTGGCGATGGTGTTGGTAGAATAGGGATTGCAGTATACGATGAAAATACGGTGTATGCTGTGCATGATAGTCAGTTTCGTCGTGAGGGAGATGGAAAGAAATCATCATCAAGTAAATTAGAAAAAGATGATTTTAAGACGATGTCTAAGGAAGCGCTACTAGCTCTTGATGACAAGAAACTAGATGATTACCTAAAGCGCAATGGTTTTCAAGAAAAATATCGTGCTGCAAATGTGAAATCTATGGTGCGTCAAGGAGATGTACAGCCAGTAGATCTTGCCACGTACTTAGAAACTGCAAACACACAAATGTTTGATACACCTGTAGTAGGAGCAGAGGTGTATAGATCTAATGATGGTGGAGCAACTTGGAGCAAGACTCACGAGGGATATATAGAAGATTTATATTATAGTTACGGGTATTACTTTGGAGAGATTAATGTAAACCCATCAGATGCTCAAGATATTTACATTTACGGTGTGCCTATTGTAAAGTCTAAAGATGGAGGAAAGACATTTACAAGTATCAATGCTCCTAACGTGCACTCGGATCATCACGCCCTGTGGATTAATCCTAAGAATGAAAAGCACCTTATAAATGGGAATGATGGAGGTATTAATATTTCATACGATGATGGTGCTAGCTGGATAAAAGCAAATGATCCATCTGTTGGTCAGTTTTACTTTATTCAAGTAGATAATGAGGAGCCTTATAATATATATGGAGGATTACAAGATAATGGTGTGTGGGTAGCTCCTAGCACTGCACAAGAAAGTAGAGGCTGGTTGCAAAACGGGCAGTACCCTTGGGAAAGTATCATGGGTGGTGACGGTATGCAAGTACAAGTAGATAGTCGTGATGCAAATATTGTGTACACAGGATTTCAGTTTGGAAACTACTTCAGGATTAATCGCGAGACGGGAGAAAACAAGCGATTTGATATAAAGCATACACTAGGAGAGAAGCCATATCGTTTTAACTGGCAAACGCCTATTTTACTAAGTTCTCATAACCAGGATATTTTATATCTAGGAGGTAATAAACTCATGAGGTCTATGGATCAGGGCGATAGCTGGACTGCAATAAGCCCAGACCTTACACATGGCGGTAAGCCTGGTAACGTGGCTTATGGAACTCTTACTTCAGTTTCAGAGTCTCCTTTTCAATTTGGGTTGATATACACAGGAAGTGATGACGGCAAGATTTCGGTTACAAAAAATGGTGGTAGCGATTGGCAAGTGATTAGTAACACATTGCCTAAAGATTTGTGGGTATCACGTGTCGTGGCTTCAGAGCATAAGAAGGAGCGAGTATATGCCACCTTAAATGGATATCGCTGGGATGATTTTGCAACGTATATCTATGTATCTGATAATTATGGACAAACATGGAAGAATATTTCGGCAGGGATTCCTATGTCTCCTGTAAATGTGATTATCGAAGATCCTATTAAAGAAAATATCATTTATGTAGGTACAGATAATGGTGCTTACGTGAGCATGAATGGCGGTGAGAGTTATAACGCTTTCGCGAAAGCGGCATCAGATAAAACCACTGCGCCACTACCAGCAGTAGCAGTTCATGATATGAAAATACAGAAAAAAGCAAATCACCTATTACTAGGAACGCACGGCCGAAGCATATACAGAGCAGATCTAACACCTATACAGCAAGTAAATACAGGGGCAAATGCTCAAATATTTGACATTGCTAGTGTAAGATCAAGCGGGAGATGGGGCAATAGTTGGAGCAGCTGGTCTGAACCAAACGAGCCAAATGTTGCAATCAATTACTACACAAGCAACGCAGGTAAATTTTCTATGGTCATTAAGGACGAAGAGGGGAAAGAAGTGCAACGAGTAGCATTACTACCTTCGGCGGGAATTAATGTGTTTAATTACGATCTTTCTATAACAGAAAAAGGGAAGAAGATGCTTGAAAAGGCAAACTCTTCATTAGACATTCAGAAAGCCAAAAGTGGTAAATATTATCTCCCAAAAGGAGTGTATACAGTTTCCCTTGATGGTGGAGGAGGTAATAGTAATGCAGCGCAAACTACCTTAGAGATTAAATAATATAATTAGACAAGATTTTTTAAACCCTGTACCAAGTGTACGGGGTTTTTCGTTTTAAAAAGACACTGATTACCGAAGAGATGATGTAATCCTTGGTTATGTAACGTCTATTTATAAGTTTATAATGTCATAGTAAATCTGACTGAAATAGGTGTTTGGAATTGAAATTACGCTTTCGCGAAAGTGTAAAAATTTATAAATCTCTCTTAAAAGTTTTCAATAATATTGAAAATGTTGAACGTAAAATGGAGTTTTTGCAATGTCTACCTTTTAGTGTTGAACATAGTTGCGTTTTTTCTTATAATCATTCTAAATAATAACAATGCTTTCCTTGTATAGTTGCCAAAACAACGTTTGCGCCGTATTTTTGTATAGATTATTCCAAACCAAAAATTAAATGAGCGGATTATTAAAATCTTCGATTGGCCGAAAGGTAGCCATGGCGCTATCAGGTCTTTTTCTAGTTGTCTTTTTAACACAGCACTTTGTAATTAACAGTACAGCGGTTATTGCGCCAGATACATTTAATGCGTGGTCGCATTTTATGGGGTCTAACCCGCTAGTACAATATGGATTACAGCCTGTACTTATCTTCGGAGTGGTTTTTCACTTCGTGATGGGATTTGTGTTAGAACTGCAAAACAGAAAAGCACGTCCAGTAGGATATGCACAGTACAAAGGAAGTGCAAACGCACCTTGGACATCTCGTAACATGATTCTTTCTGGACTTGTGGTGCTTGCGTTCTTAGGACTTCACTTTTATGACTTCTGGATTCCAGAAATGATTCATAAATATGTAGAAACGCATCCAGAAGATCCTACAAGATATTATGCAGAGACTGTTCACAAATTTGAAAGCCCTGTACGTGTAGTACTATATGTGATTTCTTTTGTGCTACTAGCACTTCACTTATGGCACGGATTTGCATCGACATTCCAGTCGGTAGGATTTAATAATAAATACTCTGCTGGACTTTCAAAGTTTGCTAAAGTTTGGGCAATTACAATACCTGTAGGATTTATAATTATTGCAGTATACCTGCACTTTAATCAAATTCCTCACTAAAAAATAAAGCTATGGCATTAGATTCTAAAATACCCCAAGGACCACTAGCTGATAAGTGGACTAACTATAAAAATGAAATTAACCTTGTAAACCCTGCAAACAAACGTCTTATTGATGTGATTGTGGTAGGTACAGGTCTTGCCGGAGGATCTGCAGCAGCAACGCTTGCAGAACTAGGCTATAACGTAAAAGCTTTTTGCTTTCAAGATTCTCCACGTCGTGCGCACTCTATTGCAGCACAAGGAGGAATTAACGCAGCAAAGAACTACCAAGGTGATGGTGACTCTACCTACCGTTTATTTTATGATACGGTAAAAGGTGGTGATTACCGCTCACGTGAAGCAAACGTTTATCGTCTTGCTGAGGTTTCTACAAATATTATTGATCAGTGTGTAGCACAAGGAGTTCCTTTTGCACGTGATTATGGTGGTTTGCTAGATAACCGTTCTTTTGGTGGTGTACTTGTAAGTCGTACTTTTTATGCAAAAGGACAAACAGGACAACAATTACTACTAGGAGCATATTCTGCTATGAACCGTCAGATAGGTCGTGGTAAAATAAAAATGTATAACCGTCACGAGATGCTAGACGTCGTAAAGGTAGATGGTAAAGCTCGTGGTATTATCACTCGTAACCTAGTTACTGGAGAAATAGAGCGTCACTCTGCACATGCGGTTGTATTAGGAACTGGAGGATATGGAAACGTATTTTACCTTTCTACAAACGCAATGGGTTCTAACGTAACGGCAGCATGGAAGGCACACAAACGTGGTGCTTACTTTGCAAATCCTTGTTATACTCAGATACACCCTACATGTATACCAGTTTCTGGTGATCACCAGTCTAAGTTAACGCTTATGTCTGAGTCACTACGTAATGATGGTCGTATATGGGTGCCTAAGAAAAAAGAAGATGCGATTGCAATACGCGAAGGGAAGAAGAAGCCTACAGAGCTTAGCGAAGACGAGAGAGATTATTATCTAGAGCGTCGCTACCCAGCCTTTGGTAATCTAGTACCACGTGATGTAGCATCTAGAGCTGCAAAAGAACGTTGTGATGCTGGTTTTGGAGTAAACAAAACTGGAGAAGCAGTATACTTAGACTTTGCTAGCGCAATCGAGCGTTACGGTAAGGAACAAGCATATGTACAGCATAAAGATGCAAATGACAAAGCAGTCGTAACAGCATTAGGAACAGAAGTAGTACGTAATAAATACGGAAACTTATTTCAGATGTATGAAAAGATTGTAGATCAGAATCCATACAAAACACCTATGATGATCTACCCAGCGGTACATTATACAATGGGAGGATTATGGGTAGATTATAACTTACAGACTTCTGTAGAGGGATTATATGCGATAGGAGAAGCAAACTTCTCAGATCACGGTGCAAACCGTTTAGGAGCTTCGGCACTTATGCAAGGTCTTGCAGATGGATATTTTGTATTACCATATACAATAGGTGACTACTTATCTCATGATATACGTACAGGACCTATACCAACAGATACTCCAGAGTTTGAAGAAGCAGAGCAAAACGTGCGTAAGCAGGTAGACGCTTTAGTAAATAACAATGGAACAAAATCTGTAGACTACTTCCACAAGAAGTTAGGTAAGATTATGTGGAACAAATGTGGTATGTCACGTAATGCGACAGATCTACAGAGCGCCATTGATGAGATTGCAGAACTACGTAGTGATTTCTATAAAGAAGTACGTGTACCTGGAGGACAGAATGAGTTTAACGAAGAACTTGCAAAAGCACTTCGTGTAGCAGATTTCTTAGAGCTAGGTGAGTTATTTGCAAAAGATGCATTAACGCGTAACGAATCTGCAGGAGGACACTTTAGAGAAGAGTCTGTTGAGCTAGATGGACCACAAAAAGGAGAAGCACTTCGTGATGATGAAAACTTCACATTTGTATCTGCTTGGGAATATAAAGGAGCACCTAAGGATGCTGTTCTTCATAAAGAAGAACTAGAGTTTGAAAATATTGAGTTAAAACAAAGAAGCTATAAATAAGAAGACGATGAAACTAACGCTAAAGGTATGGCGCCAGAAAAACGCCACAGCTAAAGGAAGCATAGTAACGTACCCAATCGATGGTATCGATGGAGATATGTCTTTCTTAGAAATGATGGATATGCTTAACAATAAGCTTATCCTTGAAGGAGATGAACCTGTAACATTTGATCACGATTGTCGTGAGGGAATTTGTGGTTCATGTTCTATGTTTATTAACGGTGAGGCGCATGGTCCAGATAGACTTGTAACTACATGTCAATTACACATGCGTAAATTTAAGGATGGTGATACTATCACTATAGAGCCTTTTAGAGCAGCGGGATTCCCTGTTATAAAAGATCTTATGGTAGATCGTTCTTCTTTTGACCGCATACAGCATGCTGGAGGATTTATCTCTGTAAATACTTCTGGTAACACACAAGATGCAAACTCGATTCCTATCGAGAAGGAAAATGCAGACGACGCTTTTGCGGCGGCTACATGTATCGGTTGTGGTGCTTGTGTTGCAAGTTGTAAAAACTCTAGTGCTATGCTATTTGTAGGAGCAAAGGTGAGTCAGTTTGCATTACTTCCACAAGGAGAAGTAGAGGCAACTACTCGTGTTCTTAACATGGTAAAGCAAATGGATGAAGAAGGTTTTGGTAACTGTACAAACACTGGTGCTTGTGAGGTTGAGTGTCCTAAAGGGATATCTCTAGAAAACATCGCACGTATGAACCGTGAGTACCTTTCTGCTTCACTAAAAGGATAATTTATATTCGCTTTCGCGAAAAAGTTATAGATAATAAAAAGCCCGAATTCCATATGGAATTCGGGCTTTTTTATGATTTACGTTCTTGTTGAAAAGGTTTGATTGCGATTTGATTAGGGGTAAATACCCCGATAATATTTAATAAATGAGGTGCATATTTGCTATGTATAAATCCTCAAAATCATAATTATGAAAATTACAATCATCATTATCGTGTGTATCCTTTTAGCAATCGCATTTATACCTTAGAATTACCATTTAGATATATTATAATCCTAATGCAAAGTAAGTTGCCACCACGGCAATGATTAGGATTACTAATGTTATAATTATAAAAGTCGCGCCAAAGCGTGTCTTCTTATTATCTTGAAGTAAATACTCATCTGTTGGATCTTTTTCGTCCTTAACTATATCTGCCATACTATTAATTTTTGGTTAGACGATAATATTAAGGATTACTGCTGCTATTTCATTTTGTCTTAAGTAAGATTAACAGACGTTTTTAGTAAGCTTTAACGCTTTGAGCCGTTTTTAGGTGTTATCCGACTACATAGCCCTAGTTTAATAGTAAACAAGCTTTAAATCAATTGATAAAGCCTTTTGCAGGTTGTGATTACGCTTTCGCGAAAGCGTATCTACATCACAAATAAAAAATGCCAGAAACAAATAATGTTTCTGGCATTTTGGTATACATGTGTGATACACTTTATTTTGATCTTTTGTGCTCTGTATTATAGAGTTCAAGTAAGTTCATGATCTCTTCTATAAGATCTTTAGTTTCTAATAATAGACCAAAGTACAAGGTGGTATTTTTAGGACTAGATTCTTCAGATCGTGTGCGCTCTACTTGCTTCTGAATCTTATCTGTTACGTGACCATAAAGCTCTTGTTTCCTTCCTAAAAGCTTCTCTATTTTGTTGTAATTACGGTCTTTAAAAGCTTGAGCTGTTTCTTGTAAGAAGTCACACAGCTTATTGTCTATTTCTTGTAAATCTCTAATTTGATTAAAACGTAGCGGTTTGTGATTGTTGTTAACGTGCTTGTAACTCACTTTTGCTATGTACTCAAGCGATTGAGTGATATCTTCAAGATATCCCAATATCTCTATGTAGAAGTTTGATCCTCGTACACTTGTTTCTTCTAGGTTTTTAATGAAATAGAAAATATTATTGCGCAGTTCATCTATCTCTTCATTAAGTTTTTCGACAGTGGCTCTGCTCTTTCTGAGGCTTCCTACCTTATTTTTAGCAAGACCCTTTAGGGTTCCTGTATAAATTTTGTCAGTACGAATAATCGTTTTTGCAATGTTATCTGCGCTTTCTTCGATGATACCAGAAATGGTTTTACTTTCTGCTTTACGAAGGTCTTCTTCAATTTTTGCTTCCTTATTTTTCTTTTTAGTAGACAAATAATTTCTTACCAGCATGGCAATAGCAAGGAAGAATAAGCCTATGATGGCAATATTCCCTCCTAGATACATCAAGTATGCTAGAATACCTGCCGCAGTAAATGCGCTAAATGCTGTCAAGAACCACCCGCTTATTACATTAAGAACACCAGCAACTCTATAAACAGCGCTTTCTGCTCCCCAAGCACGATCTGCTAGGGAAGTACCCATAGCAACCATAAAAGTAACATAAGTTGTAGATAGTGGAAGCTTAAGTCCAGTAGCTACTGATATAAGAACACTCGCAATTACAAGATTTACGGCAGCTCTCACCATATCAAAAGCGGGTGCTTCTGATGCTTTTGTGTGGATTACAGTAGATGGTTCAAAGCTCTTGTTTATGCTTTGGCGCAGCTTTGCAGGTAATATTTTATTAACACCATTATTTGCAATGATAACTCCACGTACTAAGTGTTGTGAAACCCAGTTAGGCTTAAATCGCTCTTTTACTTCATCTTGACGTGATAAATCTACAGAGGTTTTTACAACGCGTCTTGCTTTTTTACTAAACCACAATGTAAGAACCATGATTAAACCAGCAACCAGAAGTAAAATAGGTTGTGTAGGTACTTTTTCGGCAAGCTGCTCCATGCTGAATGCACTTGGTAATATTCCAGAACCAGACCAAGCTATAAATGAATTATAGGCAGCCATAGGAACCCCTATGAAGTTTACTAAGTCATTACCAGCAAAGGCCATTGCGAGCGCAAAGGTTCCTAAGATGATAACAAGTTTGTATATATTTTGTTTAAGAATTGCATGAAACACCCAAGAGACTACGGTCCAAAGAATAAAGTTAGCTCCTAAGAATTGGATTAGATTATCATTCGCCCAGCTACTAAACTCAGGTGGTAAAATATTTGCACCTTTTAATCCTTTAATAATTATAAAGTATGAAATAGATGAAACTGCAATACCTCCAAAAACAGCAGCAATCCAAGATGGTTTTTTCTCAAAATTGAAAGTCAAGAGGAATCTTGTTAAAAACTGTATAATGGCTCCTATAGTAAAGGCGATAAAAACAGAGAGTAGTATACCTAATATAATCTCCGTTGCCTTATCTGTATTTATATATTCACCTATCTGGGCAAGAGAATCACTATTGTTTGATATTTTAATAATGGACATAACCACAGAGGCTCCAAGTAGTTCAAATACTATAGAGACTGTTGTAGAGGTAGGCATACCCAAGCTGTTGAAGATATCAAGCAATATGATATCTGTAATCATGACAGCCATGAAGATGATCATAATCTCATCAAAATAAAACTGACTAGGATCGAAAATCCCTTTCCTAGCAACCTCCATCATACCACTAGAGGAGAGCGCGCCAAAAGCGATACCCACACTAGCCACAATCATCACTGTTTTAAAAGTAACTGCCTTAGATCCTATTGCAGAATTTAGAAAGTTTACTGCGTCATTACTCACTCCGACTACCAAATCTGCAATTGCGAGAATTGCCAACGCAGCAATCATAAAAATGTAAATATTTTCCATAAAATGTAAGCTGAAAAGCCAAGGTGGCAAAAATCTTAATTAAAAAAAGATTAAGCGTTATGTAAAGGTTATATCGAGCGAAAGATAATAACTTTTTACGTTGAACTATAATGCAAATTTATAGTATTCGCAGTACACTAGCAGCTTGTGAACAATAAAGAGATGTAGATTAAAATGTGATTTAAAACAAAATTAACCCTTTAGAAATCAGTGGGTTACTAGCGTAATGTTAATTCAATGTAAATAAAATGTTATGTAAAAGTTTGTTTTATGTAAATTTTGTGTTACATTTATATCATAGAAAAATTAAAATCCCAAATTATGAAAAAGATAATGATGATAGCAGTTGCATTTTTAATGGTTGTTTCAATGCAAGCTCAAGAAAAAAACAATAAGCCTACATATGTAGAAGTAGGAGACCTAGTTAAGGCAACTTTATATTTTGATAATGGTGAAGTTAGTCAAACAGGTTTTTATACTAAGGAAGGACAGGTTACTGGACAATGGATTAGTTATAACCGTGACGGAGATAAAACTGCCAAAGCTCAATATGACAATGGAACTAAAGTAGGTACTTGGTTCTTTTGGTCAAGTGATAAACTTACAGAGGTAGACTATCAAGATTCACGAGTAGCTTCTGTTAATACTTGGAAAAATGAAGGTTCCAAAGTAGCTAGTAATAGATAATAGCGCTTTCGCGAAAGCGTAAAACGATACTAATAAAAAAAGGTCTCCAATATGGAGACCTTTTTTTGTGGCTAATTTAGATAATAATAGTTCATTAGAACTTAAAGCTATAGCTTAAGCTAAAATCTTGTCCAGGACTCCACTTAGAGTATAACTGATCTTCTGCTTTGTAAGATTGAAAAACACTCTCACGATCATCATTAAGTAAGTTTCCTGCTTTAAATGTGATTGTTTGATTTTGATCTTCTCCAAATGACTTTGAAATATTGAATTTTAAGTCATTAAAAGGAAGTGTATATACATCTGCAATTTCTCCTGCTCCTACAATTTGAAGTGTTTTACCTTGAACATTGTAAGACAGACTTGATTTCCATGCGGAATCCTCAGATTCGAAAGCAATACCAGCATTTAATAGAAATGGCGATTGTCCTTGTAAAACTCTTCCAGAGTCAAGAGTTTCTCCATCTCTAAGTAAGTTTTCTCTTAATAATCTTTCATCTTCATTATAAGTTTCATCAGACTCGATAATTGAGTAGTTTACGTTTAAAGAGAAATTGTTGAGACCTATGAAATCTAAATTTTTTCGTAGCTCAATTTCTGCTCCTATTACATTTGCATCTCCTAGGTTACGCGGTGTTACTTGTCCAGTTGCTTCTGCAAAAAATGTAAGTTCGATAGGGTCTTTGAAGCTTTTGTAAAAACCACTAATTGCTGCAAAATCTCCTATGTTAAACTTCTTATCACTAGCTCCATAAATCTCATATCTTAGGTCTAAGTTGTTTATGTAAGTAGGCTGTAAATTTATATTACCTATAAAAAGTTCGTTTTCAATAGGATTAAATATTTGTGCAAGTGAAGCTTCTTTAAATGAAGGGCGTGCTGTAGTTCTAGAGTATGATGCTCTAATCTTTTTATTCCCATCCTCGTTAAGATCAAAAATTAAATTCGCAGAAGGAAATAAATCTGCTTTATCTAAGATTCTTTCGTCATTAAAAACATTTCCTTGTTGATCTTGTCCCGTATAAATCAGGTCAAATTTTTCAAAACGTAATCCCACAATTGCTGTAAACCATGAAGCAGGTCTAAGTTCTTCTGATACGTATAATGCACCTACATTGATATTTGAATCGTACTGATCATTATCATTAGAATCTCTTCTCACAAAGAAACCACTATCAGAATCTGGATTATATATGTTTTGTCCTAGTATTGCATTAGGGTCTCCGTTTAAAAGAGCGCTATTGAAGTTTCTAAAAGGTGTTGCAAAACGTACTGTTTTGAAATCACGTTGCTTGTAAGTATATGCCGCACCAAATTTGAATTTTGCATCCTTTGCAAATAGTTCATGTTTGCGGGTCACATCTAATTTACCAGCTAGGTTTATCTCATCAAGATTTCTGAAAAAACGTGAAGCATCACCAGATTCACTCGGGCTTATTGTAAAGCTCCCATCTTCATCATTAACTAGAAATGGAGTTGTACGGAAGTCCTTATCGTCTACTCTTGAAAAAGTAGGAGATAGTTTCCACTCCGTTGTCCAAGTAGCATCTTCGTTAGTGTGTTTTCCACTTAAAAGCACATTTGTAAGAGCGCGTTCTGTATAAATTAAGATGTCCTTCTTAATGGTGTTACTGTTGTCTATTCTGTTAGTTTGACTAAGTAGTGAAGCACCAGATTCACCATTTTGAATGTGTAGTACGTTAAGGCGGTATTTAGAGTTGTCAGTTTTATAAGACAATCCACCTAGTGCACTTATAAGAACATTGTTTTCTCCTCTTTCACCTTGTTGTGTTCTGTCTGTATTTAGTTCAAAAATGCTTGCATCGGTATCTTTTCTAAAACGTTGTCCATCTACATAATCATCATAATATGTGGTTTCATTACGGTAAGAAACAGAAGCAAGGTATCCAAGTTTGTTATCACCTACATCATATGAGTTTCCTGTAGTAAAAGATAAGTTGAAGTCTGCTCCACTGTTTTCTCTCTGTGCAGCTAGTACAGGATTAAGTCTACCTGCTAGAAAAGAAGCAGTGTTAGGCGTGTTTGTAGGGAAGTCAAATACCTGATTTTCATTAAAAGGGTTAGTTCGCTGTCCGTTATCATAACCTAGAAAATCTGTCCCACTAGATTCGTTACTTATGTAGCTATCATTAAAGTGAAAATTAGGATTATAGCCAAGGCCTATAGAAGCACTAGTTTCTTTTCCGTTAGGGATGTCTTTAGTAACTATATCAACTACACCACCAGTAAAATCTGCTGGTTGATCTGCTGTAGAAGATTTTACAACGATAATATTCTCCAAAATTGAAGAAGGGAAAATGTCAAGTTGTAGTGTGTTTCTGTCTGGATCAAGTCCAGGTACATCTACACCATTGAGTATGGTTTTTGTATAACGATCGCCTAGACCTCTTACATATACATACTTTCCACCCTGAACAGATACTCCAGGAATGTTCTTTACTGCAGCAGCAACATTACTAGCGCCACTTTTCTTAATACTCTCTAATGACAATCCATCGAGCAATTGAACCGATTTTTTTTGAAGATTTAAAACTGATTGCTCTGTATTTTGACGACTAGTAGATGTGATGATAACTTCGTCTAATGATGCTCCAGATAATGTTACATCTAGGTTTGTAGTATTATTTTCAGTGACAATCACCTCAGAAATTTGCTGTGTATTATATCCAACAAAAGAAAATTCTATGACATAGGTTCCAGGAGCAATCTCTAGAGTGTATTTCCCATCAAAGTCTGAAGTAGTACCCTTTGTTGTTCCTTGAACAATAACATTTGCAAAGGGCAATATGTCATTGAGCTGTCCATCATTAATAGTACCAGCGATAATTCCCGTTTGAGAATTTGCAGTTATTGCAGACAGTAAAAGTAAGAGTGAATATAAAACGGTTTTCATATGTTATAATTCATAAGATTGCCCACCATTAATGGCGGGCAATCTATATTATTGTATAGTTTGTATGCGTGTGGGATGTTAAAGTCCCCTTTTTATTATTTAGTCAATTACACCAGATGTAGTTGCTGCAGCAAATGTCCAAGCAAATACAGTAAGATCTGCACCTCCAGTTGTTCCAGCTGTTGTCCAATCTGCAGCTTGATCTGTAAATGATGGAGAAATAATAGTTTCTTCACCGTCTCCAGTTTTTTCAACAAAAATTGAATTTGCAGGAGTAACTCCTTCTACGATCCAGTTTGTAAAAGAAATTAATCCACTAATGTAGTTTTGAGCAACTCCATTATTGTCTAATTCTACGTCTTTACCGTCTTGGAATCCTGTTACAAAAACATTGTTAGTTGCTCCTTGTGCACCATCTCTATAGTCTGCATATTCTCCGTTTGGAGCAGTTGCACTTCCTATTAGCGTAATGTTGTTAAGTGTGAAAGCACCGTTTAAAGATCCTTCTGGTCCATCTATTTCCAAAGCGTGATCAGAGATATCTCCAGCAATTACAACTGCATTTGTTACAGTTCCTGCATATGCTTGGTCAATGTCAAGACCATCATCTCCTTGAGCCCAAACTAAAAGGTTTGAAGCATTAACAGTACCTCCAAAAAATTCGATACCATCATCTACATTTCCTACAACCTCTACGTGATCGATAGTAGTTCCTGTTCCTACACCACCTAAAGTAAGTCCGTTAATTTCGTTTCCTTCTCCTATTAAAGTCCCTCCGTGACGGATAGAAACATAAGTTATAGTTCCTGAGTCATCTGCTGCATCAGTACCTCCATAAAGACCGTTAGTATCACTAGCAGGTATTCCTTCAATTTGAGAAGCTTCTACATCACCATCCTCAGAGATAGGTGCGTTACCTAATACGATAAGTCCTCCCCATAAGCCACGAGTGTTTTCATCAAGAGTTCCTTCTGTTTGTCCTAACTGTATACCATCTGCACTAGATGTCATAATAATTGGAGCAGTAGCTGTTCCATTTGCTTCTATTTTTGCATCACGTGCAATAATTAAAACAGACGCATTTGCTTCTTGACCTGCAAATGCTTTAATGATTGTTCCTGGCTCTATTGTAAGCGTATTTCCAGCTGTTACAATTACACGCCCATCTAGTTGCCATATAGCGTCATTTGTTAATGTCATGTCTTCTGTGATGTTTCCAGAAAGTGTAGTGTCTACGCTATCTGTATCATCGCCTCCTCCAGTTCCAGGAACTTCAGTTACTACGATAGGTTGATCATCATCACTTGAACATCCCGTTAAAATTCCACCTAATAAGGCTAGACTAAAAATTAATTTTTTCATGTTGGTTTTCGATTTGATTGTCATTTAAAATCTTCGATGCAAAGATGCTAGCATTATCTTTTTTTGAAGTTACCTCATTGTTATAGTTGCATTAGCTTCTTGTAATTTTAGTGTTATCTCAACGTTAAGACTGTTATGCAATTCTTTAGGTGTCATGTTTTTTACGCTTTCGCGAAAGCGTAAACCAATCAAAAAAAAGTAGAAAAAGACTATCTTTCCCCTTGCTAACAAAGGATTGAAAAAAATGATGCAATGGGAACGACTGCTTTCACTTAAGAGGCAAGGAGATAAAAATAAACGCCTTCGTGCCGAACAAGACGAGTCGCGACTAGGTTTTGAAGTAGATTATGATCGTATTATATTTTCTTCGGCTTTTAGAAGTTTACAAGACAAGACGCAGGTAATCCCTTTATCTAAAACTGATTTTGTTCATACACGACTCACTCACAGTTTAGAGGTCGCTGTTGTAGGAAGATCATTAGGGAGGCAAGTAGGGAAGCAGATTCTAGAAAAATATCCACACCTTTCTGAGGTACACGGTTATAAGATGAATGATTTTGGGGCAATTGTAGCTGCCGCTGCACTAGCACATGATATTGGGAATCCTCCTTTTGGTCACTCTGGGGAAAAATCTATTGGTGATTATTTTAAAAATGGTGGAGGTAAACGATTTGAAGCAAAGCTCACAGATAAGGAATATCAAGATCTATGCACATTTGAAGGAAATGCAAATGGATTTAAAATACTAACGGAATCTCGTCCTGGTGCAGATGGAGGTTTAAGACTTTCATATGCTACTTTAGGTACGTTTATGAAGTACCCAAAAGAATCGCTCCCACACAAACCTACAAAGCATATTGCAGATAAAAAATATGGTTTCTTTCAAGATGATAAAGCCTCTTTTCAAGATGTAGCCGAAGAACTAGGTCTTATCCAGACTAGACATGGGAAGGATATAAGTTATGCGAGACATCCGCTTACCTTCTTAGTAGAAGCTGCAGATGATATTTGCTATACAATCATAGATTTTGAAGACGGTATTAACTTAGGTCTCATCCCAGAAGAATATGCTCTAGAATATCTTATAAAACTTGTTCCTCATATAAATAGCTCTAAATATTCTGCACTTACAGATAAAGCGGCAAGAGTAGGTTATCTGAGAGCTCTAGCTATAGGAACGCTCATAGACGAGGCAGTTGCTATTTTTATGAAAAATGAAGAAGCTATCCTTGAGGGAGCATTTGATAAGGCATTGCTAGATAAATCTAAATATGAAGCGCAAATCAATGACGTTCTCAAAATAAGTATTTCAAATATTTATGAGAGTGACGAGGTGATTTCAAAAGAAATAGCGGGTTATGAGATCTTAAACACTTTATTATCTGCAAGATGCAATGCAATTACAGCAACGCCCACACATTATGACAAGCTTGTTTTAAAGCTGTTTAAAACAAGGTCAGATGGTGATTATACTTTGTATCAAGAACTCCTAGAAATTTGTAATCAAGTGTCTGTTATGACAGATAGCAAGTCTGTTAAAATATTTGAGCAACTTCAAGGAATGAATATTAATGGGTAAACAATTGTGTTAATGAACGCGCATTCATTGCGAGGTTAGTGGGTTTCGTTTAATTTTATTTCAAAATTCAAATTAAATCCTATATTTCTATGAAAAAAAATTACGTTAAGATTTTAATGTTTTTGTTGTTTGTCACCTCAATGGGTGTTCAGGCGCAGGATTATTTATCACTGCTCAAGCAGGAAATTACCTCAGAAAGGAGCCAATTAGGAATTGGATCTCAAGACATTAATGAACTATATATTTATAGTAAGAGCAAAACTCAAAAAACTGATGTAATGCATGTATATGCAGGACAGAAGTATAATGATATTTCGATATTTAATGCTACGGTTAATGGAGCGTTTAAAGGTCAAGAATTAGTTTATTTTTCAAACACTCTTGAAGCAAACGTATCTGCTCGTGTAAATGTAACAACGCCACAACTAAATCCTTTACAAGCAGCAACCGCAGCAGCAGCTGAATTAGGTTTAGGTACTGGCAACTTTTCTTTAATTGAGACTGTAACTACCAAAGAGTTTTTACTAACGAATGGTGGTGTTTCTTTAGAAGATGTACCTGTAGAATTAGTTTATGTACCAGTAGGTGAGGAGTTAAAGCTTGGTTGGGATCTCAATATTCATACTCTTGATGGTAAGCATTGGTGGAGTGTGCGCGTAGATGCTCAAACAGGAGAAATTATCAATCAGAACGATTGGGTAATTTCTTGTTCTTTTAGTACTCACAATCATCAAACATTACAGAAGAATAAAAAGGTTGCTAAAAAAGACTTTTCTTTATTTAAAACAGAAGAAGCTAGCGCAGCTTTCGCTGGGGAGCAGTATAATGTATACGCCCTTCCTTTAGAGAGTCCTAATCATGGTGATGCTTCATTAGTTGTAAATCCACAGAATCTTGACGCTTCTCCATTTGGATGGCATGATACAGATGGCGCAGCAGGAGCTGAGTTTACAATAACACGTGGTAATAACGTACTTGCTTGGGATGATATATTAGGAGATAACGAGGATACAGGAGGTACTTCGCCAAATGGCGGTGATGCTTTGAACTTTGATTTTCCATATGCATTTGACACAGATCCAGTAAATATGCTAGAAGCGTCCACAACAAATTTATTTTATTGGAATAACATCATGCATGATGTTCTCTTTCTTTACGGTTTTGATGAGGAGAGTGGAAACTTTCAACAGACTAACTATTCCAATTTAGGAATAGGAAATGATTTTGTAATTGCTGATTCTCAAGACGGATCTGGACTTAATAATGCAAACTTTGCAACTCCACCAGATGGTAACAACCCAAGAATGCAAATGTTCCTTTGGACAGCAAGTGGACCTCCAGGAGAAGCTGTTACGATTCTTGATGGATCTTTAGCAGGTTCATATGTTGGAATTCCTGCTGGATTTGGAGCTCCTCTTCCCGAAGAAACTGCACTACAAGGAGAACTTGCTATACTGTTAGACGATAATGCGGGAGAGTCAACAGATGAGCTTGATGGTTGTGATAATGTGACAAATGCGGCTGATGTAGCTGGAAAGATTGCCCTATTAAGAAGAGGTGCATGTGAGTTTGGAACTAAGGTATTATCAGCAGAACAAGCAGGGGCAATTGCAGTAATTGTAGTAAATAATGTTCCTGATGCACCAATAGGAATGGCTCCAGGAGCAACAGGTGATCAGGTCACGATACCTAGTGTAATGGTCTCTCAAGAAAATGGAGAAGCTTTAATCGCAGCGTTACAGAATGGAGAAGTGATAAATGGATCTCTTCTTAACGACGGTCCATTTCAGATTGACGGTAATTTAGATAATGGTATAGTAGCTCATGAATATGGACACGGTGTGTCAAATAGATTAACAGGAGGTGCAAACAATTCTAACTGTATGAGGACTTGTGTACAGTTTAATGCAGATGGTTGTATTCCAGGCAGAGCTACAGAAGTAATGAGTGAGGGGTGGTCGGATTATTTCGGACTTATGCTTACTATGAGGGAAGGAGACACTGGTGCAGATGTAAGAGGTATTGGAACTTATGCAATAGGACAGCCTACAGATGGTGGCGGTATACGTCCAACTCCGTATAGTACAGATCTAGCTATTAATGATTCATCATATGATTCTGTTGCGGTATTCGAAAATACCACTGCACCGCACCCAGTAGGTTATGTATGGGCAACCATGATCTGGGATATGACATGGGGATTTATAGATGAATTTGGTTTTGATGCAGATATTTATAATGGAACAGGAGGTAATAATATAGCTCTTCAATTAGTAATGGATGGTCTTAAATTACAGCCGTGTAATCCAGGATTTGTAGATGGTAGAGATGCGATACTAGCAGCCGTAGAGATGAGTCCATATTTTACAGATGAGGACACAAAAGCTACTGCCGGATGTATTATTTGGAATGCTTTTGCAAATAGAGGTTTAGGTTTTTCTGCAGATCAAGGTGATTGGAGAGAGAGAGAGGATGGAACTTCTGCTACAGATTTACCGCCAGATAATCTTAATCCTTGCTTAGGACCTCTTTCTGTAGATAGAGTTGCAGCAGTTGGAGCATTCAGTGTGTTTCCTAATCCAAGTAACGGTAATATCAATATCGCAGTAAATACACCTCAAGGTGGAGGAACTGTGAAAATTATTGATATAAACGGACGTGTGGTATATACTAAAGATGCTGTGCTTGAAGGTACTGTAAGATTACAAGCAGAAGGGCTTGCAACAGGTATTTATTTACTACAAGTTCAGAGTACTAATACTACTGAAACTATCAAGATTATTATCGAGTAACATTAGATAGATCACTAAATAATAAATCGGCAGACTCATATAGTCTGCCGATTTTTTTATGCAAGATTTTTAAGAAATCTTGTGATTGCGTTTACAGATATTCCAGCTTCTTCATATTGCTCTTCTACGGTGGCATGTTCTATAAACGCGTCTGGTATTCCTAGGACGGTGAGTTTACCTTTGTACGCTTTCGCGAAAGCGTAATCACCCACAACACTACCCAGTCCACCTATTTTTGAGCCATCTTCCACAGTAACGATATGATTGTATTTTTCAAAAATCTTGTCTAATAAGTCGGTGTCAATTGGTTTTAAAAAGCCAATGTCATAAATACCGCATTCATTTTTAGATTGTTCTACCGCTGCCAGAACATTGTTTAAAATGCTTCCTATACTTATAATGGCAACATTTTCACCTTGCTGAATACAGTGCCCTTTGCCTATTTCTATTTTTTTAAAAGGAAGCTGCCAGTCTATATGAATACCGCGACCGCGAGGATATCGTATGGCAATAGGATGTTCTAATCCAAGTTGTGCAGTATATAAAATATTGCGAAGCGCAATCTCATCACTTGGGGCATATATAATGAGATTAGGTATACAATTGAGATATGCTAGATCAAAGACACCTTGATGAGTTCCGCCGTCTTGCCCCACGAGGCCGGCGCGATCTAAACAAAAAATCACAGGTAGATTTTGCAACGCGACATCATGAATAATTTGGTCGTATGCCCGTTGTAAAAAAGTAGAGTAAATGTTGCAAAAAACTACCATTCCCTCTGTAGCCATTCCTGCGGAAAGGGTTACGGCATGTTGCTCTGCAATACCTACGTCAAACGCACGATCGGGAAAAGCAGCAATCATGTACTTAAGGGAACTTCCTGTAGGCATGGCAGGTGTAACACCTATAATTTTTTTATTAAGTGTTGCGAGCTCTACGATGGTATGCCCAAAAACATCTTGGTATTTTGGAGGTTCTGCTATTTCCTCTTTCTTTACTCTGATGCCAGTAATAGCGTCAAATTTCCCAGGCGCGTGATAGGTGATCTGTTCCTGTTCGGCGAGGGCTAGTCCCTTTCCTTTTGTGGTAATTACATGTAAGAATTTTGGACCTTTTACTTTTTTAAGAGCATCTAAGGTTTCTAGTATTTTAGGTAGATCATGGCCGTCTACTGGGCCAAAATATTTAAAATTAAGCGCTTCAAAGATGTTGTCTTCTCTAGCAGTGCCTTTCTTTACGTTAGTTAGATACTTTTTAAGTGCTCCCACACTTGGGTCAATTCCTATAGCATTGTCGTTAAGAATTACTAGTAGGTTAGCATTAGTTACTCCGGCATGATTGAGTCCTTCAAAAGCCATTCCGCTCGCTATAGAGGCATCTCCTATTACGGCGATATGATGTCTATTTTTTTGGCCCTTTAATGTTGCGGCCATCGCCATACCTAACGCTGCAGAGATGGAAGTGCTACTGTGACCTGTGCCAAAGGTGTCATACACACTCTCCATACGGTTAGGAAAACCACTTATGCCGCCCTTTTGCCTGTTAGTATGAAAAACATCTTTTCTTCCAGTTAGTATTTTATGCCCGTATGCTTGGTGACCCACATCCCAGATAAGATTGTCTTCTGGAGTGTTAAATATATAGTGTAAGGCAATTGTAATTTCTACAACTCCTAAACTAGCGCCTAGATGACCTTCCTTAGTCGCAATAATATCAATAATAAAACGACGAAGCTCTACGGCAAGTTGGGGTAGTTGCTCTTGCGTCAATAGACGCAAATCGCTCGGTGTTTTTATAGTATCAAGAATACTCTCTGGCATGTTACAAAGGTACATCTTGAATATGTATTTTTATATTATTAAAAACAGGATACATGCTAGAACCTTATGATGATGCTTACTTTATGAAGAAGGCTTTGCAAGAAGCTCAAGCCGCTTTTGATCAAGGTGAAATCCCTGTTGGTGCTGTGGTGGTAATTGATAACATGATTATTGCTAGAGCACACAATCTCACAGAGCGCTTGACAGATGTAACCGCACATGCAGAGATGCAAGCGATTACAAGTGCTTCTAGTTTTATAGGTGGTAAATATCTTCAGCAATGTACGTTGTATGTTACTTTAGAACCTTGTCAGATGTGTGCTGGCGCACTCTACTGGAGTCAAATCGGGAGAATTGTTTATGGTGCAAAAGATTTGAGGCGTGGTTATGATGTGATGGGTACCACCTTACATCCTAAGACAAAAGTAAAAAGCGGAGTGCTCGCTCAAGAGTGTGAAAGTATCATGAAGCGCTTTTTTGTAGATAAGCGCAATCTTAATTAGGAATACTTTTATTTTTTTATAAGTCTTAGTTGCGCTTTCGCGAAAGCGTAATGACCCTATTTACGGCTGCTTCTCACTTAAATATTTCCAGTATCTCTTAGGTACATGCTGTAAGTGCAATCTCATGTTTTTGCGAGAAGGAATATTGGTGCTTTTAAAATAGTTTTTCCATAAATCTTGATAGTGCATTTCATCATGGGTGAAGTAAAATGGCGCAGCAAGACTACTATTAATATCATTTGAGATTTCAAGCTGCACATAGTTGACAGTCTTTAAATCATAAAAAATCCCATAATTCCTGCAGCGATCATAGATGAGCCACTTTTGATCTGCATATCTATTTTTAAAGTGGATTGCATTGAGTGGTAATGTATCAAAATCTGGTTCTACCTCTGCAAAATAAACGTTGTCCTTAGTGAGTCTAAATCTTATAAAGGCATCCATTCTATGTTTCTCGCGTCCTACAATTTTAACCAAATTGGTAAGTCTCAAAACGTCGATATCTGCAAAGTTGTCTGTCACATTTTCACCTTTAAATCCTTTTTTAATAATACGTAAAAGCACCTGTTCTCTATCTGATTGCTCACTTAAAAATGCTTTGTAAATGAGATTTCCCGCCTTCTTTCCTATTTTATCTTCAATACCTTTCCATACACGATCAGATTTTGCTTGATCTGTATATATTGTATGCTCCTCATCAAAGAAATTTTCGGTGACTAGTCGCTCGCTTACAATTTTTACTCGTGTAGGTTTACGGTCATAAACCTCAAATACTGCAGTGAGAAAACCCTCAAAACTTCCATCATAGATATATTGATCTATCATTCCCATCTTACGACACAGTTACATTTGCATTAGATTCAAAAAGGTTAAGCTGGCTGCTGTAAGCACCTCGCCATTTACTAGCAGAGGTTCCCATGATTAAACTTTTAAGTTGTGCAGCGGTGCGGTCTTTTGTTTCAAATTGTGAAGAGGCGCAAACGAGAAAATACTGAGCACGATTCATAGAGATGCCTATAGTTTTAAGATGTTCCCAGCCCAGTTTTCTATATCTACGTGCGTTAATAATTTTATCTACAGAGCGCATTCCTACACCAGGAATGCGAGCGAGCAATCTGCGGTCTGCATGATTTACATCTACAGGGAAGTGCTGTAAGTTGCGTAGTGCCCAACTTAATTTTGGGTCGATATCCGTTTCAAGATTAGGATGTTCTTTGTTAAGTAATTCTTGTATGCTAAATCCATAAAATCGCAATAGCCAGTCTGTTTGATACAACCTATTTTCTCGTAACATAGGCACATCTGTACCTATAGAAGGTAATCGCTCGTCATGACTTATAGGGATGTAACCAGAGTAGTACACCCTTTTCATCTGGAATTCTTTATAAAAGTATGCGCTTGTGTACATGATTTGAGCATCTGTCTCGCCAGTAGCACCTATAATCATTTGGGTACTTTGTCCAGCGGGTGCATATATAGGAGTGCTTTTTATAAGCTTCTTCTCACTTTTATATTGGATGATTTCATTTTTAACCTTAAGCATAGGCTTTATAAAGTCTTCGCGCTTTTTATCTGGAGCGAGTAGTTTGAGGCCTTGCTCAGTGGGTATTTCAATATTTACCGAAAGTCTATCGGCATAAAGTCCTGCTTCTCTCATTAACTCGTCACTCGCTCCAGGAATAGATTTGAGATGGATATAGCCATTAAAATTTTCTTCAAGACGTAGTTTCTTAGCAACTAGAACCAGGCGCTCCATTGTATAGTCGGCATTTTTAAAAATACCGCTACTTAAAAATAAGCCTTCAATATAATTTCTACGGTAAAAGTTGATGGTGAGATCCACTACCTCTTGCACTTTGAAAGCGGCACGTTTTACATCATTACTTTTGCGAGTCACGCAATATGCACAGTCAAAAATGCAATGATTAGTAAGTAAGATTTTCAATAACGATACACATCGTCCATCTTCTGTATAGGTATGGCAAATTCCCATGCCACTAGAATCTCCTAAGCCTTTATTTTTATTTGCACGCTTACTTCCACTAGAAGAGCAAGAGACATCATATTTTGCAGCATCTGCGAGGATGTTGAGCTTTTCTTTAATACGTTCGAAATTCATAGCAATAGGATTTAAAACAAAATTATGGAATAATTCCTAATTTATGGATTGCATCTCAAATTTTGTGAATGGTATTGAAAGAAATAAGCACGCTTTCGCGAAAGCGTAACCCCATTAAGCCGACTACTATTTAGTACTTTTAACATCATCACTTTTTTAAACTATACATATGTCGCAGCATAATCATTTAAAAGTTGCTCTCGCCCAAATTGCTCCCGTCTGGGGGAATAGAGAAGAGACTATTAAAAAAATAAAAATTGCCATTCAAGAAGCTGCCGAAAATGAGGCGGAACTCATTGTTTTTGGAGAAGGGTTGTTGCCTGGATATCCATATTGGTTATCACTTACAGATGGTGCGGCATGGGATACAAAAGTGGTGAAGGAATTACATGCACACTACGCAAGAAATGCGGTCGATATAGAGCGAGGTGATCTAGATGAAATATGTGCATTATCGAAACATTTCAATATTGCAATATATCTTGGAATAATTGAAAAACCAATGGATAGAGGAGGTGCAAGTTTATATTGCTCCTTAGTGTATATCAATCAAAATGGAGAAATACAATCTGTACATCGCAAATTGCAGCCTACCTATGACGAGCGATTAACTTGGGCGCCAGGAGATGGTCACGGTCTAAAAGTGCATCCTCTTAAACAATTTACTGTAGGTGGTCTTAATTGCTGGGAGAACTGGATGCCATTGCCACGAGCTGCTATGTATGCACAAGGCGAAAATTTACATATTGCCGTATGGCCTGGAAGTGATTACAATACGAAAGATATCACACGATTTATCGCAAGAGAATCTCGTAGTTATGTAATCTCTGTATCAAGCAGAATGGCAATTGCTACGGACTTTCCAGAAGATACTCCTCACCTCAATGAAATTTTAAAACGCGCTCCAGAGCGCTCTTCAAACGGTGGTTCTTGCATTGCAGGACCAGATGGCGAATTCATCTTACCTCCGGATATAGAAACAGAAGGTAATATATATCACACCTTAGATTTTAATAGAGTGTATGAGGAACGTCAGAATTTTGATCCTTCTGGGCATTATTCTCGTCCAGATGTAACAAAGCTAACAGTTAACAGAGAACGTCAGAGCACGGTAACCTTTAATGATTAATTAAAAACGGCAGGAATGTACTTGAAGATTTCTGCCGCTTTTTTATTGTTTGAATAGATATTTTAAATCCTCAACTCTTTTGAAGTCTCTGCCTCTGAGATAAGCATTGGGAACATAGCTCGCACTTGTTTTAATTGTGCTGTTCTTTTTGGTACATCTCCTTTGTAAGTGCCATTCTTTATAGCCTTATCTGTAGCTGTAAAGTCAATCGCAAATAAGCGTTGTGCTTCTCTATTTCTTAAAAACTCATAAGCACTTGAAATCTCATTCTGTACCGCGATATACGTATTGTAGTTTGTAAGTCTATCTGGCGAAATAGAGATTACAGCTTTCTGAGGATTATCTGACGAGAGTAGGTCTCTACTGCCTTTACAATAATCGCAATATTCATCTTGATCTGATGGAATGCCGCCGTTATCAAGAAAGTCAATGGTTAATTGTCTTAAAGCTTCAAGCGGGACAGGTTCATTTTCTACCATTAGCATATTATCTGCGTTCACAATGATTTCAAAAAGGTTCTTGTTTTTGATAAGAACTTCGGTGTTGTCTTGAATCGCTGGCGGGAGTTGCCGTGCGATTCCTTTGTCTTTTTCTATAGTTGTGGTAACCAAGAAAAAAATAAGCAAGAGGAAGGCAATGTCTGCCATAGATCCTGCATTTACTTCGGGAGTAGTGCGTCTTCTCATAATGTATAAAGTTTTAAAATGTTGAACAGTTTGTGAGAATCAAGTTCTGTGCCAGTAGGCTGCTTTTTAAAAATGGAGAGTGTCTAAGCTCGTAGCGAGGGTGTTTTATAAGTAGCTTTAGAATTTTAATTGTCAGTATTTATAGAGATGTTTATATGGTTTTAGATTCAATGAGAGTAGAAGGTTCGGCTTGTTTAGGTTGATAAAAGCTTCTTTGTGATGAGGTCAAATTTTCGCGAAAGCGAGCAACTTATTATTATGCTCACTAGGTAGTAAAAGAGTACGGAGTAAATCTTACCTTTGCAGCTTAAACAATAATGTAATGAGCAGAGGAGCAGATAATAGAGGAAAAGGAAAACCATCTGGGCGTAGTGGCGCTGGCGGAAAGCAAAAGAGTGGTTCTAGAGGGACACAACCCGTGCGTAAACAAGCGAATAAACCAGCAGGAAAACCTAAGGATATAGCCTTTGATGCACCAAAAAAACAAGCGCCTAGAAAGAAGGATGATGGAACGATGCGCCTTAATAAGTATATTGCAAACTCAGGTATTTGTTCTCGTCGTGAGGCAGATATGTATATCTCTATAGGCCAGGTTACCGTAAATGGTAAGGTGGTTAATGAGATGGGTTATCAAGTAAAACTAGAGGATGACGTTCGTTTTGATGGACGTCGTATCAATCCTGAGGCAAAAGCTTATGTATTGCTTAACAAGCCTAAAGGCTTTGCAACTACAACAAGTAATGATAAAGGAAATACAGTTATGGATCTTGTTGCAGGATCTACTAAATCTCGTATACAGCCTATAGGAAGATTAGGTCGTAATGCGATGGGACTATTGCTTTTTACTAATGATGATGAACTTGTACAAAAATTTACAAATTCTAAAAAAGGAGTAGATAAGTTATATCATGTAGAACTTTCTAATAACCTGAAAGGTGCAGATATTGAGCGTATCAATGAAGGTCTTAAGATTGATGGCAAAACAATTACCGTAGACGAAATAAGCTATGTTGATGGAGCGCCTAAAAAGGAAGTAGGCCTTCGCATTAGAAATACTGGTAACAGTGTTATCCGTACTATTTTTGAACACCTTAACTATGAGGTGGTACGTGTAGATTGTGTGACTATAGCTGGACTTACCAAGAAGGATTTACCTAGAGGTCACTGGAGACATTTAACAAAACAAGAGGTTGTAAACCTTAAAAACGGATAGTTTTTTATGGAGTATCGTCTTACCATCGTAGTCCCAGTTTATAATGAAGAAGATAACCTCGCAAGGGTAGAGTCTGAATTTGTAACTTATTTTAAAACGGCCTCTGCAAAGAGTAAGGTGCTGTTTGTAAACGATGGTTCTAAGGATACGAGTCTTGACATCATCAAGGAGATTTGCGCTAGAAATACTGACTTTGAGTATATTGCGTTTACAGAAAATTGCGGACTAAGTGCTGCAATTAAAGCTGGATTTGATCACGCAGATACAGAACTTGTAGGTTATATAGATAGTGATTTACAGACTTCACCAGAAGATTTTAATGTTCTTATTAAAGAAATAGGGTCGTATGATCTTGTGACTGGAGTACGTGCAGATCGTAAGGATAAGTTTGTAAAAAACATGTCTTCTAAGATTGCAAATGGAATACGCCGTTCCTTTACAAATGATGGGATGGATGACACTGGTTGTCCTCTTAAAATTATAAAAACGGAGTATGCACAACGCATACCTATGTTTAAAGGATTGCACCGTTTTCTTCCTGCAATGATTTTATTGCAACATGGGAAAGTAAAACAAGTGCCTGTGCGTCACTTCCCGCGTATTGCTGGGGAGGCAAAATTTGGGGTTTGGAATAGATTAGTGGGGCCACTTATGGATTGCTTTGCCTATCTCTGGATGAAGAAGAAGTACATCAATTATAAAGTAGGTAGTACAAGCCGTGGATAGTCTATCGCTACTTGCCGTACTTGCGCAGCTTCTCTTTGGAGGGCGTATGTTATCGCAGTGGTTACTTTCAGAAAAGAGGAAAAAAGTAGTAACTCCTCTTACATTCTGGTGGCTTAGTCTTTCTGGGTCATTTGTGCTTTTTATTTATGGTTATTTCCGTACGGACTTCCCGCTTATGCTGGGTCAAGTGTTGGGATATATTATTTACATAAGGAATTTACAAATCCAAAAGCAGTGGAAATTGTTGCCCAAATGGTCGCAATTTTTAATCATTGCTATACCCATTGGGATTATTGCTTATGGATGGAATAATGGGAAATTTGACCTGACAGCATTGTTCTCAAAAGAGGAGATGAGCACTTGGCTACTTACTCTTGGAATCGTTGCACAAGTATTATTTACACTTCGTTTTGTATACCAGTGGTTTCATGCAGAAAAGAATAAAGAAGCAACACTACCTCTTGGGTTTTGGTTGTTTTCATTTACGGGAGGACTTCTTTCGTTGCTGTATTTCTTATACCGTGTAGATTATGTGATGGTGCTTTCTTATGGGCTGGGAACATTTATCTACGCACGCAATATTTATCTTCATTATAAATCTCAAAAGGCTTGATCACACTCATAGAAAAGCGGCCTATTCTCACAATCATTATCGTGGTTGGAGTTTTGTTATTGCCTTTTCTTGATGTACTAGAAGTGACGATCATGGAAGCTCGCAACTTTGTGACAGCCCGAGAAATGCTTACTGATGGTAACTGGATACTCACCACTATGAATGGTGAACCTCGCTATGAAAAGCCTCCTTTGCCTACTTGGCTTTCTGCGATTTCGGCTGGGGTTTTTGGTGTGAATAGTGTGTGGGCAATGCGTTTTCCAGCGGTATTAATGGTGATGTTGCTGGGGAGTATGATATATACGCTTTCGCGAAAGCTGACTCTTACTAAGCGCAATAGTCTTATTAATGCACTCGTAAGTATAACGTCATTATATGTTATTCTTATAGTTTTTGAAGCGCCATGGGATATATATGCACATGCATTTATGCTCACGGCAATCTACTGTATTTTCAAAGGATTGAGTCAAGATAAATTAGAAGGGAATATAATAACTTGGCTTCTCGCTGCTTTATGTATAGGAGCGTCTGTGCTGAGTAAAGGTCCCGTTTCTTTATATGTAATGTTTTTGCCATTTCTGATTGCTTATGTCGTAGTCTATAGAAAAGAAACAGAACGAAGAAAGTGGTTGCCAGTAGTTCTCGTTTTGCTAGGAGGCTTGGTTTTAGGATTTAGTTGGTACGGTTATGTACGTGCAATAGATCCGGAAACTTTTGCAGCGATAGCTTCCAAAGAAACAGGAAACTGGACGAGTTATAATGTGAGGCCTTTTTATTACTACTGGAGCTTCTTTGTACAAAGCGGATTGTGGACAATTCCAGCCTTTATAAGTCTATTGTATCCTTATCTGAAGACTAGGGTTTTTAATAGAAAAGCATATCGTTTTACATTTTTGTGGACCATTATCGCTGTCATACTACTTTCTGTTATTCCAGAGAAAAAGTCTCGATACCTCATGCCTGTACTCATACCACTATCCATGAATATTGGGTTTTATGTTACTTATCTCATAAAACGATTTAACGAATTAAAAGATAGAAAAGAGATTGTTCCCGTGTATTTCAATGCGGGCTTATTGATTTTAATTTTTATAGCTGCACCTCTTGCATTTGTATATTTTGCCATAACGAACTCAATAGCCATAGATGTTATTGCTGTAATCGCTTTTCTGGTAGTCTTTATAGTTGCAATTTATATTATGCGTGCTTTGATGCGTAAAAATATATACCATGTTTTTCTGCTTATAGTGTTCGCTGTTATTTGTACGGCGATAGGAAGTCTATCTATTCTTAAAAGCAACCTGTTTAATGAATATTACAGTGCATTTAACGATGAGATACTAAAAAGCAGCACACCATTGTACAGTTTTGAAATGGGCGCACCTGAGGTGTTCTGGGAAGCTGGGAAGAAAATCATTATGATTGACTCTGAAGAGCCTGTACTGGTAGATGAAAGATTCTACTTGTTATTATGTTCAGATTGTGAGGCGGTACTTGCAGAAAAGTTTAATGGCTATCGAGCAACGTATGTTCAAGATTTCGATTTTAATTATAATGCCAGAACAAGTAAGGCTTATAAAGATAGGAAGGCTGGAAAAGTGTATGAAATGATTAAGGTGGGAAAATAGTTCAACTCTCAATGGCGGTCTTTGCCATTACAGTAACTTTAGAAGGTCTATAAACTTCCCAGATAAAAAATACAATTACCACAACATACTCTATAGCCACTAGCCATAAGTTTTCATTAAAACCATTTGCACCGTATGCGGCATAACTTAGCATTACAGTAGCACTCCATACTAGTGGAAAGCGATAACGTGTAAATACACACAAAAGTAAAGGCGTAGCCACATACCAAGGGTGAACGGTGGTAGACATTAAAAAGTAAAAGGAAATCCCAATGAGTATGGCTGTAATTGTTGCTTGTATCGATCTGTTATTTCTGAAGAAAGCCATAACTATCAGAAATCCTAATACAATCTTAGGCAATAAAGGGCCAACATCTCCTATGATGTTCCAACCTATCGTTTGATAACCTATGTATCTAATGATATAGTAGACGCTAGCATTAAACTCAAATTTCTTAAACCATAACGCAATGGATGCTCCAAAGTTTTCGGCAAACTCATTTGTGAGAAATGGTAAGAAGGTCAATATAACTACTCCGATCACGATCAAATAGAAATAAACGAGACGAGGTAGGTTTTTTGTTATTTCGCGAAAGCGGACTTTCCAAGGATAAGAACTTCTAAAGTGGGTTGTTTTTCTATCACCACGAGTTAAGAAGTATTGCATGAAAAGTGGCAGAAAGAGTAGCGGTAATAACTTAGTAGATATAGATAATGCAATCATCACAGCACTTAATATCCACTTACCTTGGGCCAGTAAATACAAGGATAAGACGACAAATAATAACATTACAGACTCAAAATGCAGATTGCCCGTCATCTCAATAATGATAAAGGGATTGAGCCCATACCAGAAGATATTATGAATGGGTAAGCCTAACTTTTGCAACAATTTCTTACCGTAAATGATAATCCCAATATCTGCTAGAATAATAGTTGTTCTAAAAACGATAGCTGCGCCAATGATGCTATTGCCAGAGAATAATCCTGCAATTGCAAATATAAGTTGGTTTACGGGTGGATAATTTGTAAAGTGACTTCCGTTAAGTGCTCCCATTCCCTCATAGAGCAGTCTTGCTTGCGCTACAATCTGGAGATTACCTACTTCTATATAGCTTTGTGGAGTCGTTAGGTACGGATTAAGACCTTGTACAAACATGCGTCCGTCCCATATAAAGCGATAAAAATCTTGAGAGAGATTTGGGATTACAGGTATAAATATGAGTCTTAATGCTACTGCAAAGACGAGTAGTAAAGAGAAGTCATTTTTGCCTTTGCTTACTATGAAATAAAAGCAAGCAAAAAGTATGCTGTACAGACTTAGTAGGAGTGCGGTGTTAGCTCTTTCTAGTTGAAAAGCAAAGAGGTAATAGGTAACTAAGGAAACAATCGCTAGTGCGATAGGAGTTTTTTGATATTTCCAAAGATGTGCTATCACGCTTTACTCGTAAGTGATTTGAAAAACACAAAACCAAATCCCATGAATAACATAAAGTGAAAAGGGAATAATCCAAAATCACCACCTTGATCACCTACGACAGATGCATAGTACATCCCAAAACCAAAGTACAACATCAAAAGTCCTTCAAAAATTACATTGATAGATATGTTCTTTTTGAGATATTTATTGCCTTTCCAAGAGTCTTTGAGTTCGCTTATGTTAAACTTAGGCGTACGTATAAAATCACTTCGTTTACCTAGGTGACCTTCTATTACTGCAATAGAGTTATGAAGTGAGAATCCCATAGCAATACTAAAGAACACGAAGAACATCCCCGTGTATTTAAGGAACTGTTTGAAACCTCCGCCATAAATACTTTTAAACATAAACCAGTAGCAGATAAAGAAAATCATACTACTTATCACAAAGAAGGACATTACATAAAAGTATGGCTTTAAATGTGCGTATTCGTTCTTGATGTGTAACATAGGTATGCTCAATATTGCTACAATAAGAACATTTAAAAACATGGTACTATTTAAAAGGTGTAGTAAGCCATGCATTTTTGTTTTCGGAGAAATAGTCTTGCTAGTTAAAACCTTTCTAGACATTTTCTGGAAGTTCTCTGCCCCTCCTTTATTCCATCGAAACTGTTGAGAACGTGCGGCACTAATAACTACTGGAAGCTCTGCAGGAGTTTCTACATCCTCTAGGTATTTGAATTTCCAGTTTTTAAGTTGGGCACGGTAGCTTAGGTCAAGATCTTCTGTAAGGGTATCACCTTCCCAGTTTCCGGCATCTTCTATACACTGCTTGCGCCATAAGCCAGCAGTTCCATTAAAGTTTATAAAATGTCCTTTACTATTTCTACCTACTTGCTCTAGTGTAAAGTGTGCGTCAAGTGCAAAAGCCTGCACTTTTGTAAGCAAAGAATAATCTCTATTTATATGTCCCCAGCGAGTTTGTACAACGCCTATGTTGCGATCCTTAAAGTAAGGAACGGTGCGCTGTAGCCAGTTAGGTTCTGGAAGGAAATCTGCATCAAATATGGCGATAAATTCGCCTTTTGCAACTTTAAGTCCTTCCTTTAAAGCACCGGCTTTAAAACCTGAACGGTCTGTGCGAGTAACATGTTTTATGTCTAGTCCTTTATCACTAAGGCGTTTTATGTGATTTCTTGTGGTTTCAAAAGACTCATCTGTACTATCATCTAGCACTTGGATTTCAAGCTTATCTGCAGGGTAGTCTAAGAGCGCAATATTATCTAGTAGACGCTCCATGACATACAGTTCATTATATACTGGAAGCTGTATCGTTACAAATGGAATTTGTGCAGGATCTTTAAAATTAAATAAGACAGCGTCATCTTTCTTGCGCTGTGCGCGCAAGTAATTAAAAAGTAAGTTAAGCTGGGATAAGCTATACGCAAATATGATAATAAGCGAAATCGTGTAAATAACAATAATAACGGTTTCTAATATCATTTCTTAAAACTGTATTTAAAAATCCATCCTAGTATTTTAACTCCTGCCATTACTGCACCTTTTACTGTACCAGAGACTTTAGAAACACCTATGCGATTGCGATAAGTTACCGGGACTTCTATATAATTCATTTTTTTCTTTAAAACCTTGAGTTGCATTTCAACCGTCCAACCGTAGGTTTTGTCTTCCATCTGTAAGGCGAGTAAGCTATCATATTTCATAGCTCTAAAAGGACCCAGATCTGTAAAGTTTGCTCCAAAGAATAGCGTCATTAATGAAGTAGCAAGCCAATTTCCAAAAATCTGAGGAGTGGTCATTGATCCGCTTTCGCGAAAGCGTTTGTCTCTAGCACCTATAACCATGTCGTAATCTCCATTGATAATAGGAGTGACTATCTTAGTAAGCTCTTCTGGATAATCACTATAATCACCATCCAGAAAGACAACGATGTCTGGGCGTTGTGCAACATCATCTACACCCACGGTTGCTATATATTCCATACCCTTGAGGCAGGCATATCCGTAACCTTTGCGTTCTTCTCTTAGTACTGTAGCGCCATTTTCTCTCGCGACTTGTTCTGTATTATCTGTAGATGCATTGCTTACTACAATAACTTCACTCACAGCAGTAGGAATGTCTCGTAGCACATGACCTATGGAGTCTTGCTCGTTGTAAGCTGGTATTATTACTTTAATAAGGGGAGTCATAACGCTAGTAGAGTGATACATCAGGATTATCGCGGCGGAAATCACGTATGCTTGTCCACGCGCCTTTTAATTGATTCTTCTCGTATTTTTCTACCTTAAAAAGTTTTTTGTTTTTATATACGAGACAGAAACCATGTAAATGATTGTCAACGTACTGGCTTTTTCTAGTTTCTTGGCGCGCAAGGTCGTAAAAAATCCACCAATTTTGGGCAATTCCGTCCTCATAATGCCCTTCCTTAGTCAGTTTTCCTTGATTATCGTAATAATGCCAGTACTTTGATTTCTTATTAGTTTGATAATGTCCCTCGGCGGCGATGGTTCCATTCTCGTGATAAAATTTCCAGTATTTTACCTTTTGCTCTCCCATTATCCATCCTTCTGCTTGAATGGTGCCATCATCATGATATAGCTTGCTATACATTCTCGGCTCTGGGAGTGAAAATGCTATAAAAGCTAGTAAGATCGTAGTAATTGCCTGCGCTGTCATACGAGTGTTAGACGAGAGAAATTTGAGGCACTAACATAGAACACGTATTTTTAATGAAAAATATCTAATGAATCTAAGTTTCTGGGAGCGAGAATCGTGGTTTAACAATGTAGATTACACCATTGTAGGCAGCGGTATTGTGGGTTTAATGTGTGCAATACGCTTACGCGAAAAAGATGCCAACTCAAAAATAGTTATTCTAGAAAAAGGTTTACTTCCTAATGGGGCGAGTACAAAAAATGCTGGTTTTGCATGCTTTGGAAGTATTTCAGAATTACTAGAAGATCTCAAAACACACTCAGAAGAAGAGGTGATCTCTCTAGTTAAACAACGTGTGGAAGGTTTGCAACTGTTGAGAAGTATGCTTGGAGATGAACAAATAGACTACCAAGAGCATGGAGGCTATGAGCTTTTCACTTCAAATGATACCGTGCTGTATGAGGAATGTGTACAGAATCTAGCTCACATAAATAAGTTGCTATTTCCTATTTTTAATAAAGAAGTGTACACGCTGCAGGATGATGTATTTGGTTTTGATGGTATAGAAAATAAGGTGATTTTTAATAATTGCGAAGGCCAGCTAGATACGGGAATGATGATGAGTGCACTTCTCAAACTCGCTCATGCTAAAGAAATTATTATCTTAAATGGCATGACCGTAAACTCTTATAAAGAAGAAGCCGAGAGCGTAGCAGTTGTAACTGCTCACAATACATTCTCTACAAAAAAGCTCTTCATTGCTACAAATGGTTTTGCAAGCACGCTAGGACTTAGCGAAGTAAAACCTGCTAGAGCACAGGTGTTAATCACACATCCTATTCCAGAACTCAAAGTGAAAGGCACTTTTCATCTCGATAAAGGGTACTATTACTTTAGAAATATAAATAACAGAATTCTTCTAGGTGGAGGGAGAAATCTAGACATACAAGGAGAGGAAACGATGGAGATGTCTCAAACAGCACCTATTCAAAATGAATTAGAACGACTGCTTGCTGAGGTGATTTTGCCTAATACGCCTTATACTATTGATCATAGATGGAGTGGTATCATGGGTGTGGGTATTCAAAAAAAGCCCATCGTTAAGAAATTATCACAACATACTTATTGCGGAGTACGTCTAGGAGGAATGGGAGTTGCCATAGGAAGTACCATAGGTAAGAATCTCGCAGATTTAATTTAGAATTTTATAGCTAGCAATTGTAACCTTTTATGTGTTTACACGTATAATAAGTTTATTGTCACATAACCATAGGCAGGTAATTTATGAATCATCAAGAAATAAAATTAGAACTCTTTACAAAGTGCACACAGTGGATTGTAAACCGTCGTAATAAGGTAGAAACCGTAATTGCAGATATTATGGAATCTCTAGAAGATGAAACTAAAAGTTCGGCAGGAGATAAGCATGAGACTGGAAGGGCAATGCTACAGATAGATCGCGAGCAAGCAGGTGAGCAACTTAAAGAAATAGGAAAGATAGAAGATGCGTTATCAAAGGTTGATGTCAAAGTAAAGAGTGACTACGTGCGCCTAGGTAGTGTGGTTCATACTGCTACAAACCGTTTCTTTATCTCAGTTTCGGCTGGTGAAATAAAGATAGAAGGAAGGCCTTATTATGCGATAGCCCTTGCATCGCCTATGGGGCAGTTATTGTTGAGTAAGAAAAAAGGTGATGTAGTACGCTTTCGCGAAAGCGATATTACCATTACTTCGGTGTACTAATTTTCAAGCCTAGTGTGACATCTGTATGCGTGGGATATGAAACTGATGCGTTAAAAAGAACAGTTTTATCTCCTACCATAGCGGTTACCAAATAGTGCGAACCCATAAAATAGCAATCTATAACGGTTGCTATTTTTCCATCTGGTACTGTAGTAATCTCGTGAGGATGCAATAATAGGGTAGCATCACCTTGATAATCTTTAAAAAACCAAGATTTAGGTAGTTCATTAATATCTCCAAAAAGCGAACCAACATAATACGTAGGAGGATTTTTATACAATGCTAGTGTCTCATTATGGGCGATTACTCTACCGCTTTTCATCACTACTGTTTTATCCATAAATGCAAGTACATCTGTACTATCATGCGTGGCAACAAGGCAGGTGATTTGTTGTTTTTTCAAGTAGCTAAACAACCTACGACGTAATTTGTTTTTTCTAAAGTTGTCTATATGTGAGAATGGCTCGTCTAGCAGGAGTAATTCTGGTTCCTTAGCTAGCGTTTGTGCGAGTGCAACTCGTTGTTTTTGCCCTCCAGAAAGTGTTTTTACATGAGCATTTGCATACGCCGTCATTTCTACCACTTCCATAAGCTCATCTGTACGCGCCTTACTTGTTTCAGGCTCTAGTCGGCTTAAATATTTATTAATATTTTCTGCTACCGAGGTGAAAGGCATGAGGTCAAAATCCTGAGAAAGATATTTAATAAAAGGCATTCCTGGTATGAGATGATCCTCTGGGCCTGTGATTTTTTCTTCATTCCACATGATAAATCCTTCATCTAGGTCATAAAGTCCATAAATCATTTTAAGTAAGGTAGTCTTACCACAACCACTTTCTCCTATGAGCGCGATATGATCACCTTGGCTGATAGACAGGTTGATAGGCCCTATTGTAAATCGGTTAGAAATATGAAATAGTACATCTTTTAATTCAAGCATAGTGTTTACAAAAATACAGATAGCGAATCAAGAAATAGAAGTGATAGAAAAATTTAAGGTAAGCTGTATATTTGCGACCTAATTAAACTATGAAACTATATCCCCTATTTTTTACTCCACACTTTAAATACCGCCTATGGGGTGGTGATAAGTTGCGCACAGAGCTCAATAAAGAATTTAGTGGAGATCAGATAGGTGAATCTTGGGAGGTTTCTGATGTAGAAGGCAGCGAGACACAAGTGTCAAACGGAGCGCTTGCTGGAAATACGTTACATGATCTTATTACCACCTTTGGAGCTCAATTTTTAGGAACGTCTGTGCTTGAGAGATTTGGTACAAATTTCCCTTTGCTTATTAAGTTTCTAGATGCCAAAACTCCGCTTTCTATACAAGTTCACCCGGATGATAAGGTAGCAAAGGAGCGTCATAATTCTTTTGGAAAAAATGAGATGTGGTATATCATGCAAGCAGATCATGATGCAAGTATTATTGTTGGTTTTGAAGAGGACACCTCAAAAGAACAATATGAAGAAGCTGTAAAAAGCGGAAACATTGTTGACCTATTACATACTGAATATATAAAAGAGGGCGATATCTTCCACATACCTACAGGTAGAGTACATGCTATAGGTGCAGGAGTATTACTTGCCGAGATACAGCAAACCTCTGACGTTACTTACCGCATATTTGATTACAATAGGATAGATGCAAAAACAGGAGCTTTGCGAGATTTGCATAGTGAGGAAGCTATCGATGTTGTAGACTTAAAAGGATATGACACTTACAATACTCCTTATAACACGGAGGTAAACACTGCTGTGTCTATCATGGAAACACCATACTTCCAGACAACATTATTAGCCCTAGAAGGAGAAGCAACAAGGGATTACAGTAATAAGGATTCTTTTACAATCCTTATGTGTGTAGATGGTAGTGCAACGTTCTCATGTGATGATGAGGTGTATGCATTTAAAAAAGGACAAACAGTAGTGCTGCCGGCGGTTGTAAATGAACTTTCATTTGCAAGTAGTCATGCAAAAATTCTAGAAGTTACTGTTTGATAGGTACGCTTTCGCGAAAGCGTATGTAAATAATACCTTTATAGTTAAAGAAACGTGAAACGGAACTCTACTAATAGTTCACCCTCTATTTTTGCCTAAATTCATAAACTGTGCTCAGATTTATTTTTATTATCCTATTTGTGATTGCCTTAGATATATATGCCTATCAAGCATTTAGATTTCTTGTAAAAGGCCGCTGGGGAACCATTTTATACTTTCTTATTACCGTTTTTATTATAGGAGGGATGATTTATCAATTCTCAACTGGTGGACGACGCAACATGAGTGCGTTGACGCAATTTTTCGTGGTGTCATTTATCATTCTCATTGTTTGTAAGCTAGTAATTATTGCAACCATGTTTGGTGAAGATATCTTTAGGCTCATACGCGGTGGTGTGAATAAAATCTCGACAAGCTCAGAAGGGAAAGCAATACCCTCCCGCCGTAAATTTGTAAGTCAGATTGCATTAGGGCTAGCAGCAATTCCGTTTGCATCTATATTATATGGTGTTATAAAAGGGCGTTATAACTTTAAAGTCCTCAAGTATACACTCACCTTTGATGATCTTCCAGCTGCCTTTGATGGTTATAAGATTACTCAGATAAGTGACATACATAGCGGAAGCTTTGATAATAAGGAGAAGGTAAATTATGCCATAGATCTTATCAATGAGCAGGCGAGTGATGCTATCTTATTTACTGGAGATATGGTTAATAATGAGGCGCGCGAGATGGATCAATGGCAAGACTCTTTTGCTCGTTTACGTGCAAAAGATGGAAAGTTTTCAGTCTTAGGAAACCATGATTATGGTGATTATGTAGAGTGGCCTACGCCTCAAGCAAAAATAGATAACCTCAATAGGCTCAAAGAAATCCAAAAAGAAATGGACTTTAGGCTATTACTCAATGAGCATCACTTCATTGAAAGAGGAGGTGAGCGACTTGCAATTGTAGGGGTAGAAAACTGGGGTGAGGGCGGATTTAAAAAAGCAGGAGATCTTAATAAAGCAATAAGCGGTCTAGATAAGGAAGACTTTAGGATATTAATGAGTCATGATCCCTCACACTGGGAGTTTGAGGTAAAAGATCATCCAGACCATTTTCACTTAACGCTTAGTGGTCACACGCATGGCATGCAATTTGGTATTGAGATACCAGGTTGGTTTAAATGGAGTCCTGTTAAGTGGCGCTATAAATACTGGGCAGGTATCTATGAAGATGCAAAGCAGTATATAAATGTAAACCGTGGTTTTGGATATCTTGCTTTTCCTGGAAGGGTAGGAATATGGCCTGAGATAACTGTTATAGAGTTGAAAAAAGGTAGTGCAAACGCATAATACCAAGAATGTGCTATCTTTACTAAGCACGTAATCCTTAATTGATTAATAAAATCCATAGGCATGTCAAAATTTGGAGAACTTATAGACGTAAATATTCCGATACTGTTAGACTTTTATACAGACTGGAATGAGAATTCAATGGCAATGCATCCTGTACTTAGGGAAGTAGCTGCTGCAATAGGCGATAAGGGAAAAGTGATTAAGATAGATGTAGATAAGAATAACAAGCTTGCCGAAGCACTGCGCATTAAAGCTTTGCCTACACTTATTATTTATAAAAACGGAGAGATGATATGGCGTCAAAGCGGGGAGCTAGATGCAAATACCATTATTGGTATTATGGAAGAGTATTCTTACTAACATCATTATAATATCCCAAAGCTAAATCCAGCATTTTCAAAATACTCAATAACTTTAGGAAGTGCATACTGCAAGTTCTTATATGCTTTTACACTGTCGTGAAAAACGATAATATCTCCATCCTTTGCAGTATCAATTACATTATGTAAACATGCTTCTGGAGTAAGGCTTGATTCCCAGTCATAAGCAACTACACGATACATTACAATTTTATATCCCATCTTGCACAATGCAGATGCTTGAGTGCGCTTTATTTTTCCATATGGTGGTCTAAATAGCGAACTTGATAATCTATCAGGATTACGTTCTATATGCTTACTCATCTCAAGTTCGGCGAGCTGTGTGTTTTTTAAATACGTATCGTTATCCGTTTTCCATCCCTGTAAGTGATTGTAGGTGTGATTTCCTATGGCGTGACCTTCGGCAAGAATTCTTTTGAACATATCGGGATACTTACGCACATTATCCCCTATGCAAAAAAAAGTAGCAGGAATGGGGTTGTCTCGCTTTCGCGAAAGCGTATCTAAAACAAAATCGGTCACCTCAGGAATGGGCCCGTCATCAAAGGTGAGGTAGATGGTTTTCTTGCCTTTTGGTTTGCTCCATAAATACCAACTTGGATACAACCAAGTAAATATGGAAGGCACTCGAGAAGGTTTTAAAAAGCTCATCTATAGTCGCGTCTGATCTTTGCTAAGAGAGTACATAACTCCTGCGCCTAGACATACAAAAATAACAACGAGTGATAACCATTCTGGGAACGGATAGTAATGACCTACAATAAGTTTTGCAGCGACAAATAGCAGTATTACAAAAACACTATACTTAAGATACTTAAATCGCTCTAGCATATTGGCTAAGAAGAAATAGAGTGATCTCAAGCCCATAATTGCAAATATATTTGAACTGTATACTATAAATGGGTCTTTTGTGATAGCTAGTATTGCCGGTATGCTGTCTAAGGCAAATAATAAGTCTGTGAGTTCTATAGTGACCAAAGCGCCAAATAACGCTGTAAAAACACGCTTTCCATCTACTGTAGTGATCCAATTATCTCCGTCTATTATTTTTGAAAATTTAAACCATTTCGCAAGCCCTTTTGGTTCCTCATTCTCTACAGGCTCTTGGTCATCTTTAAGCATCTTAAACGCTGTAAAGAGTAGGATGCCTCCAAAAATGAAATGCATTCCAGGTATTTTATTAATAAGAGTAATGCCTACCCCTATAAGTAGTGCTCTAAATATGATGGCACCTAAAATCCCTAAAAATAACAGTCTATGTTGGAACTGGCTTGGAATCTTAAAAGAGGTGAAGATTACAGCAATCACAAAGAGATTATCTACACTGAGCGATAGCTCAACCAGATAACCTGTTAAGTAGGTGACTACTGCTTTTGTGCCAGAATAATCATAAGGATTTGCTACTAGTCCTGAGCTATAAAACCAATAAATAAGCCCTCCAAAGAGAAGGGCATTAGTTATAAAAAAGATAGTCTCGTACGATGCTTTTTTAACGCTTATGGTTGTCCCTTTTTTATGAAGTACAAAAAAGTCTATAAGCAGTAGGATAATTATATAGCCTATTAATAAAGCCCATGGTAAAATACGCTCCTGCATCGTTAAGGTTAATTTAAGTCTGTTAGTACTTCATCTTTTACACTGTCTTGCGCTGGGATCTCAATGGACGGTTCAGGTAGTGTTTCAAGTAATTCTTGAGGAACTTCTTCTCCTTCGTCATCATCGCCCATTAAATATGGGAACGTGCGCATGTAGTTATCAAAGACTTTTGCTTCTTTTTCAAACAGTTCTCTATCATCATTTATAATAAGAAGGTCTACAAGACTTCTGTACTTTTCAATATTAGTCAAGATCTCTTCATAATATTTGTATTGAAGCTCTTCATCTACGTTGCTAAAGTAGGTGAGTTGCTCTTGATATTTAGCAGCAACTTCTTTCCATATTTCTTGAGCACGTTGTGTTTCTCCTATCTCATAATATCCAGTAATATATGGCTCGACAAGCGTATAAAATTCAAAAATATCTACTGGCATTTTTTCCATAGCGAGATCCATGATTTCCTTAGCTTTTTCTGGCTTATTCTCTGCTAGAAGTTGCTCTACTAGACGTGCCATGTTACCTCTGTAGGTAATAGCATTAGTGCGCGTCTCACGATCGTGATAGATATCTAGGCTTCCGCTGTTACCCCAGTACCATTTCTTTACGATGTCATACATCTTATCTGCATCTACACGTCCCATATCATATGGATTACGAGGATCGATAGGAGTCCTTATAGGAATAAGTTTATAAGCTACACCATCTAGTTGCAAGTAGTCTTTCATCCAGAGGTAGTCATCATCACCAAAGCTTCCTCCGGTAAAGTAAATAGGTCGTTCCCAGTTATTGCTAGCAATAATGTCTAGCATAAGAAGCCTATTCTTATAAAGAACATTTCCTTTAAGTTCAATGTCTATGTACGGTACAATTTGATCTGCATCATCCATTGGCACTATCTTATTCTTAAGTACAGTTTCTTTATCTACAGGAATACGTACCTTTTTACTAGGAAAGGTGTTAAAAAACTGTCCCTTAGTATATTCTACTTTTGTTCTAGGATCATCACTAGCAACAAAGTTCATCCATTGTGATATAGGTATAATAGAGTCCTTGGTTTCTTGATAAAATAGTGCCTCACGATTAGAAGCTGCATACTTATCATGTGTAAGCGAGCTAGGCACCGGCGGACTTTTATATGCCGCTCTCTTCATCTGGTCATAATACCAGTCTGTATTAATTAAACTTGTGTTTACAATACGCACATCGGTGCGATATCCTTCAATTTCTTGAGCATACCAGAGTGCAAATGTATCGTTATCACCTATTGTAAATATAATGGCATTCTCATCTACAGAGTCTAGATACTTCTTTGCCATGGCTAGTGCCGTTTTTCTTCCAGATCGATCATGGTCATCCCAGTTTTGAGAGGCTAGCAATACAGGAGCAGCAAGTAAACATATAGCAGCCACGATAGGCATTGCTATTTTAGGTTTTATAAAATCTTTTACAATATCAAATAGTGCATACACTCCAAAGCCTATCCACATCGCAAAGACGTAAAAAGATCCCACCAAGGCATAATCACGCTCACGAGGTTCAAAAGCACGTTCATTAAGGTATACTTTCAAAGCAAGACCTGTAAATAAGAAGAAGACTAGTAATACTGCAAAACGTTTCCAGTCTTTACTTGCGTGAAAAAGAAGACCTAATAACCCTAGTAATAGAGGGAGAAAGAAATAGGTGTTACGAGCTTTATTGTCGGCAACGTCAGACGGTAGGTTGTCTTGAGGTCCTAAGAACATACTGTCTATAAAGTCTATTCCAGAAATCCAGTTTCCGTTAAAGTCATCGCCTTTACCTTGTATATCATTCTGTCTTCCTACAAAATTCCACATGAAGTAACGCCAGTACATATACCCAAACTGGAAACTAAACATATAATTCATGTTTGCTGTAAAAGAAGGCTTCTCTACATCTAGGTAACTCCCTATCTGACTCTTTAAAAAAGCATCATAACCTTCATAGTTCACCTTTCCATCTCTGTAATCTATCTTAAACTGAGTTACAACATCTTGAAGATACTGGCGATCTTCCTCTGGCATATCAGGATCATACTTGATACTGAATTTCAAAGGACCCGTATATTGCATGTAGTTTGCATTGTTTTCTGGGCTCCACATTCTTGGTAAGATGGCATTGTGCGCATCATCAAGATTTTGCTTGGCATTACGCCACTCATTTACCACAACATATTTCCCAAGCGCTTCGTCTTTCTCGTATAACTTCGGTTTGTCGAGGTATGGTGTATCTGGATCTAGCCCAGAATAATCTGAAGTAAATTGTGGTCCATAAAAGAGTTTTGTTTCGGCATATTGCTCACGGTTATAGTAAGCAAGTAATGATCGAGCGTTTGATGGGTTGTTCTCATTAATAGTAGTACCAGCATTTGCACGTATAGGAAGCATCATCCAGCTAGAAAACCCTATAAAAATGTAAAGCATGCAAAGCAGCATGGTGTTGAGTAGTGGTTTGTTACGCTTTCGCGAAAGCTTAAATCCGTAAACAAATAAACCTATAAGAAGTAAACCCGCTATAATGGTACCGCTATTAAAAGGTAGTCCCATGGAGTTTACGAAGAATACTTCTAAATATCCGAATAATGATAACGTATAAGGTAGTAGCAACTTGAAAATAAACATCAATATGGCTACAACGATAACGAGTGCTATGATAAGATTTTTGGCAGTTACTTTTTCTGTGTTCTTGAAGAAATAGAGTAAGCCAATTGCTGGGATGGTAAGTAATCCCATAAAGTGAATACCAAATGAGAGTCCGACGATAAATGATATCAATATGAGCCAGCGATTACCTCTTGGTTCGTGCATGTCACGCTCCCACAACAATCCTAAATAGAATAAAAGAGAGAGTACCACCGCTGCTGGGGCATATACCTCTGCTTCTACGGCATTAAACCAAAAACTATCTGTAAACGCAAATGCAAGAGCGCCTATAGCCGCACTAGCAAGAATTGCTTGTTGCTTTGTTTTTGTGATAAGTTCTGCATTAATAGTAAGCGACCTTGTGATTAATAAGGTGAGCGACCAGAACATGAAAAGTATGGTAAACGCACTTGTGAGGCACGAGAGATAATTTACAGCAAGTGCTATGTAGGTGGCGTCTGGTGCAAAAATAGAAACAAAGGCTCCTAGTATTTGGTAAAGTGGTGCTCCCGGTGGGTGGCCTATTTCTAGTTTTGAGGAGGTGGATATGTACTCACCTGCATCCCAGAAACTCGCTGTAGGCTCTACAGTAAGAGAGTAAACAATAAGGGCAATGGCAAATACTGCCCAGCCTAATATCTTATTATACTTCGCAAAATTGAAGTCGGTCATAATGTATATTTTGTAAAGGGACGAAGTTAAGCAATACGTGTGATTTGTGGTAACGTGATAGTGCCATTAATTATTGGTCTTATAAAAACTTTTTTTTCTATCTAGAGAGGCATATTTAATTCAATTTCAAATATTTGAGTAGCATGCTTGGCGTTGAGTGATAATTTGTCATAAAAAAAATCAGATTTTTTTTAAAATAATGTTTGGATTATTAAAACTTTGGTTTAAATTTGCACTCGCTATCAAAAAATAGTGGCCTATGGTGTAACTGGTAACACGTCTGTTTTTGGTGCAGAAGAGTCTAGGTTCGAAACCTAGTGGGCCAACAAGAAGCCCGACCTTTAATTAGGTTGGGTTTTTTTATGCGCTTAAGTTTTTAATAGAATTCTTTCATATAATATTGCGCGCTCAGCTATATCTGGATAGTTATGCATTGCTAGTTTATGTTCCCTTTAGCCTTCGTCATCTTCAATTTCACAAAGTCTCTTAAAAAAGTTATACTATTCTAAAAGCTAATGGTTCTAGAGAGTCAAAAGAGTAACTTTAGGTGAAAAGACAAACAATTATGGATAAAAATAGTAGACCATCAGTTATGAATGAGAAGCAATACGAAGCATTAAAGGATGAGGGAATGAGTAAGGAGAAAGCTGCGCGTATTGCCAATACTCCTGACGCTGGTAAGAAGGGGGGTGCTTCAAAGCCTTATGAAGAGCGCTCTAAAAAGGAGTTGTACAAGCAAGCTCAAGATCTTGATGTGGACGGCCGTAGTAAAATGGATAAGGAGGAATTAATTAATGCTTTGAGGGAGGGTCATTGATTTATTTTACGCTTTCGCGAAAGCATAAAAAATCTAGAGCACATCAAAAGTGAATATTCCCTCAAATATTCAGTAATGAATTGTGCTCTAAACTATATTTTAAATCCTGAAAGTGATAACGGGTCGTTTTGCGTGATTTACAAGTCCTTCACTTAATGATCCATTTAAGAAGTGAGCGAGACCTTTGCGGCCATGGGTTGCGATACCTACAAGGCCAGAGTCAATCATTTCGGCAAAATGAAGGATCCCACTTTCTATCGTATTGTCATTATAAATATTTAAGGTGCAGTTTTCTACATGTCCTTCTATATCCATAAACTTTTTCATTTGTTCTTCAACTTCGTGGGTTGATCTAAAATCTCCTGGGGTATTTACGTAAAGAGAGTGGAGTTGTGCATTATTTGTTTTGGCGAAGGCAATAGCTTGTTTGAATGCATTGTGATTCTCAGCCTGAAAGTCTAGTGCATAAATAAAATTTTTAATCTCAAATTGCTCGTGCCTATTCTTGATAATCAATACAGGGATTTTAGAATTACGCACAACCTTTTCTGCATTTGAGCCAACGAAGAATTCGTGTAAACCGCTATCACCATGAGATCCCATTACTATAATGTCTGATTGATATTTATTTACATAATCCATTATTCCTCCAAAGGCGCCATCAAATTCGGCGCTTTCCTCGATGGTGACTCCATCTAAGAAAGGTGCGCTCATCATGGATTCAAATCTTTGATGGGCTAGTTTCATGAAGAAAATTGCTTCTGGAAGTTCGCTTTGATTTCCAGTGACCGCATCTACGAGAGTCATGGGTAAGTCTACCATGTGTAGTAGATTGATTGAGGCATTGTGTTTCTTTGCTAGATCTGCGGCAACTCGCAATGCGTTTTCGGCCTGTTCAGAAAAATCTGTGGGTACAAGTATTTTTTTAATCATGCTAACAATTATTTAGTGAATCTGACTATCAAGATAGACGCCTTGTCGTCTCGTAGAACAGATGTAAATACTCATTAAGAAAGGCATCTTAAATTTACAAAATAATACGCAGGGTTTTAGGTTTTTAAAAACGGATAATTTGTAGTATATTTGCACCGTTGAAAGACGAAGTGAATACAGAGGGGACAGCGGTCCCCTCTTTTTATAGGCTTATATGTTGAAGGAAAAAGTAACCAATTTACTACAAGAAGCACTGGATGAAAATCCAAGTTTATTTTTGATTAGTCTTGATATTCAAGGGAATAACGAGGTTAAAATCATTATAGATGGTGATAGTGGTGTGACAGTTGAGGATTGCATGGCGGTGAGTCGTAAGGTAGAACATAACTTAGATCGTGAGGAGGAAGACTTCTCGCTAGAAGTGATGTCTGCTGGCGCAACAAGCCCTTTGGAAATCCCTAGGCAGTACAAAAAGAATATAGGTAGACACCTAGAAGTGAAGACGCAGGATGGTGAGAAAATCGAAGGATTGATGACCGAGGCGACAGATGCAGAGATTACGCTTACTTGGAAAACAAGAGAGCCTAAGCCTGTAGGTAAAGGAAAAGTAACTGTCGAAAAGATAGAAACGTTCCCTTACAGTGAGATAGTTCAAGCAAAAGTGATGATTAAATTTTAACAAATGTTGATATGGAGAATTTAGCGTTAATCGATTCTTTTTCAGAATTCAAGGACGATAAATTAATAGATCGTGTAACCTTAATGGCCATCTTAGAAGAGGTGTTCAGAAGTACGTTAAAGCGACGTTTTGGTAGTGATGATAACTTTGATATTATTATAAATCCTGATAAAGGAGATCTTGAGATCTGGCGTAACCGTGTGGTTGTAGCAGATGGCGAGGTTGAAGATGATAACGAAGAGATTTCATTAACTAATGCTCGTAAGATCGAAGAAGATTTTGAAGTAGGAGAAGATGTGTCTGAGGAGGTGAAGCTTTTTGACTTAGGTCGACGTTCTATTTTGGCATTACGTCAAAATTTAATTAGCAAGATTCACGAGCATGATAACACTAATATCTACAAGCAGTTCAAAGAGCTTGAAGGTCAGTTGTATACTGCAGAGGTGCACCATATTAGACATAGAGCTATTATTTTACTTGATGATGATGGAAACGAGATTATCTTACCAAAAGATCGTCAGATACCTTCAGATTTTTTCCGTAAAGGTGAAAATGTACGTGGAGTAATTGAGAGTGTAGAGTTAAAAGGTAATAAGCCTTCAATCGTTATGTCTCGTACTTCTCCATTGTTCTTAGAGAAATTATTTGAGTCTGAAATACCAGAGGTTTTTGATGGTTTAATTACTGTGAAGAAAGTTGTGCGTATTCCAGGTGAGAAGGCAAAAGTAGCAGTAGACTCTTATGATGATCGTATTGATCCTGTAGGGGCTTGTGTTGGTATGAAGGGTTCTCGTATTCACGGTATAGTACGTGAGTTAGGAAATGAGAATATTGATGTGATAAATTACACAACAAACCTTAACTTGTACATTACTAGAGCTTTGAGTCCTGCGCGTATTACAAGTATAAAGATTAATGAGGAAAATAAAACCGCACAAGCAGTTCTTAAACCTGAAGAGGTGAGCAAGGCTATAGGTCGCGGTGGTCATAACATTCGTTTGGCTGGACAGCTTACTGGATATGAGATTGACGTTTACAGAGAAGGTGTAGAGGAAGACGTTGAGCTTACAGAATTTTCAGATGAGATAGAAGCGTGGGTAATTGAAGCTTTCGCGAAAATTGGTCTTGATACCGCAAGAAGCGTATTAGAGCAAGATGCAGAAGATCTAGTACGTCGTACAGATTTAGAAGAAGAAACAGTTCTTGATGTGATGAGAATCCTCAAGGCAGAATTTGAAGAATAGAGTACCCTACAAGCGGAAGTAAGTAGGTTAAGAATAAAATTTAGAGCAGTTTATGGCAGCAGCAACAATGCGATTAAACAAGGTATTACGAGAAATGAACATTTCTCTTGATCGTGCCGTTGAGTTCCTAGGAACCAAAGGTATCGAGATAGAGGCGCGTCCGACTACGAAAATCACTACGGAGGTTTACGAGGTGCTTTCGGGGGAATTTCAAACGGATGCCAATAAGAAAGTAGCTTCTAAGGAAGTTGCCGAAGCAAAAGAGAAAGAGAAGGAGGCACTGCGCGCCGCTCGAGAAGTTGAGATCGAAGCAAAAGCTGAGGCAAAGGCCGAGGCGCCTAAAAAGCAAGAGGTTGTTAAGGCTAAAGCACAGCTTAGCGGACCAAAGCAAGTGGGTAAAATCGATCTTAGTAAACCAGCAGGAAATATAGCAGACCGTAAGGAAGCTAAAAAAGAAGCTGTAGAAGATGTGAAGCCAGTGGAAGAGGTTAAGCCTGTAAAAGAGGTGAAGACTGAAGAAGCGGCTACTCCAAAGGTGGAAGTGAATGAAACTCCAGCTCCTGTGGTCGAAGCAAAGAAAGAAGAGGTTAAATCTGAAATCAAAGCTAAAGCGCCAGGGAAAAAGGAAGCTCCAGTAGCTAAAAAGGAAGAAGCAAAACCTGCCGATTCTAAAGCTAAGAAAGAGGAAAAAGAAGTGCGTTTAGGGGACGAAGTTCTCAAGACGGATTATAAAAAACTTAACGGTCCTAACTTTACAGGACAGAAGATTGATCTTTCTAAGTTTAAAAAACCTGAGAAAAAATCATCTGCTTCAGACGATAAGAAAAAACGTCGTCGCCGTATTACAAAACCAGGAACTACTACAGGTGGTTCAAAACCTGGAGGAAATAATACGCGTGGAGGTAATAATTCTCGTGGCGGAAATAACGCTGGTAAAGGTAGAGGTCGTGTTGTTAAAGCAGAGCCTACTGAAGAAGAAGTACAAAAGCAAATTCGTGAGACTCTTGAAAAACTTCAAGGAAAGTCAAGCAAAGGAAAAGGAGCAAAATATCGTCGTGATAAGCGTGATCAACACCGTCAAAAGACAGAGGATGACCAGGCACAGCAGGATATAGAAAGTAAAATCCTTAAAGTAACAGAGTTTGTTACGGTAAGTGAAGTTGCTACTATGATGGATGTAGGTGTTACTCAAATTATATCAGCGTGTATGTCACTTGGTATGATGGTGACAATGAACCAGCGTCTTGATGCAGAAACGATTTCTATTGTTGCAGATGAGTTTGGATATACAGTAGAATTTGTAAATGCAGACATTGAGGATTCTATCGAAGAGGTAGTTGACTTGCCAGAAGATCTTGTTGAAAGAGCTCCTATTGTAACTGTAATGGGTCACGTAGATCATGGTAAAACATCTTTACTTGACTACATACGTGAAGAAAACGTTATTGCAGGTGAGAGTGGAGGAATCACACAGCACATTGGTGCTTATGGTGTACAACTTGAAAATGGTAAGAAAGTAGCATTCTTAGATACTCCAGGTCACGAAGCCTTTACGGCAATGCGTGCACGTGGTGCTCAGGTTACTGATATTGCAGTAATTGTAGTTGCAGCAGATGATAGTATAATGCCACAAACTAAAGAGGCAATCTCTCACGCACAAGCAGCGGGAGTGCCTATTGTTTTTGCAATTAACAAGATAGATTTGCCAGCAGCAAATCCAGAGAAAATAAAAGAAGGACTTGCTCAAATGAATCTTCTAGTAGAAGATTGGGGAGGTAAAATACAATCACAAGAAATTTCTGCAAAGAAAGGAACTGGTGTTAAGGAATTACTTGAAAAAGTATTACTTGAAGCAGAGCTACTTGAGCTTAAAGCAAACCCTAATAGAAATGCAAATGGAACTGTAGTTGAAGCTTTCCTTGATAAAGGACGTGGATATGTATCTACTATTCTTGTGCAGGCAGGTACGCTTTCAGTTGGTGATTATGTATTAGCTGGTACAACATCTGGAAAGGTGAAGGCAATGCATGATGAGCGCGGTAAGAAAATTAAAAAAGCGGGTCCATCTACTCCAGTTTCAGTTTTAGGACTTGATGGAGCTCCTCAGGCTGGTGATAAGTTTGTTGTGATGTCAGATGAGCGTGAAGCAAAAGATATTGCAACGAAGCGTACGCAACTACAGCGTGAGCAAAACGTGCGTACACAACGTCATATTACACTTGATGAAATAGGCCGTCGTATCGCATTAGGAGACTTTAAAGAGCTTAATATTATTCTTAAAGGAGATGTGGATGGATCTGTAGAAGCACTTACAGATAGTTTCCAGAAGCTATCTACTGAGGAAATTGCAGTAAACATTATACACAAAGGTGTTGGTGCCATTACAGAGAGTGATGTGTTGTTAGCTTCTGCTTCAGACGCGATAATTATTGGATTTAACGTTCGACCAGCAGGTAATGCGAGACAGGTTGCAGATAAAGAAGAAATCGATATCCGTACATACTCAATTATCTATGATGCGATAAACGATCTTAAAGATGCAATGGAGGGTATGCTTTCTCCAGAGATGAGAGAAGAGATAACTGGTACTGCAGAGATCCGTGAGACATTCAAGATATCAAAAGTGGGTACAATCGCAGGTTGTATGGTTATGAACGGTAAGATCTTTAGAAATTCAAACATTCGTCTTATCCGTGATAGTGTAGTAGTATATACTGGTACTCTTGCGGCCTTAAAACGATTTAAGGATGACGTTAAGGAAGTGTCAAAAGGATATGACTGTGGTATGCAGATTAAGAATTACAACGATATTAAAATTGACGATGTAATCGAAGCATTCCAAGAAGTAGCTGTAAAGAAGAAGCTTAAATAGAATCACAGAATACTTAATTATATAAATCGCTTAGGAGTAATCTTAAGCGATTTTTTTATGCGCTTTCGCGAAAGTGTTACAGGCTAATTATACTGTTGCTTGTGTCATCTGTCGTTATCTCAATTAAGCGTAGTTTTTTGATTACAATAGTAGGTTTGGTAAGGCTCAGGATGAGCTGTTAGAGAAGTTGTGGTTGATGCAATTTGGCCTTTATGAGCGCCTACTAATGCGTTTTGCTGGAGAGAACTATGTTTTCTTAACTAAGCATAAAAAAACCCTTATAAACAGTTGTGTTGATAAGGGTGTGTAATTGGTGTTGTGATTGATTAGTCGCGACCATCTGGTTTGAAGATGAAAGCGCTTGGAAAGTCTTTTTTGATTTCCATAAGAGCTCTGTCTGCCTCGCGTCTGTTTCTAAAACTTCCTATCCATACTTTATAGTTAGGGGTTTCGTGTTTTATAGACGAAGACCATGTCCCTACACGATTTCTGTATTTTTTTAATGTTGAGCTTGCGGTGTTTAAGCTTCCAGAATAGAGTTGTATTTTATATCTATCTGTTAACTTACCTTCTTTCTCAAGGTTACTTTTCAAATCAAGAAGTTCGGTAATTCTTTCATCTTGATTTATAGTGGATTGTGCGGTTTGTGCTTTCGCGAAAGCGAATGAAAACACAGCGGCGGCTAGTGCTAATTGCTGTCTCTTATACACATCTCCGAGCCCACGAG
>CAJXSW010000001.1 GCA_913060645.1 uncultured Dokdonia sp. | reverse complement strand
GGGCTCGGAGATGTGTATAAGAGACAGTCCAAGGAATGTCTGAAAAATTGAAAAACACTGCTACTCCTTGTTACATTGTTGAGGATTTATCAGGTCGCACTGGCGTTACAAATACTGGCACTATACAGTCTGAAGGAAAGGGGTTGTTTTTAAAAGCCATCGTACCCGCATTTACTGCTGCCGATTTTGGCGACACTTCGTTTAAAGAAGATTACCAATTAAAATACGCTTATAAAGGAGGCGCTATGGCAAACGGAATTGCGTCAACTGATATGGTAATCGCTTTAGGAAAGAACGAGATGATAGGTTCTTTTGGTGCTGCTGGGATGATTCCTGCTCGTGTTAAAGAAGCAATTGCAACCATTCAGACAGCTTTACCTACGCAAGCTTATGCGTGTAATCTTATCCACAGTCCTATTGAAAAGGCGCTAGAAGAAGGCGCTGTCAATTTATATATAGAGCATGGTGTAAAGGTGGTAGAAGCTTCGGCTTATATGAATTTATCTGAGCAAATTGTAAAATATAGAGCTGTAGGCTTAAGTCTTGACGCTCAAGGCGAAATTGTGATTGGCAATAAAGTAATAGGTAAGGTTTCTAGAAAAGAAGTTGCGCAACGTTTTATGTCTCCTGCTCCGCTTCAGTTTTTAGATAAATTATTGGCTGCTGGAAAAATCACCCAGCAACAATACGAAATCGCTCAAAAAGTACCCATGGCAGATGATATTACTGTAGAAGCAGATTCTGGTGGGCATACAGATAATCGTCCTCTAGTGGTTTTATTACCAATCATTTTACAATTGCGAGACGAAATCCAGGCAACATATAACTACAAAAAGCAAATTAGAGTAGGCGCCGCAGGAGGAATAGGAACTCCAGCTTCTGCCCTAGCCGCTTTTTCTATGGGTGCTGCTTATCTAGTAACAGGGTCAATTAATCAAGCCTGTGTAGAGTCTGGAACTTCTGATGTTGTGAAGGAATTGCTTTCTAAGGTTGCCTCAACAGATGTCACGATGGCTCCAGCGTCAGATATGTTTGAGCTAGGTGTAGAATTACAAGTATTGAAACGTGGAACCTTGTTTGGTGCGAGAGCAAAGAAACTTTATGAGGTCTACACGCGCTATGACGGGATTGATGATATCCCAGCAGAAGAACGACTTAAACTGGAGACTAAAACTTTTAAAATGTCACTAGAACAAGTTTGGGATGGTTGTGTGAGCTTCTTTGAAGAAAGAGATCCAGAACAAATAGAAAAAGCGCAAGGAAATCCAAAGCGTAAAATGGCATTAATTTTTAGATGGTATTTAGGACTGTCTTCCAACTGGGCAAATGCAGGTACTCCAGACAGAGTAATGGATTATCAAATATGGTGTGGCCCAGCAATGGGCGCTTTTAATGAGTGGACAAAAGACTCGTATCTAAGCGAAGCCAAAAACAGAAAAGTTGCAGATGTTGCTACTCACTTACTAGAAGGTGCGGCTTATCTACATAGAATCAATACCATTAAAGATCAAGGGGTAGATTTACCACTTGAGTTATTGCAGTTAGCTATTTAAAAAGCCAACGTAACTACAACAAAAAGGGTCAACATAACAGCTGTTATGTTGACACTCTTTATTTTAAAGCTCTTGATATTACTTATTAAAAACAGTGTTTTTGACGGTTTCAAAATAACTATCACTTACAGGTATCTCTGTATGAGAAAGCATTAAAGACCTACCTTTAAGACTAGTGACTTTGTTCTTATTTACAATGTAAGACCTATGCACTCTTATAAATTGAGAAGGCAATTCATTTAATAATTTACTCAATGATTGGTTTGCCATAATCTTCTTACCATCTTCAAAGTGATAATTTACATACTCACTATCGCTTTCTATGTATAGAATATCTTGAAAAAGTACTCTATGCAAGTCATAACCAGATTTTATTACTAGCGAAGTCTCTGCTTCCTTGCTTACCATAGGAAACTTGTTGATTGCTGCTAGAAAACGTTTAAAAGTGATAGGTTTAGCTAGATAATCTAGAGCATTAAGCTCAAATCCTTTGAGAGCATATTCTGAGTATGCAGTAGTAAATATTACTTTAACATTGTCGTTTATGATAAGTTCGGCAAAATCGGTTCCTTTAAGTTCTGGCATCTGTATATCCATAAACACTAGGTCTACTTCGTTTTCCTTGAGATATGATAATGCATGTAATGGATTTTCAAAAGAAGCCAGTAATTCCACATGGGCAACCTTAGCGACGTAAGTCGTGAGTAGTGTTCTTGCTAGTTCCTCATCGTCTACAATGATACATCTCAATTTCTTCATTGTACGGTTACTTTAAGGTGTACACTATAATTAGGAGTTGTCTCAATATGTAGGGAGTGCTTCCCAGGGTAATAGATGTTCAATCGTTTTTCTACATTTTGCAATCCTATTCCTCCTACTCCATCTATATGCTGTGGTGTTTCTGGAATACTATTTTCTACTATGAATTCAATCTGGTTATCACTTGTAGTAAGAGCAATATTAATGAAGCGCTCCTCTCCTTTTTCGATACCGCTGTGTTTAAAGGCATTCTCGATGTAAGGTATAAATAACATAGGAGCTACAAACATTCCCGCATTAGTCACATTATTTTCAAACGAAATATTAAAAGGTTTGCTGCTTTTCAACTTAAAAAGAGCAATGTAATTTTCAATATACTCCACCTCTTTCTGTAAAGTAACCTTCGGTCGCTCACAATCGTAGATGACATATCGCAACATTTCAGAGAGCGTACTTATACTTTCTTGGGTTTTATCTGAGTTTGTTACAGAGAGCGCATAAATATTATTAAGCGCGTTAAATAGAAAATGTGGATTGATTTGCATCTTTAGCATTTTAAGCTCATTTTCTAATAATTCCGCTTTCGCGAAAGCGATCATCTTTTCCTTTTCTTGTACGTAAATAAAAGTCTCAATAAGAATATTAAATATAAATGCCAGGGCGATTGCTAGAAAATGTAACAGTACTGGCGAAGGCCTTCTTGGACCCATAGGCCTTATATCTTCAGGGTTTATAGGATTAATAAAAAGAGAAGATAAGTAGGCAAAAATTAATAATAAAGGAACGGAGATTGCCAAAAAATAGAGGTATTTCTTAGTAAAAAGAAATCGTGGTATTAGATAATAAGTAGCAAAGATTATCGCACCTATTTGAAATAGAAATGTAGGTACTGTATCAAGAATAAACTGACTAGTATTTCTTTGATTAAGGCTCATGAGATACCAAACTATGGCCCAAAATATAATCTGTATTAGTAAGTAAAACGCTCTTTTCATACCGCAAATTAAAGCTATTCTAAAGTAACAGTTCTCAATATTAGTCATTTTTGGAAACTCATAATGGATACTCACAGACTAACTATCGTCATTCACTTAAAACTTGCTACCATTCATTGAAAGTTACATTATTGAAATCTCTTTAACACCTACATTTGTATCAATAAAAGACTGAATTTAAGAATTTTATGAAATAATTTTCTAAAAATTCAAATTTAATATTAATAGCTAAAACTCCATTTGTGATGAAAAAGAATCTAATTAACAAAATCGTACCGTTATCTGTAATTGTAGCAACCACTGCTCTCACAATTATTGCATGTAGTAGTGATGAAGGAGATGTAACAACAGCATCAAATGATGATGATGAAGTTGCACTCACAGAGCTTCACCAGGCATACACTGCATTTGACACAGAAGCAACTACCATTTACATTGATGGATCTAACGTAGTGATTGAGACTACTGGTTTACCTAACCACGAGACCGTGTACTGGGGAGAAGGTAATTCCCTGTATAGAGAAGAGCCAGACGTTGCCGTGACGCCTTCTATTATGACTAGTAATAATAATGCAACAACTATTACTGTAGATGGTACGCCTAACCTAACTGGTAGCACTGTTATGACTCAATTAAATACTATTGGTATTGCAGTGAGTGGTGCATCAATATTTAATGATCAAGAAGGAAACGGTGCGCTAGATCAAGCTGCAGCAAGTTTAGACTGGACAGGAGCTCACATAGGGCCTGGTGTATATCACTATCACCTAGAACCAAAAGCATTTACAAATGATGATGATAACCTTGTAGGTGTACTGCTAGACGGTGTTTTCCTTTATGGTAGAAAATGTGATGCTACAGGGACGTACCCTACAGATCTAGATGCATCTGGAGGACACACTACTACCACCCAATTTACACAAGGAGATGAGGAATATCACTACCACATCATTAATGAATTATACTCTAATACAGGTTCATACATTGCTTTTGCAGGACCTTACCAATGATACTAAATCATGTTTATTAGATCATTTATTATCATACTAAGCATACTATTAATTTCCTGTAATGACAATTCGTTACAGGAAATGGATATTGCTATACATTCTGATAAACCTAAAACTATCAGCGACATAGAGGTATTAAAAAAAGAGCTGGTTTTGAATCCGCTAGAAGGTGCTTGGTATTATAATAACGAATTATTTTCTGGATACTCACTAAGGTTTTATCCTAACGATACACTTGCCGAGAAAATAGGATATATCCAAGGTAAACGAGAAGGAATAGCTCAAAAATGGTCTGAAAATGGTATACTTCGTATTGAATCTTACTATAAAAATAATCGGCTAGATAGTATTTATAAAAGCTGGTGGGAAAATGGAGTATTGGCTTCACAATCCAATTACACTAAAGGAGTGAAGCAAGGTGTTGAAAGAGAATGGTATGTTACTGGCGTGCTTGCAAAGCAAAGGAACTTAGACAATGGACAAGAAAGCGGATTACAAAAAGCTTGGCTTGAGAACGAAACATTATACGTGAATTATGAAGCTCGTAATGGGCGAATTTTTGGAATGAGAAAAGCTAACTCCTGTTATAAATTAGAAGATGAAATTATTATCACAAAATAAACTAATGAGCCTCTTGGTACTTCTAGTACTTATCACTATCACTAGTTGTAATCAAGAAGTAAAGAAGGAAAACGTCAAAGTAGTAGAAACTAGTAGAACGGAGTATCTACCCTATTATAATGAGAAGTCATTTACACCTAACTGGATTGTACCAGGATCAGAAGAAGAAAAAGACTTTCATAAAATTCCTGATTTTGCGCTGACTAACCAGCTAGGGGAAACTATTACTCAAAAAACATTTGATAATAAGATTTATGTGACGGACTTCTTTTTTACTGTGTGTCCAGGTATTTGCCCGCAAATGGCAGATAATATGTTCAAGGTACAAGAAGCGTTTAAAAACGACCCTAACGTAGTATTGCTATCTCACTCCGTGATGCCTACCTCAGACACTGTCGATGTATTAAAAAAATATGCCGAAGATAATGGGGTTATAGATAATAAATGGCATCTCGTTACCGGAGATAAGAAGGATATATACTCACTAGGAAGAGACTTCTATTTTGTAGAAAATGACTTAGGAGAAGAAAAAACAATAGACGACTTCCTTCACACAGAAAATTTTCTCCTCATTGATAGTAATAAGCACATAAGAGGGATATATAATGGCTTAAATAGATCATCCATTGCTCAACTCATTACTGATATAAAGGCATTAAAACTCGAGTGACTTACTAAAACATGCTCTTTGTAAAGAGCAACAAAACATTTATAGAAAGCTGGGTAATGAGAAATCATTATCTAGCTTTTTTTATGCGCTAATTCAACTTATTTATCTAAGAAAACAACGCATCGAACAAATCAAAGAAACCTTTATGAATAGCTATTATAGGCTAGAACAAGCACATTTACACAGTATCAAATTATAAGAAAAAGGCTAGATAATGCCATTCACAGAAAACTAGCGCCCATTCACTTAAAGTGACTCATAACCATTAAACTACCTATTACATTTGATGTCAAATAAGTGTAACATAAAACTAGAAATATGAAAACTATTAAATTTAAAACGGCGGTAATAACGGCTATATTTTGTGTAGCATTTGCAAGTGTTTCAATGGCACAGGCACAACGAGGAAACGATAGAAAAAAACCACCTACGTATGCTGAACTATTGGAGCAAATGGATAAGAATGAAGATGGCAAACTTGCAAAATCTGAAATAAAAGGTCCATTAAAAAATGACTTTGATAAAGTAGATACAAACGAAGATGGTTTCATCTCTGAAAAAGAATTTAAAAAAGCACCAAAGCCACAACGCAGAGAAAAAAAGTAATATGTAAAAAGTGAATTGTTTTTAATTAGCCAAAAGCTCTGTGAGTAATTACAGAGCTTTTAAAAAACAAACATCACTCCCATCTAACTTCAAAAAAACCTCAACCAATAAAATCAAAAAAATATGTCATACTTCTCAAAATTACCACTCATAGGATTATTTATATCCTCAATGATATTAATAGGATGCAACTCTTGCTCAAGCGACGATAATGCAACTCAAACAGGAGAAACTACAGATACAGATGGTGTCGTAATAGATGTAGATACATCACTATTTTATACTAGTGACAATTCTGTTACTATTACCACCGTACCGTGTACTTTATCTAACGGAGTAACTACAGATTGCTACGAACTTGTTGTTACAAGTACACCAGCAGATCACAATATGGGCCCATGGTGTCCAGATAATATTGCAGATGATGCTGAGGCTGGAGGAATCTGGCTAGAAAACGGTCAAGTATATGATGTAGATGGAGCATTTATTGAGAATATGGCTTCCTTTTACAATGACACTACATGGCTTATGTATGACGACAACGGTGATATTTATACAACAGACTCACTAGAAGACTGTGCAAATGCCGCAAACCCAAACGTGGGAGAAGAATATGAGAATTTCTGTGTAGAATGTTTACCCTCTTATGTGGCAGACCTCACTAGAACATACCTCATCCCTGTAACACCTCAACGAGTTGCTAGCTCCATTAATTTTGGTGGTGGAGGTCCTATGGGAGGCAATGGACCATCGCAGAGAGGTGTAGCTTTTAACGGAGTAGTTTTTGACGCACCAGCACCTACAGATGCAATACTAGGAGCATATACACTAGCACCATTTGATGATGCTGGTGGGCATATCAATCTCAACGCAGGTTATCACTATCATGCAGCTACAGGAGTTACTACCCAGCTAGCCCAAGAAGATGGACACGCTGCAATGATAGGTTATGCACTTGATGGACATGGACTATATGCACAACTTAATAGTGATGGTAACGAGCCTAGCGACCTAGATGCTTGTAGAGGTCATGAGGATGATGTGAGAGGATATCATTACCATGTAGATGCAGCTGGAGCAAATAACTTTATTAACTGTTTAAACGGAGCTTATGCAAACTAGAAAGAAACTAAAATCGTTATTGATTGTTCTATGCATATTATGTTTTTCTTTTAAAGCACTTGCACATCAATCAGATGCTTCCACTACAATGTTAGTGCAGCAAGAGGATCAAACATGGGTGCTACAAGTGAGTGCATCTCTCACTGCTTTTCAGCAAGAGATAAACACGCATTTTTCAGACACGCCTTATACTACTCCAGAGGAGTTTAAAGAAATGGTTCTTACTCATATTAAGAACAACCTGCACATACGTTTTGACGAGAATAAAGAAGTATTGTTATTAAACGGCATTGTACAATTAGGGCATGAAACTAAGGTAGTTTTTAAAGTGATTGGAGTACCTACCACTATACAAAGTGCAGTTATAGAAAACACAGCGTTTGTAGATATTCACAAAAGCCAGAGTGCATTAATCCTACTTAAAGATGGGTTTAATAAGAAACACTTTGTACTTAATGATGATAATAATCACACCTTATCACTGCGAGTAGATGGTAAAAATTTTACTGAAGTAACAGCACATCGCGCTAGCTTATTTCCGCCTATTATGGCATTTGTTTTCATACTCATTGCTGGACTAGTGTTTATTGCACTAGTGCGCAGAAAGAATACTATTAACCCTTAAAAAATGATTATGGAATAATTGATTGATTGGTTTGTTTATTTGGTTAAAGCCCTATACGTTGTATGGGGCTTTTGTTTTTCTATACATCAGATTATTTTTTATGTATAGTACGCTTTCGCGAAAGCGTAACTATTACAAGTATTATTAATTCATATAATCACTTAGGCCCTTTCTAATAAATTAGGATGATGCAAAAAATCCTCACAGTCCGATGACAATGAGGATTTATTATATAATCTCTACGTAACCTTAGTATTGCTTCATCTAATAGAAGTAACAATAACAACAACGTACATCCTAGATTTACTAAGGGATTTGTGTACAGATTTAATTTATTAATCAATATATACTTCTAGAAATTGAGCATCCTTTGCAAAGAAAAAAGCTTCTTTTGTATTTGCTGGAAGTAAGATGGTCTCACCTTTAAATACAATCTCTGTCTTATTATTTACGGTTACTGAGGCACAACCCTCAACACACATAAGGATTACAAAAGAGTCAAGGTTTGCATAAGATTTCTCAAAAGTTTTATTTACTCGTAACACATTTGTAGTAAAGTAATCACAGGCTACCACATTTGATGAAGTATTTCCTTCCGTTTTACACTCTTTCTTACACTCTTCATAAAATTCTCTTGTCGCAGCAACAGACTGGTCAAGGTGTAAATCTCTTTTTTGACCTTTCTTATCTGTGCGATCCCAGTCATATACTCTATAGGTGATATCTGAGGTTTGCTGTATCTCTGCTGCGAGTACACCTGCTCCTATGGCGTGTATCTTTCCTGCAGGAATAAAATATGCATCACCTCTTGTTACTTTTTCTTTATTAAATACGTCGTATACATTATCTCCTGTCACATCACGTAAGATTTCTGTATTTACGTTTTTATCTTTAAGACCTAATATGATCTCTGCTTCTTCTTCATGGTCCATTATGTACCACATTTCGGTTTTACCGTATGAGTTATGATCTCTTTGTGCCATCTCATCATCTGGGTGTACTTGTACAGAAAGATTAGTCTTTGCATCTAAAAACTTTATAAGCAACGGAAACTCATTTCCAAAACGCTCATAATTTGCAGCTCCTACAAATTCACTTGTGTGGTTTTCTAAAAGAGAAACCAGTGATTCTCCCTCGTATAATCCGTTTGCTACCTGTGATATATTTCCTTCTACTCCAGATATTTCCCAGCTCTCACCAGTCGTATCGCTAGTACATTTCTTGTTAAGTACCGATTGTAGTTTAGATCCTCCCCAGATTTTTTCTTGAAGAATAGGCTCAAATTTTATTGGATAGATGTTCATAATAGTAGAATTGATGTGGATAAATGATGTTTTATGGGGACTAGGAAACAGTAATTATTATGCTGCTATAGAAAATTCTTGAGACATAGTGTCTAATGCAAATTCTGTAGGGATTGCGCTGGCTGCTGTATTGCTTTGAAAAGCATAGTTCATCCAGATTTGTGTAAGATTCATTGGGATTTGTAAAGCGTCTTTCATTCCTAACTTAGAATCATCTAAGTGTACCCATCTCATAAGTGGCTGCTCAAAAATGTTCTTCATTGTGTTTTCTTTTCCTAGGTAGCTCTTAAGACGTAAGAAGATCTCAACATCAAATAACCATCTGCTAGTAAAAGCATTGTCATATACTACAGGCACGATGCTTCTTGTAAATACTTTTGCTCCACACTGCGTGTCTCTTATAGGTAATCCTAAGATTAGTAAGATAAACTGCTTCACAAATTTTGAAAACATGTTTCTCATAAAGTTGCGTTCTATCGTACCGCTTCCTAAAGCGTTTCTAGAACCGAATACTACGAGCTTTCCCTCAGTCTTCAGAGTTTTAACGAGGTCCTTAAAATCTCTGAAGTCTGTTGAGAGGTCTGCATCCATAAATCCTATCGTAGAGATAGTAGACTTGCTATATAAGAATCTAGCTCCTGCTCTTACAGCTGTTGCTTTACCAGAGTTCTTTTTTACATCTACAATGCTTATTGCATTAGGCGCTTGTTCTTTCATACTATAAAGAACCTCTAGCGTTTTATCTTTACTTCCGTCATTTACAAAACATAAATGATAATCGCTGTTTTCTTTAATGAATGACACAAATGCGTTTGTGTTAAGTCTCTTTTCTTCGTTGTAGCAAGGGATGATTATTCCAGTTTTCATAATGTGTGTTTTTGTGTGTTGTTATTGTTTTACAGTACAAACATACCCCGCTTTTCTCGTTGACAGCCAGTGTTTTCGATGGCTAGCGGCTTACTATAGACGGTTACCACTCGTCGAAGGTTAAACCATTTATCGAAAGAACTATCTTTGATTCAGAATATTAAAATGGGTATCTTTTCACTCCCAAACAATGCAGTCAAAAACAAACAAATACTTAGTAAGCGCGGTTCTCCTTGGAATGATTTTCCACGGAACAGCTATGTTCTTCACTGTAGAGCGCACATATGACGCTCTTATTCATTTGTTTTTTGCAAATCATTATGCAACGAGCTGGTTTGAGCCGTGGAGTTATAGTTGGTACACTGGCTTTACTGTCATGGGCTATCCGCCACTTGTACATCAAACCATAGGTGCTCTTTCTTATATAGGCGGACTTAAATTTGGGATGTTTACGGTTGCTCTCACGGGAGTTGTACTATTTATTACTGGTGTCTATCGCTTTACCCAAGTCTTAATACCTAATAAGAAGGTTGCAGGATATGCTGCTTTAATGGCCGTTTTTAGTTCGTCATTTGTAGAAACGCTTCACATTTTTGGGCAACTACCTAGTATTATAGGTATCTCGGTATTAATGCACTGCCTCCCCGAAATATATCTATGGGTAAAGACAGCACGCAAACGACACCTATTTAAAGCCCTTGCATTACTTTCGGTTACTGTTACTTCACATCATGTCACTCCTATATTTGGGATGATCTTCTTTATATTCCCACTGTTAGGTATGGTGGTAATGGATGCTGCGAGAGAAAAGGTGAATAGCACAAAGGAGGTTACTGTTATCGCTTTCGCGAAAGCGGTATGGACCCACTTAAGACGCATCGTTATATTTGGAGCTTGCTCGCTCGTGCTTATCGTAGGTTGCATTTTTCCATATTGGGTAAACACAAAAAATAATCCCATCACACAGGTACCTATTCCGCATGGATCTAGGGATAATTTTCTTGAAGTGCTCTCCTCTGGTTTAGTATTTTTTGTGATTCCTTGGGGACTTTTAATGTTCTTACTTCCTTACTTTTTCTATAGGTATTACAGTAAGAGACTACTCTTTTTTGGTATATCATTTACCTTGTTATTGATTTTAGGAACCGGCGGAACAACTCCGGTACCTCTAGCAATGCTGGGAGAAAACGCCTTTAATATATTAACCTTAGATCGTTTTACCTTATGGGCGTCTATCATGGCGTTACCCGTTTTTGGAGAGTTCTGTTATCGCTTTGTAGAAGGTGATTATAAAGACTACTTACAAGAAAAATGGGGAACACTAGTACATAGAGCGTCTGGGGCATTCTTATCATTCCTCTTCATCTTTATCGCCATATTCACCATTACCCTAGGGAAGTTTAGACCGAGCCAGCCAGATGCTATAAAAATGACGCCTATTGTAAACTTCTTAAATGAAGATGAGCATTACAAATGGAGATACTTACCACTTGGTTTTGGAGACCAAATGGCATGGCTCTCTGCACAAACTAAGGCAACTACAGTAGATGGTGATTATCACTCTGCAAGACGATTACCAGAACTTACTACAAGGGCGGTGGAGCGTCTCGAAAATTCAAAATATAGAGGTATAGAAGGTATAGGGTCACTCCAGCAGTTTCTTACGGTACCAGAAAAATACCATTTGAAGTATGTTTTTTCAAACGACAAGTTTTATGATCCTCTACTCTATTTTGCTGGTTGGCATAGATTAAGCTTACTAGAAAATGGTATCATGGTATGGGAAAAAGCAGGTATCGCTCCCTTACCAAGTGTATTACCTCGAGAAGATGCACCACTTGTTTTAAAGCTCATGTGGGGGATTATACCATTTACCACAGTTATTATTGCATTTCTACTTCATTTAGGTTCGCTCTGGACGCGCTCCTTTAAAAGAAAGAAAGAGCTGCCATTATACTTTGCCTTTGCTCCTATCTACAAGCGCGCTCCTTCCCTATTATATCGAGCATCTGTGGTGTGGACTATTATTTTACTGATTGTAATTGCCTTTGGCGGATATTTATTTTATGTAAAAAACACCACACAACTATCGGCTAACAATGTGGTTACTGCTTATTATGATGCGGTAGATTTTAAAGAATTTGAGCGTGCCCATTCTTATCTAGATCCGGATAGTGACAAGAAACTATCTCAATTTATGCTCGAGATTTCTGTCTCAGATGGTTTATTAAGTTCTTATGCGAAGTTGGATAGTCTATACATAGACATTATCCCAAAAACAGATACTACAGCTTTAGGAATTGTAGATGCTACGTGGATTACACCACTTAAAGAAATTGAAACTCACGACGAGTTACAACTGCTCAAAAAGAGAAGCAAATGGTATATCGTTCCTAAAACTGTAGATCCAGATATACCGCCAGAGCAGCTTCTTATACAGAGCGGAACGAGGTATTATAACCACGGAAAACGTGCTGTGACATCTGAGCAAACTTTTCATGAGGATGTACTCAAGCAACCTGTAGTAGAGGTACTCTCTGCAAGACTGGTGCAACTAGATACGACCTATGCTATTGTGGGAGAAATTCAGAACGTAGATAATATTCCTGCAGATATATCTGTAACGGGAGCTATCTATAATGAAGATAATGAAGAGCTGGCTAGATTTAATGCAAAGGATGTAGTCAAACATAAATTACTACCTAAGGAGACTACGCTTTACCGCATCAATTTTGAAGGTATTGCATGGGCTTCTGCCACAGAAGAAAAACCAACTACGTACGCTCCAGATACATTTACAGAAATTGATCTTACAGACATCCCTGTAAATTTTGAAGTACAAGTAAGCGCAAATGTTGCTACGACAGATTTATATCAGGCAGTAGATCTTTCTAAGGTGCAGCAAGAAGAAAATACACTTAAAGGTTTCCTGTTTAACACTAGTATAGAAGAAGCGACCATACCACAACTACTTATAGGCTACTATAATGAAGACAAAGAGTTGTTATGGGTAGAAAGCAGGTATATAGATGAGAGTGTGCGCCAGCAACGTAAAAGGCCATTTTCTGAGGTATTATACTCAGATATCTTGCCTACAGAAGTAGCCTCTGGATTAGAAACAGCTTCTGTAAACGGACTACCTAACCAGAGTATATCTGATAAAGTAGTACCGCAAAGGAATACATCTGGAAGTGAGCAATCATTTATACCAATTAAAAATATGCCGTATGCATATATTACAATTACCACTAACAACTATGTGGGTAATCCAAAATGATAAAACGTAGCACATACATATCGTCCTTTGCTATCGTTGCACTATCGCTGCTCACAATGTTCTGTTCCTGTGCAGATAAAGCTACAGTAAAAACAGTGCAACATACTGCCATAACTTTAATGGATGTAGGTGATCAAACAGTTACAGATAAGGGATTGTATATATCTATTAAAACAGGCAGCGCACTAGATGAGCAAACAGTCTATCTAATTCTATCAAGTACCTACGCTACCATCATTGTTGAACCCGAAATACTAGATAATACAGCACAGTTTTACATTCCGCCTAGTTTTACTAAACGAAGTGGTGTTGTGAATTATAGTCTTTATAGTAATGGGAACATCACTCAAGAAAGTGAGTTCAGCTTATTACCAGACACAAACCATTTAGGCACCATTGAAACATTTCTTGGTCCACGGAGTATTGTTGCAAATGTGCGTGATTACACAATGCTGGTGAGTATCCCGACAGATACGCTAGATAACACCCTTCCAGACAACACTCAAGTAGCACTTAAGTCACAATTTAAGTCGGCTATTAAGACTACTACGCATCCTATAGCTTCTGGTTTTGTGTGGAAACGCATTTCTTCTCCGCTACGCACAGGAAGGATGAGCACCGGGAGTACGCTTGAAAATATCTCATCAAAAGAGCTCGTAGCAGATGTTTTTCCAGATGTAGCTCAAAATTTTCAAATAGAAGCAAACAGTAATCATAACTATGCAGATGGCAACGAGATCATCAGCTTTCAGAGTACGCAAATACGCGATGAGCATGGTAATGTGATGACAGATGGAACGCTGGTTACCTTCTATATGACAGATGCAACAGGTGCCCATTGGCAGAATAAGGCGAGTACGGTTAATGGGTACGCTTTCGCGAAAGCGTTACACCCACAATCACCTACCACATGGAATGTAAGAGCAGCCGTAACAGGTATTGCACAAAGCAACACCATAACGCAGCAATTTAAATCCATCATAACCTCCATCCCTACTCCAACGATAACCGAAAGAAACTTGACCATAGGACCGCTTACAAGCTATTTAGGGCAATTGGTACAAAATGGAATTGACGTATCTGTAACCATAGGAGATGAGACCCGCAACGGACAAACAAAAAATGGTGAGGCTACCTTTTATCTAAAAGAAGAAAATTATCCTGCTGGAACTTATGACGTCGTAGTACGTTGTTTAGGACTAGAAAGTAACACCCAAATATTAATAGATTGAAAAGTAACAAAACCCTATATCGCATTTTGATTTTGGCTGGATTTATTCTCATAAATGCAGGTGTACTCTATGGTGTGAGTCAGGTGATTGCTTTTTTAAATACGGGTGCAGATAGGAGTAAAATGCTACATCTAGACGAAACAAAAGACCGTCATTATGTACCAGAAGTTACTTGGCAGTCTATTGAAAACCCCGGAAGGCCTATGGAAGAAGCAAATCTAGCGAGTATAGAAGAAGACTATCTTGATGCTTGGTATGTGAAAAACAGGGCTTTTTACACAGGAGAAGATGCGGGTATTTTTGACCATTATACAGAGCGTGCTCGAGGGAAAGTACTTGACCTACTAGCACTTAATAATGAAACAAACACCTATATAGAAAGCACAACGCTTACACATCACCTCTCTGTAGAATTTTATAGTGCAGATGGTACATTAGTAGTGCTCACAGATCGCAATGTAACTGGTGTAGAGCGTGTTTTTAAAAATGAACAATTTCTCGTAGAACGAGCTTTTAATAATGACTACAAAATCATACTACTGCTAGAGGATGGCTTCTGGAGAGTGCGTCATTTTGAAAAAGTAGCTTCACATCCTGCCGAAATTAAAAATGAAACTGTACCTCTAGATCTTACAATGCTAGAAGGCATGAATTATTACCCACAAGGAAGTCCTTGGGATACCTTTGGCCCTACATTTAGTAAAGACACACTTGCTACAGATTTTCAAATTATTAATGATCTTAAACTTAATTCCATAAGAGTCTTTGTAGGTTTTGAAGATTTTGGAAAAGCACGTGTTTCTAAAGAAAAGCTTGAGAAACTCACCTCACTTCTGGACGAAGCAGAAAAAGCAAAACTTAAGGTTGTGGTTACTCTTTTTGACTTTTATGGAGATTATCGCATACAAGACTGGACGATAACAAATGCACACCTTCATAGTATTGTCACTCATGTAAAGGATCATCCTGCATTATTAGGTTGGGATATTAAAAATGAACCTAATCTCGATTTTGAAAGTCGTGGGGAACGCGAGGTATTATCGTGGCTGAGTCAAACAATAGGTTATCTCAAGACTATAGATAATACGCATCCAGTAACTATAGGCTGGTCTTCTCCAGAGGCTGCGCTACATCTTAAAGAGCATGTAGATATTGTCTCGTATCATTATTATAAAGATCTTGAGGATCTTGCAGCGGCTCACAAATCCCTTACAGATGCAACTAGCAAGCCTGTGGTTTTGCAAGAATTTGGTCTCGCAGCTTATCACGGATTATGGAATCCTCTAGGACCTGATGAGAAAGATCAAGCTGCATATTTTAAGGAGTTTTATGTAACCCAGAAAAGAGATAGCTTACACTATCTCTCTTGGACACTTTACGACTTTAGGGACATACCGACTGAAGTGGCTGGTAGATTACCGTGGCGAAAGAACAAACAGGCTTTTTTTGGAATTGTGAATACACTTGGGGTGAAAGACGATGCCTATTTTATCATTAAAAATCGGTAATTAAGCCGCAACGGCCAGTTCTCCTCGTTTTCCATTTATAGCTCTACCTGCAAAATTATCTAGATACATTTGAGCAATACGGCTCATAGGTAATGCTGTTGCTGCTTGATAATTTGCTTTTGCTATTTCTGTTCTGTAGGCTTCGTTTGTTACTAGATTTTGGATTCCTGTAGCTAGACTACGTAAACTCTCTGGGTTAAAAAACTCACCTCTGTATCCTTCTTCTTTTACAAGAATACCAAGATCTCCTAAGTCTGGCGTTACTACTGCCTTACCATAACTTCCAGCTTGGTGTAATACTCCTGAGCTTCCTGTTGTAGATGTGTATGGAAAAACAACCATCGCACTTTCTGAAAAGATTACAGGTACATCTTCTTCTTCTACATACCCAGTAAATGTAAGATTAGGAACGTATTTATATACTTCTTGAACTCCTGCTAGGTATCCTGGCGTGTTAGGACTATCTGTACCAGCAATTACGATCTCAAGATCACGACCTGTGTTTTCTCTTACCTTTTGTACTGCTTCTATAAGTATTTCTACTTTTTTATAAGTTCCAAATTTTCCGAAAGTCATTATCTTAAGAGGACCAGGAGCGGCTTGGTAAGATGGTTCTAATGGAATTTCAAAAGTACCATGAGGGATCAGTACGCAATTTTTTGCATTATACTTTTCTTCTAGGATAGTCACATACTTGCTTATGGTAAGTGCTACAGTATCTGCTTTAAGAACTACACGAGTAAGCATCTCTCCAATAAAGTTATAGGCTTTTATTTTAAGTTTGTTAGATGTAAATCCTGCGCTATCAAGATCTACAGTTTCCATAATATTATGAAGTAACACCGTAGTTTTTACTCCCATTAACTTAGAAACCCAAGGAGAAAACAGTCCTAAAGCGGCTGCTACTTTCTTATCTCCAAACTTCATAAACTGTAGGTTATAAAGTACCGCATCTGGCTTTGTAGCTCTTACTGCCTTTGCAATGGATAGTACATTAGATAAGCTATTAAATTTCCAGCACTGCTTTACGGTGATTGCGCATCCATCTTCTTCAAAAGTGATATCTGCTTGTTCTGGAGTTACATCTGTGAGAAGTACAAGTTCTGTTACTTCTTGGTTTTGACGAAAGTGCTTTACTAGGTGATATGCATATTCGTTTAAAGTTACTTTGCTCGGTGGATAGGCCGTTACGATTGCTAATTTCATGATATATAGATTTGATGTTGTTGTAGTAGTATTCTTTTTGTTATGCTGCTGCTTGGTAATAGTTGGCTTCATTATTAAGCTGTGCGTATAATTCCTTTACTGCTGGCTCTGGGTAGCTGAAAAATTTAAGTGATTTTTCTTCTGAGATTTCAGCTTGTAAGTTTTCTAAAACTCTTACTAACTTCTTAGATCCTTTCTTGATCTCACATAAGTTGATGATGACATTATCTTGTATTGTAAGTAATGCTTTGAAGTATCCTTTTACTTCTTGAACGTGTGTGCTAGATACTTTTCCTTTGATGCAAGTTACTCCGTAAATGTTGTTGATTTCTAAAGCCATGATATTTATTTTTAAGTAGTTATGTTTTTTTGATAGTACAAATATGCGGCTTTGCTTTCGCGAAAGCGGACCAAAAACGTTTACTCGACCATTAGTATAGACGAATGGTAATTGACCTTCGATAAACGATTTTTGAAAATGGGCGATTTATCACGTATTTAGCTCAACAACCTATATTACAGTACTTACTAATGCTATCAAAAGTGTTTTCTATCAATGTAGAACATATTAAAAGGACGACGCTTGGATGGCAATAACAGTTTTATAAAGTATTGCTAAAACAAAACCCTCTTATTAAAGCAACAGCTTCTATAAGAGGGCAAACTACAATCTGGGGGTATATTTTACTTTACTTGCATTTTCCAGAAGTAAAGTAGTTGCGCGATAAGTAAACCACCCATCGCTGCAACTTGGGCTAACACAACTTCAAATAATGAATCGTGGAATAATATGATTAACACTATCTGTAACACTCCAAAAATGGCCGCAATTACGATAGGCTTATAATGATCTAGGGATAAATAGTTGTAGGCAAAAATATTAGATAAGGCAAAAAAAGATGTGGCAAGGGCGTACCAACCAAGTAAGGGAGCAATTGCCATATATTGATCTCCAAAGAGAACCTGAACGGCAAATGATGGGAATAAAAATGTGAATAATACAATCGCGCTTGCAAGAGCTGTGATGTATCCTACGTACTTCATAAGTACTGGCACAGAGTTTTTACCCTCTTTACGCATGGTTACTACGGTAGGTAGTAATAACATCACAAACATCCAGGTTACAAAATATACAACACGACCTATAAGTGCTAGTGAGGCATACAATCCTGCATCATACGATGGAAAAAAGTGCTTTACTAATAATATGTCACTGTTATTACAAATGATTTGGGTAAGCTCGTAACATGCTGTGAGTACAAAAAACTGAGTCACGGCCTTACTTTCTTTTGAGGTAAGTGCTGTCTCTATCGCTTTTTTTGAAGTGAGTTTCTTAAAAGGAAACACACCAGCTATAAAAGAAACTGCTATTGCTGTAGATACTGCTACAGAGGATTCTATATTGAAAAACAGTAAGAATGCAAAAGTAAGAGCAAGTCTGCATATCATCTCTAGCTGATATGTAACAGAAAGTTCAATAAATGATTTGCGTCCTTGTAGGTTACCTCGATTTACACTCATCACAAAATAAAGTGGGACTGCTATTCCAAAGATGGTAAACATTATAGGTGATGCCGTTTGAAAAAGTGACTGTAATGATGTTGCAAAAACTACAATCAACGCTCCGAGTATAATCCCAAAAGTCGTTGCCTGCTTGTAAGCTCTTTTTACAAAGGCTTCCTGTTTTGATGCATCAAACTCTGTAGTAAACTTTGCAACTGCAAGTTGGAAAGTCATCGCTATAAAAGATAGTACTAGAAGTAATGTGATTAATATAGCAGCATCTGCAAAAGCTCCAGGTCCTAATACTCTACCTAAGCCTAGGTTATAGAGGTAATTTCCTCCATTTACTACAAAGGCACTGAGCATAAATATTTGCTCTGGTGAAAGTGCTTTTTTGATTTTTTGTTGGATTGCGATCATGATTATTGATTAATAAGTCATTAGTTGGATAACTGGCTTATCAACCTTTCTATGCACTACATTTAATGTAGCTCCTGTTGACATCGTTCTTGCGTTGTGCACTATTCTTAATGTGCTTTTGTTGTTTATTACTGTAAGTCCCATAATAGTTTGTTGTTTGATTCTGGTACAAAGATGCAAGCAATTAAGAGGCTTTCGGTTGAAATTTCGATGAGCACATTTTTACTGTAGACGAATGGTAGTATTTCTTCTTTAAAGCATGTTTAGTGGTTGTATCGCTTTCGCGAAAGGTTTACTTGTTACTATATAAGGAGGGAGTTTTTAGATTGTTCGGGTGTGAAATATTTTATTTTCAACTTCTCTGTTTCTTACTGGCACGCAAAAAACATCTCCACCCAGCCTTTTTGAATTTCTTACTCAGATGTGAAACGTCTTCTCTATAACTATACGTATTTCTTACTCAGACGCAAAACATCTCCTCCCAGCCTCCTCTTCGAAGAGGAGGAGCAAAAAAAATAAAGCCCCACTTGGAACTTGCCTCCAACGAATGACTTTAGGAATGAGAGGAAGGCACATTTGGGGAGATGTAGCAACGATTTTCTTACTCGAACGCAAAACATCTCCACCCAGCCTCTGTGCATTCCTCTCGGTCGTTACTCCCTCGTCGGATGCAAGAAAGAGGAGGAGTAAATAAATGAAGCCCCTCTTGGAACTTGCCTCCGACGACTGAAGTATGAAGGAGAGGAAGGCACATTTGGGGAGATGTTCGCAACAGTAAGATTTTAGTAAACCTTAGAATGAATGGAAGGCACGTTTGGACAGATGTTAGCAGCCTAATATATTTAAAAATATCTATTTTATTGATTTACATATATTTACTCTAAAAACTAATGCAAAGATTGATTCCATACCGTAGAGACTTAAAAGAGCGAGCTCAGGAACTGAGAAAGAATATGACGCTAGCCGAATTAACTCTTTGGGATAAAATCAGAAGAAAGGCAACAGGAGCAGAATTTCATAGACAAGTGCCGTTATTAGATTACATCGTCGATTTCTATTGTCATGAAATAGGTCTTGCTATTGAGTTAGATGGAAGCATTCACGAAAACCAAATCATAGAAGACGGACTGCGTCAAGGTCGTCTAGAGGAGAAAGGTGTACATTTCTTAAGATTTACAAATGAGGAAGTGTTTAAAGATATAGATGACGTTATTATTGCTATAGAAGATAGAATAGAGGAATGTTTGTAATTGACCTAGTTGTTGTTTTTCTCACTCGAACGCAAAACATCTCCACCCAGCCTCCTCTTCGAAGAGGAGGAGTAAAAAAAATCAAGCCCCTCTTCGAAGAGGGGTTTGGGGAGATGTTCGCAACAGTAAGAATTTATCAAACCTTAGAAGGAGAGGAAGGCACATTTGAGGAGATGTTCGCAACAGTGAGAATTTATCAAACCTGAGAATGAGAGCAAGCCACATTTGAAAAATGTGTGCAACATCTACCCAAAACTCATCTCTAACCTATTTTCATCTATCAATTTACAACACAACATAAAAGCCTAAAAATTAGATGGTTCTTGGCTAAATATTGAATATTTTTATTACCTATAAACTCAAAACTACCCTTTACCAGATCTTAACCTCCACCAGTCGACGATAAGTGTCGATGAGTTGCAATTATCTTCAGATTGAAATCTTGATACATGACCATAACTTGCAACTGTAAAACAAACGTAATGAGAATAGCAACATTAATTATCGTCTTCCTTTTAAGTGCAACAGCATACGCTCAAGATATGTCTGCAGGTTTCACTTTATTAGAAACTGGAAAATATGAGGAGGCAAAAGCTTTTTTTGGAGAAGTACTAGAAGACTACCCAGATAATAAGACAGCAAGACTTTGTTACGGTCGTGCTTTAGGTCTGAGCGGTGATAGCGCAGAAGCTAGATCATTATTTACAACACTAAAGGCAGACTATCCGACGGATTTTGAAGTTGGCTTAAACTATGCCGAGTCTCTTTTATGGGATAGTGATTTTGGCGCTGCAAAGGACTTTTATGAAACCCTCGTTGTTAAAGACAGTACGAGCTTCTCTGCCCTACTCGGTTATGCAAACACGCTTTCTAACCTTAAAGAATACGACGCTGCAATCACTTATGTAAATAAAGCACTTACTGTACAACCTGGCAATGCAAATGCTGCGGTGTCAAAAAAGTTTATGCGTTTGGGGAAAGCAAACCAACTTACAACTGCTTTTCAATATGATGCGGCTATACAATTGCTTAAAAGTGCTCTAGAGGATATGCCTAACGATGAGCAAATCATAAGTGCTCTTGCAAATACGTATATCGCAAAGAAGGATTATGAGAATGCAAACACGATGTACAGCCAACTTTCAGATACCTTAACTTCTCAGGTAGGAAAGTCATTAGTTGCTCACTTGCAGAAAGACGACAAGCTTGCTTTATCACTAGCTCAGGAGAGTATCGCTTTCGCGAAAGCGGACACTACAAAAATCATTACCGCAAACGAGCGCTACATCCAGGCACTTATCTGGAACGGAAAATACGCCACGGCAAGAACTGCCATTGCAGATCTAAAAGTGACATTCCCTACAAACCAGCGCGTTGCAGCACTCAAAGCTACGCTAGGGATGTACACTGGGACTTTCAAAAAGAGTATCGAGGTATATAACGGTATCCTCGAGAAGGATAGCGCCTCTTTTGATGGAAACCTAGGGATTGCAAATGCATACCGCGCACAGGGGAATCTGGATGAGGCTTACGCTTTCGCGAAAAATACCTTAACCTTCTACCCTAATCAGAAAGATGCTACTGGGTTAATGAAAACAATAGAAAGTAGCCTTGCTCCCGTGATTGAAACACGAGCTGCCTACACTTCTGATAATGGCGATAACCAAGCATACTCTGCTGGAATGACGGCTACCCTACCATTTACAAGCAGGTTTAAAACAGTGTTCTCATATAACTATAGAACTACTGAAAATATGACTACAAATACGATGGCATATAATACAGATGCATCTATAGGTGCTCATTATAGAGTGATTAATAATACATGGTTAGAAGGGACGTTAGGATTTGTAAAAGCAGACGCAAATGCAAATAACTATACAGATGTAAATGGATCTGTTTTTATAAAATCAAGACCATTGCCACTGCAATATTTAGAGATAGGTTACAGCAGAACGCTACAAGATTTTAACGCAGCGCTACTAGACGAAAAGATATTTATGAATAACTATTCCCTGAACTACAATATGGGAACTAATATAAACTTAGGATGGTATTCTGGTCTTATGCACACGCAGCAAACGGATGGTAATTCTCGTAACTTATTATTCACATCCTTGTATTACAACTTTACAAAAAACCCAACGCTTAAAGGTGGTATCAATTACCAGTATGTAGGCTTTAAGGATCAAGTACCTACGCTATATTTTAGCCCATCAAAATATCAAGCAGTTGAGTTGTTTTTAGATCTTACAGGACAAGCAGGAAAATGGAGCTATGCAGCAAACGCTGCTGGAGGTTTACAAGTAGTAGAAGATGATGAGGCTACCACGCTATTTCGCTTAGAAGCTAGACTACAATATGCAATATCTAACCGTTTTCAAGTGGGTGCTTATGGAAAGTACAGTAACATCGCCTCTGCAACCGCAGCAGGATTTGAGTTTATAGAAGTAGGCTTAAAACTGAGATGGCAAGTGCTTAAGGGTGGTGTTGTGAAGATGTAATCTTTAAGACTACGAACTACTAGTTTAAAATATTTAAAAACGCCTTTTGGGCGTTTTTTGTTGTTATAATACACAGACAATGCTCATGCATATTGTGAGTATAATGTTTGTTTCTAGAATTATAGAACTACGATATTGGTTGTATATTTAGATCAAACAAACAAGACAGCGACCTTGATAGTTAATGGTCCCAGTGCTAGTCATTTGCGGTGGCCTGCTAACCAACATTAAAATCAACAATGAAAAATAATGTACCAATTCAAACCGATTCACAAAATTTAGGAGATATTGGAGAAACTACAGTTCAATTGATTCTAAGGAAATTTAAGTGGACTGCTGACATTATAAAAAGTGATTTTGGAGAAGATATAGATTCTAATATTTTTATTGACAACTCTAGAACTAACTATCATTTGAGATGCCAAGTAAAATCAACTACAAAGGATAGCGAATATATCAAACTATTAAAAAATGGAAATTATAGCGTTTCAATTGCTTCTAGTACACTTAAAGCCTGGTTAACATCATATTTCCCAGTATTCTTAATAATTTACGAAGAACAATCAGATTTATGCTATTGGTGTAGTCCAATTGAACAGATACTCAAAAACCCTTCAAAACTTGAGAAGGAAAAACCTTCAATACAAGTACCAAAAAAGAATATTTTCAATTCATCGTCAAAAGAAACAATTCTTGAAGAGGTAAAAAGTTTTTACCGAAAAATTCAACGTTTAGACGAATCTGTAATTGAATCGAAAATAGTCCCAATTCTAATGCCAAATTATCGCATTATTCCATTTCATCACTATTCAAGTTTCATTTTTGAAAGCACAGAATTATCACCAGAAATATCAGGAGATTATATTGAACTTTTACCAAGTTGGATGTCAGTTTTAAAAAGAATAGACCCAACTAGTATTTTAACATCAATAAAGTTGAAATCTAATAATACAGAAATAGACGTTTTTCTAACAAATCTCAAAAAGAAAATAAACTCATTTGAATACAGCTTAAAAGATAATGAGTGGATTTCTTTTATAGTTAGTCCTATAAAAATAGAATCAAATAAATCATCTTGGTCAAATCAAATTACATTTTGGAATTCTTATTCAAAATTAAATAACACTATAATAGATGATTACGATTACTGTTTTGAAATACCAAATAATTTTTTAAGACAAGTTAGTAGACGTGCGAGAAGCTGGGATTTTATGCATCACGTTAATCCGACAAAAGATATTGCAATCCAACTATTTGGCTCTTTTGAAATTACACCAACAATAAAAAAAATAGAACAAATTCACGATAATAACATTAAAGGTCAATTAGTTTTATGGAGCTGTAAAACAGAAGAAATAGAGCAGTTACAAGAAATACTTTCTGAAAATGAATTAACTATAAGAATAATTGAAGATAATAAAGGAGAACAATTATTGGCTATAACAAAGCCAATGTTTGACCCTTTTATTGGATTATATAGTGTTCCTATGGATTGGGATAGTTTCGAAAAAGGAAATGTCAGAAATAAATTAATTCAAAATAAACTATTTGACTTAATTCCTGGAAAAGAATATAAAGGCAAAGTACCTAAATATTTATCTGAGGTTTTAAATAAGTATTCTCACAAAGACTATAAAAGCGTAACAATAACCGAAGCTGAATATATCGCAGGATTTCCATTAAAATTAGAAGATAGACAAATTTTTGTTTCAAGATTTCAAATGATACCAAAGGATATCGTCCACGAAATTGAGGAGAAACTTAATAAATCCCAACAGTTAAACTTAAAAAATTATCATATAGAATTTGGTTTAAAAGATGATTCATTATGGGAAACTCCTATATATGAATTGTTAATATCCTGGACACCAGAAGTCATAAAATCATCCAAAGAATCATACACTGATAATGAAAGTGAAATACTAGAAATATTTAATCATTTAATGCCTACTAAAGAAATAGATTCTTTACGGTTAAAAAACACCTTTGAAATTCTTCGTTTTGCGGGAGAAATAGGATTTGAAAATTAACTCGACACGACACACAACTCAATTAATAAAATCCACCTTCAACTCCCCTCAATAAGTACTTCTAAGCTTATCTTAACCTATAATTTCCCAATTTGATCTTACTACTTCTCTGAAGGTAATAGCTTATTTGAGAGCTTAGTTATCATTACGATGAGCACTTTTTACTACTCATACTCGAGATATGCTTTCGCGAAAGCGAACTAAGCAATGTAGTATTATCGCTCATAAGTACATTTTACCCCACCCCACAAAAAAAGCCACCACCGTCCCCGGTGATGGCTAAACATCAATCAAATCAAATCAAAAAACTACTTATCTTTTTATGACAAACTTGCCACTGTGTTGTTGTGAGGCACTATCTATTATTTTATAAGTGTAGATACCTGTTTGTAAATTTGGAGCATTATAAGCTGCTGTTAATCCTCCGTTATTTGTTGTTATTTCTTGTGTATCTACTATGCGTCCTAGCATATCTACTACCGTGATTTGTACTGTTGCACTTGCTTGTGGCAAGCGTATTGTAGTCTGCGATATAAAAGGGTTAGGGTAATTTATTAAGGCATCTGCTACCACTATATTTTCTTCGGTTGAGAGTACTTCTGAGTTTGCAAATTGTATATCATTAACATCCATTTCCTTTGTAACCATCGTTCCATCTTGAGAGACCATGGTAAATACTACCGTTACTAGATCATTAAGTAACAATGGTGTTCCCGACGGACTTGTAAAGTTCTCAAATGAGATATCAAAATCTTGATAGTTGTCTGTAAGTACTATTGTTGCTTTATACTGATCTTCCCAGATTTCTATACTTTCCTTTACAAAAGTGATTTCTAAGTTTCCTGTTCCCTTTGCTGTCATTTGTAATGCATTAAACATGCTTACATCTACTGCTTGAAAACGTGCTGTAAGTGCTCTATATGACGCAACATAACTGTTTGTAGTTGCGGTGAGTGACAGGTTGCGTTCTATAGCATAGGTGTCATCTCCGTATGTTTGTTCATTTTCTGAAATCTCGTAGGTTATTACATCTGTACCTTCTTGAGATGCATCTACTCCCCATGGCCCGTCAGATAAGAATAAATCATCTGGAGTATTAATCCCGTCGCCTATTCTAAAGCCTATGTCAAATAAGTATCCAGTATCTATGGTTACTTGTGTGATGTAATTTTGGCCAAGTGAGATGCTAGAGGTTGTTGTTACAATTTCGCTTGTTTCTGTTGCTCTTATTCCTGCGTCAAAAGTCACACTTTCGGTTGCATTTGTATTGATGATTTCTAGTTGTAAAGCTCCGTTGTTATAGTTTCCTTTTTTTACAAATACGGTAGGTGGTGTCGAGGTATTATATGAAGTTACTGGCTTCTGTACTTCTAGAAGATTCAAAACTTGTTGTCCTAGTTTGTGTAAATCATCTATCGAGTTTGCCCATATTTGGAAGTTGTAAAATGTTACATCATCTTCATAGCTATCAAGATTCCAGTGGCTTTCTACAGCAAACTCAGTCTCGTTGTTTACCATTTTCGCCGAAAGGCTTAAAACAAATTCTACACTCCCATCTATATTTTTAATGAGGGACTTAATAAATTGTTGATCATTAATTGCTATGGTAGAGACAGAGATAAGCTCTGCTCCTAATAAACGATCACAGATATACTTAGTGTGCTCATACACGCCATTTTCTGTCTTAAGTGCAAGTATAGATGCGGTTGAGAGCTCTCCTTTTATATAATCTACAGCATATACATCTGTTGCATTTGTGATAGCTACAAGATCTGTAGGTGTAGACTCTACTACATAATCTTCATCAATTTCCTCTAGTGGAATAAGGTCTGCAAGCGTAAAGGCCTGTGCAGTTCTTACGGCATAGGTTTCTTTCTTATCTACTAGTGGTGCAAGGTCTTTGTTAAACTCATAACTCTCCTTTGCACGATTAAAATTACGTTTTGCAATGGCGTTAGACAGTCTATTGTTACTTTCTAGTCCTCCTTTATTTCCTGTAGATGCTTCTGGGTCAATAGTCGCACACATCCCGTATCCTGAACATGATGGATCTTCACAATCAATAAGTCCGTCACCATCATCATCAATTCCGTTATCACAAATTTCTTGTAAAACTGGTGCTGTAGGGCAACGTGCGCCATCATTACTATTACTTGATGGTCCAAAGGCAAAAAGATTTGAATCCATACCATTACTTCCAGTTAAGTCTTGTACACTTTGTATTACATAGATAGTTCCTGTTTGATTTGCAGATACATAAAAACGTCCCGATGCATCAAAATATACAGCTCCATAGGTATAATCAAGCCCTGATAAAATAGGTACGATACCTAATGTTTGTACTTGTCCATTTTCTGGATTAATTCTATATAAAATGTTTGTTCCTTTTTCAACAGCATACAATTGGTTATCTACTGCATTAAATGCCCAGTCGTGAATACTTAAACCTTGAGATAATGAAGCCGTCGAAGTAAGCTCTGTATATGTTTCTGATGCTGGGTCGAGGTCTACGGTGTAGTATGTGCTCCCGCCAGCTTTAAAGTAATATTGTCCTGTGGCACTTATGTCACCTACATACTTGTTACCTGTAGGCAATGCATCAATAGTGATGGTCGTGGTCTCAAAGTTCTTACCTATCTTAACAATAGATTTTGCAGGGCTTGATAAGTATCCCCAGATGTAACCATCTGCTGGATTATATGCTGCTGCGTTTATGTTTCCTGGTGTGATATCCTTTGCTGCTAGAAAAGAGTTTCCAGATGCAAGGTCAATAGAATAAACATCATTGTATTGAAACAAATAAGCGCTAAAATCACAATTAAAAGGTACATCTTGTGCGCTGGCTGTAAATGAATACAACAGGCAGCTTAGTGCTATTATTTGCCTTGTAAGAGAGTAGAAATTTGCAATCATAATGCTTCTATTGATGTGATTATAGAAACAAAATTAGGCAGTTTATACCCTGATTTTCAATTTATTCGACCGCACTGATACTTGTATCGTTGAGTGGTAATTTACTGTAGACGAATGGAATTTGTTGTTTTATAGCAAGTTAAGACGCTTCATAAGTTCAGGTCTGTTAGATCGACTTATTGGGATTACATCTCTAGCTATCAGGACGCTATTATCCTCAATATCAACTATTTTCTTAATGTTAATAATGTAAGAGCGATGTATTTTTAAGAAAAGACTATCTGGTAGTTTTTCTTCTATTTTCTTAAGTGTAGAGTGTACGGTATAATTTTTTCCTTCTGTTTTTATAAGTACGTAGTCACCTTTTGCTTCTACTAGAAAGATTTTATCAAACTCAATTTTTATGAGACGCCTATCTATGTTTACATACATCTCCTTTTCTGAAGCCTCTTCTTGTTTTGCTTCTTGAGGCAACGCAGTTTTTTGTTCAACTGGAGATTTAAAGTTCTCTACTTTTTGCATGGCTTTGAGAAATCTAGGTAGCGTTATAGGCTTTACTAGATAATCTACAATACAATCATACTCAAAAGCTTCTATCGCAAAGTCGCGATCTGATGTTGTAAGTACAATTTTAGGCGGGTTTTTGAGCGAATCTATAAAGTCAAAACCAGTAAAATCTGGCATGTGTATGTCTAAGAATATGAGGTCAATCTCGTTCTTATTTAAAAACTTGATTGCCTGCATTGCATTAGGAAACTCATCAATTACATTGAGTTCATCTACCTGGCTACATAAATGCGATACGATAGTACGTGCCGCAGTTTCATCATCTACAATTATACAGTTCAACATTTAGATATTTTGTGATTTATTATGCAATTTACAGATTATAAATCTTTTATGAAATGGATTACAGCGGTTAGAATGCTATCAAATTCTTCTTTCAAGGTAGACTTTCCTTCCTTAAGTTCATCTTCATAGGCAATGGCCAGTTCGTACCCTTTTTCTAATCCTACGATTCCTAATTTGTGCTTTATCTTATGTACGTTTTCGGCCGCTTTCGCGAAAGCGGAATCATTCATATTACCTTCATACTCGGCGATTTCTTGAGGTAATTCTGTTTGTACAACGCCTATAAGTTTTTTTTCAAAACCTGCGTCTCCACCTGAAAGTTCCTTTATATAATTAAGATTAGGCTGTTCCATATTATGTAGTTTGAGGCAGTGTAAAATAAAATGTGGTCCCTACACCTTCGGTGCTATCTAACCAAATCTTACCATCATAAAAATGTACGATTTTCTTAACGATAGATAACCCAATTCCCGTGCTTTCAGAATCATTTTCTAGCTTTTGAAAGACTTGAAAAATCTTATGGAAGTATGCCTGATTAATTCCTTTTCCATTATCCTTTATTTCAAACTGGAAAACGTCATCAAGATTTCGTGCAATTACTTCTACAACTCCCTTAGGCTTATCAATACTACTCACAGCATTACCTATCAAGTTTTGAAACAACTGCTGAATTTTAAAACGGTCTGCAAGAATAGTAGGCATTTTATGCACTTTTATAGTGATATGCTCTGGTAAATGCATGAGATCTACCGTCTCTTTTACAAGAATATTTAAATCTATTTTTCGCTCTGTACGAACTTCCTTATCAATAGAAGAGTAATTTAAGATTCCTGTAATAAGGGCATCCATTTTTTCTAAATGGGTTACTATAAGCCCTATTTGTGTTTTTCCCTCCTCGCCTATAGCATCTCCATAATCTTCTTTAAGCCAGCTTACTAATGCCTCAATACTGCGCAGTGGTGATTTGAGATCATGAGATACAATATGTGCATAATCGTTGAGCTCTTGGTTTTGTAATGCAAGCTCTTTTACAAGTAATTCTTGATCCCTATTTACTAGGATAAGCTGCTCTGCCTGCTGGCTTATATATTCGGCTAGATTTGTTTCTCCAATATCTATGTCTCCATCTTCTTCACCAAAAGGTTGTACAGCATTTATAACAGACTGTAAACGTATTAATAAACCTTGCTGGCGTTCTGATTCTTCTCTAAGCTGCTTATTTGCCTCAAATAACTCATCTGAGCTTATTTGCATAGCTCGCTGGGTCATTTTGAATTGATCGTCAAGATTATCATACGATGCTGCCACCGCATTAAAAAAGACCTGCATATCCTCACGATCTTTAAGATCGTCAGGAAGATATTTACGTATTTGTCTTTTTAACAGTGGATTCATTTACTCGCTTATTAAGGTAATTGTCATGGTCTGGTTGTGCAATTTACAACTACGTTCTCCGTAAAAAGGGGCAATCTCTCCGTAAGAGTACATCCCACTTATCACAACATCATCACCTATCACACTCATTACCTCCTCAACTTCCTCTTCTATACGTTGATCTAGTACTAATTTACGTCCTATACAGCTTATAAGCAATGCTAATTGTGGCGGATTATTTCTACCTTCCATCGCACGTAATGCTGCCGTTTCTGATGCAGAAGCGATGCTATCCATATTAGTCATCATGAGTTGCACCTTAGATTGCTCTGGCACATCTCCCGCTAGAATCATCGCATTTTTATCTTCGTCTATATTTAAAATAGTTCGTACAAATGACTGGTCATTTTCTGCACTTTTAACATTGAGCGGATATATAAGCGCAGAGCCTGGAAGTTCTTTTGCTTTGTCACCTAGATATGTTTTATATAAATCTAATGCTGGTTTACCATCTATCTCATATAAGATATTACCATCAGATTTTGTAATGAGCCTTTCTGGTCCAAAGGGTGTCCACCCACCATAAATAGAAAATGACGCTTCAAAAGTTTCTCCATAAAAACCTATGACTACAATCTCGCCTTCCTTTGGCGCCTCATTATAAGAAGCAAGTGTTTTTTCAAAACGTGCATCATCTCCACACAGTCCGCCAGTAATTAAAACATTAGGCAATGCTCCTTGCATTCCCTTGGTGAGCGCAGATCCATTTACAAAACTTCCTTCAGATAACACAAATACATGCTTAAGGCCTTCTGCAGTTAACTTCTTTATTATTGTAGATCCCGCCTTCTCACTATCATCTCCTACTTCATGTATATTAAATGTTTGAATCTCAAAGGAAGACTTTTCAAATTCTATGGCAGTTATGGTGATATGTTCATCATTTACTGCTCCAGCTACAATCTCACCACTAGAAGATCCAAAAACAAGATGCCCTGAAGGAAATAAGTCTCTTACTTCCTCAAAAACGCCTTCTTTTTCTAGAAGAAAACGATTCCCTAGAATAAGCACCAGCGGATTATCAAGTGTTATTGATTCACTTAAATAGTTCCATGAACCAGACGAGTCGCGTTGTAATTGTACTGTTTTCATTGTGTTATTTTTGTAGTGTAAAGAAGAACGTTGTACCCTCCCCTACGATGCTTTCTAACCAGATACTTCCTTTATATAAGTCTACTATTTTCTTCACGATAGAAAGTCCTATACCAGTAGAGTCTTTGTGGTTATTAAGTGATTGAAAAATTTTAAATATTTTATCGTGATACTCCTTAGGAATCCCAATTCCATTATCCTTTACAGTAAACGTGTAATGAGTTTTGTTTTCTGTGAAACCTACTTCTATGAGACCTTTTTCTTTATCACAATAGCGTATAGCATTACTCATCAAGTTCTGAAACAACTGTTGTAACTTGACTTTATCACCATTTACCGTAGGTAAATCTGGATGAATATTTAATGTTATATGTTCTGGACAGTGAAGTAAAGTTTCTATATCTGCTAGTACTTCTTGTAAATTTACTTTTTCTCGAGGTGCATTTTCAGATCCTACACTGGAGTATTCAAGAACATCAGATATAAGCTGCTCCATCTTTTCTAAAGTAGTATCTATCATCTCAAGATGACTCTTTGTTTCTTTAGTGAAGACATCTTCATTATCATCCTTAATCCAATTTACTAGGGCATTTATACTCCTAAGCGGACTTTTAAGATCATGAGAGACTACATGTGCATATTCTTGTAACTCATCATTACTTTTTTCAAGCTTCTTTAAAAGATTTTCCTTTTGTATCTCTAAACTTTTGAGCTCTGTTATATCGAGGTGTATTCCTATAGAGCCTATGACTTTACCATTAAGATTATAGTTTGGAGCACCACTTATTAGCCAGTGTTTCAATTCACCACTCTTAGTTATAGCCTGCACTTCGTATGAATTTGACGCTCCGCTCAACCTATCATTATTCTCTTGAGTAAGTTGTTTTTGAGACGCTGGAGTAAGTAATATCTCCTTCGCTTTTTTACCTAGGAGTTCCTCTTCGGTATAACCAGATAACAATTCAAAACTGTTATTGATCATCAAGACTTCATCATCAAGATTGACCTCAATAAGTCCCAAGTTCATGTTTGCAATAATGTCACTATATTTTTGACGTTCTGCTTCTATGCTTTCGCGAAACTTTCTTCTCAAGGTAACATCTCTATACGTCCAAAGGTGACCTTTATAAATACCTTCTTCATAAATAGGAATAAAATCTCTCTCCAAGATACGACCATCAACTAATTTAAGCTCATCAGATAGCGCTTGTTCTTTTTTTCGCGTAAGCGTATTTATTCTTGATACAAATTCTTCTGGATCTTTAAAAAGATCTTTGCTATCTTCAGCTGCATGCTCGCAGTTTACACCTATAAGTTGCTCTGGACTTGATGGAATATTAAAAAAATCGCAGAAGCGATTATTTGTGATTACAATATTGCGATGCTCATCTTCAAGTAGAATACCACTTTCTAGGTTTAAAATAAGTGCAGATAATCGATTTTCTGAATCTATAAGGCGCTGCTCGGCTGCCTTGTCTTGCGTAATATCCCTTACAATACCTTGAGCAGCGATAGGTTTTCCTTCATCATTAAAAACAATACTTGCATTAATGTGAACCAATTTAATGGATCCTGAAGACACTATTATTTTTATTTGAAAATCTGTTATTGCTCCTTTTGTGGTAAGAACCTCAAAACCTTCAACAACTTTATCATTTTCATCTGGGTGAACAATGTCCAAAAGGTTGAAGTTATCTTCTAGCGTGTACCCAAGAAGTGTAATGGCAGCGTCATTCATTTTGATAACATTGCCAGATAACTCCATAACTACATAGGCATCTACTATGTTTTCAAATACTCCCTCAAGTTCAGAAGTGCGTTCTTTTACAATATCTTCAAGTTTTGAATTTGAAACTCTTAACTCCTCAGATTTGTGATATAATTCTAATGACTTTTCCTCAAGAATACGCTCGGCTTCTTTTCTAGCGGCCTTTTCACGCGCTAGCGCTCTTTCGTACATCTTAATTTTGGAGTCACTCATATGTTGCTATGCTGAATTTTACTTCGGTTCCGTTTTCTTTTAATTTTTCAACTAAGATAGTAGCTTTTGTATTAAAAAACTCAAAAGTTTTATTCATTAATCCGCGACCAAAGGCATGCATGGCTCTACTTGACTTATAGATCATTACGAGACTTTCTGGAGTCTTCTCTTCTATGGTAAAAGTAGGCAATTCTGCATCTGGATAAATCTTTCTAACTTCTACATGTATATGATTTTCTATAGATGAAAGCATCTCTATAGGGTCTGTATATTGCTTTAAAAAAGAAGGATAACTTTTCTCTACCACTGAGAAAAAGTGCTCTCCATATACCAGTAATAAATCATCAATTACAAGTCCCGTTTCCTTACTTAAATTAGTAAGTAAGCTCACCATTTCTGTAAAGCTATATGTTCCTACTGCTGTATAAACACCATTAGAAGGTAGCTCAGATTCATTAAGAATGGTGTCAACCATTTCTAAACCAAATTTTGTTTCAACAAGATCTAAAAACTCTGTAAATACAATTCCTTTCATTATGCTTTGATTAATTCATTCATACTCCAGTACTCTAACGCCGATTTTATTTTCTCAACGTAGTGATCGTACTTCAAAGGTTTGATAATATAACCTGCTACTCCCGTGTCATAACAAGCTAGTATATCCTTGCGGTTACTTGAGGTTGTGAGCATGACTGTTGGTAAAAATCGTAAAATTTCGTCTTTTTTCAAAATCTTCAAGAACTCTATTCCGTTGATTTTTGGCATATTAAGATCGAGAAACAGCACGTCTGGTAAGACCGAGTGGTCTTTAAGTATTTCAAGTGCTTCCTCACCATTTTTTGCCTCTATGAGCTCATGGTTCATTTCTAGCTTTGCTATAGCTCGCTTGAGTTTCATTACCTCAATGGCATCGTCCTCAACGAGCAGTATTCTTAATTTTCTTGTCCCCAAAGTATTGATCTTTATGTTTCCAAAGTTGGTCAATTAAAGTCGATATTCTTCAATAATTAAGTCTAACGAGTCCTTTACTATAGACGGATGACGTTTAAGTGTCGACGAGTGGTAATTTACATGTATAATTTACCACTTTCAAATAAACTATCCCTCACGGCTATTTCCGTCCAGAAATAGTGTGTTTTCTCAAAAGCTGACATCCATCATATTCTCTGTTTTTGTCATATAGTAATTTTGAAAAAACTCAAAATCAATGTGTACCCTTATATCAAAGTACAATGTGGCAGGACCACGATATACAAGTTATCCTACTGTGCCTTATTGGGATCAAGATAACTTTTCACTCACCCAGTGGAAGAATACCTTACAAGAAAGCTTTCGCGAAAGCAATACTTCACAAGGAATAAGTCTCTATGTACATTTACCTTATTGTGAGAGTATGTGTACTTTTTGTGGATGTAACAAGCGTATTACAAAGAATCATGATGTTGAGATTCCTTATATACAATCTGTACTTAAGGAACTTGCGATGTACGTAACTTTACTAGGAGACAAGCCGGTGATTAAACAACTACACTTAGGTGGAGGAACTCCTACATTTTTCTCACCAGCACATCTAGAACGTCTTATGGACGGGATTTTTGCACTTACAAAAAAGGCTAGCACTTTTGAACTCAGCTTTGAGGGACACCCTAATAATACTACAAAAGAGCATCTTGAGTCACTATATAACAAAGGGTTTACTAGAGTTTGTTATGGAGTTCAAGATTACAATACAACGGTACAGAGAGCAATAAATCGTGTGCAACCTTATGCTCACGTGCAAAACGCTACAGAAAACGCTCATGCAACAGGTTATGAATCTGTAGGACATGATATCATTTATGGACTACCGTTTCAAACCCAGGATGATGTTATAAATACTATAAATAAAACCATCTCTCTTCAGCCAGACCGTATCGCTTTTTATAGCTACGCTCACGTGCCATGGATAAAAGGTAATGGACAGCGAGGATTTAAGGATGGAGATTTACCTAGTGCAGACCAGAAGAGAATGCAGTATGAGATAGGCAAAAAGATGCTAGTTAAAGCAGGGTATGTTGAGATAGGTATGGATCACTTTGCGCTTAAAACAGATGCACTATTTGAAGCCCAGCAATCGGGAACTATACATCGTAACTTTATGGGATATAACGCTAGCAAAACGCAAGTAATGATAGGCTTAGGAGTATCTGCCATAAGTGATAGCTGGTATAGTTTTGCTCAGAATGCAAAAAATATAGAGGAATATCAACAGCTTATAGAAGATGGTATTCTACCTATTTTTAGAGGTCATATCCTTACTGAAGAAGATCTTATCATCAGACAACATATTCTTAATTTAATGTGCTCGTTTGAGACTTCTTGGGATAAGGATCAAGGAAATTTTGCAGAGCTTCCAGATGTTCTTATAAAATTAAAGGAACTAGAAAACGACGGACTTCTAGAAATACATGCAAGAAAATTAATTGTTACAGAAAAGGGACGTCCTTTTGTGAGAAATATATGCCTTCCGTTTGACATGAGATTACAGCGCAATAAACCAGAGACTCAGCTATTTTCTATGACGGTTTAAAAATCACCTCAACGTTTACTAAAAAAGGGAAGCATTACTGCTTCCCTTTTTTTATGCTCTTGAAGATTATAAGACCTCATCAAGTTCACGATTATCTTTGCGAACTAATACGATCTTTGTTATAAGTTAAAAGCCATTGTAATGATATAAATAGGTCGAGACCTTTAAAAACTAAGCAGTTTAATAAAGTACTTGTATATTCTCTTACTATTTGTAATCCTCTACTTTTCATCAGTATCAGATTTTTTTGAGTCTCCCTTTATCATGTTTAGTACGATAAGTACAAGAGTGATACAAACTAAGGCAAATACTCCTATGAGTAGTGCTCCCATTCCCCAGTCTACGAGAAGTATTAAAAAATGTTCCATAATTATAAATGTTTGGTTGTTATTAATGACAAGAATGTTGTGCAGCCACTTTTTCTATGCTTACCATTTTTGATGGTGATACGTACGGAATACCAAGGCCAAGACCCCGTACTATAAATAAGACTCCTACAATGACTACAAAAACAGGAATCATCTTAACGATGCGCTGCTTTGCTTTTCCTTTTAAAAAATTACCTAAATAGATAGCAGTGGTCATTAATGGAATGGTACCTAATCCAAAAACTGCCATATACAATCCTCCTTCCCAAGCACCACCAGAAGCAAGTGCGCCAAAAATTGCCATATATACAAGTCCGCAAGGCAATAGTCCGTTGAGATATCCTATAGTAAAAAACGTACCTGGATCTTTTTTCTTAAGAGCAGTTCCCATGGAGCTCTTTACTTTCCCAACTGCCTTATATAACGGTCGTGAGAAGTTGTATTTATTGAAAATTTTAGTGGGTATGAGAATAACTACAATCATAAGTACACCTATGATTATAGATAGTTGCTGCTGAATACCAAAGAGATTAAAACTTTTACCTACAATCCCAAATACTAAGCCCAAAACACTGTAAGTAAGTATACGACCAGTGTGGTAACTCATTAATTGGAAAGCTCTTTTTACAGGATTTTTACGATCTACGGGCAACATAAATGCAATGGGACCACACATTCCCACACAGTGGAAACTGCCCAAAAGACCAAATATGAGTGCAGACCACAACATTAGTAAACGATTGACTTTTTATACATGAATTCCTCTTCCCCGTCTGTCCACTCTATGATAATGTTCCATCGACCGTCTATCAGCTGATTGTCAGGTATGAGCAAATTAGATCCTGAAATAGCCAAAGGCACTTCAAAATCAAGTTGCTGATTAGACGGTCTGTATAGAAACACTTTTCCTTTATTTGTACTTTCTGAAATAGACGGTGGGAAGGTGAGTAACCATCCTTCTGGCGTGCGTTTCCCACTAATCTCTCCTACGAGGTTGCGCGCATTAGTCTCTGCATCTATTTCGGTTTGATATGCCATTTCTTTAGCATAATACTCTTCTGTCACAAGATCATGGCTATAATTATCATCTGTACTCATCGTGATAACCATGTACAGAATAAAGCCCATAAAACAAGCCATGGCCACTACAATACCCTTTCCCCAGTTCCATTTCATAACTCTTGTGTTTTAGTGATTTCTTGATTATTCTTCAGCGCTTCCATCATCAACTTTGCGCTGCATGCTTCGTTAGTTCCTGGCTGTCCTTTTTTACAGCCATCACAACATTTTTTATGCTCTGTACTCATAGTTTTTTTGTTTTGCTTTCGCGAAAGCGTACTCTTACTTATAACTTCTAGGTCCCAGAAATGCCGTTGTTGTCGTCTCAATAAGTTGATCGCCGCTGTACACTTCTATTTCCAAACGTTCTTTATCACTTTTAATACCGCTGGCATTGATTTCTATAAATAGCGTTCCCTCTGCGAGTCCTTGTGCATCTACACTGAAACTATTACCAGAAACTACTTCTATAGTCCCTTTATGAGAGCGTAGTTCAAAATGCACATCTTCTATCTCCTCTACCGTTTTATTAACCAGCTTAAAGGTGTAGACATTACTAATCATGTTATTGTCTTTATGCTCATAAAGTTGTCCTGGTAATCTGAGAATGCGAGCTTCTACATCATTACGTAAAAACAACATCCCTATGAGTACCGCAGTAAGAATACCTAGTACAGCAACATACCCCTTGAGACGAGGTGTGAATTTAAATGGCGCTTTCTTTTCAATATTATCTTCACTAGCATACCGTATAAGACCTTTAGGAAGATCTACTGCTTCCATCATATGATCACAAGCATCTATACAAGCAGTACAGTTTACACATTCTAACTGTGTACCGTTACGTATGTCTATCCCTGTAGGGCATACATGCACACATGCGAAGCAATCTATACAATCTCCTTTCCCAGTAGATGGTCTGTCTTCATTTTTCTTAAACTTAGCTCTTCCTTCTTCCTTCTCTCCACGCTTATGATCATAAGCAACAATAATAGATTTGTTATCTAGTAACACTCCTTGTAACCTTCCGTAAGGACAAGCTATGATACACACCTGCTCTCTAAACCATGCAAATATGAAATAGAAAACCCCAGTAAATATGAGAAGTGATATTAGCGTACTAACGTGCTTAGATGGTCCGTCTGTGATGTACCTAATAAGCTGATCGCTCCCTATGAGATACGCAAGAAATACATTTGCAATTATAAAAGAGATGATAAAAAAGATAGTCCATTTTAAAACTCTCTTTTTGATTTTTTCCTTGTTCCAAGGCATTTTTTTTAGACGTATCTGTTTACCACGATCGCCATCTATCCAGTACTCAATACGACGAAAAACCATCTCCATAAAAATAGTTTGCGGGCAAATCCAGCCACAAAATATTCTACCAAATGCTACCGTAAATAGGATTACAAATACCACCCCAATAATCATCATGATTACAAAGAGATGAAAATCTTGAGGCCAGAATGGATACCCAAAAATATTGAACCTACGCTCCAGCACATTAAACATAAACAGCTGGTTCCCTCCTACTTTTATAAATGGTGAGCTAAGTAAAATAGCAAGTAATAAATAACTCACATACTTACGGTATTCATACCATTTCCCACTTGGCTTCTTAGGAAATACCCATGCGCGTTTCCCTTCCTTATCAAGGGTTCCCATGGTATCTCTAAAGTTATCTTTTCCTTGCTCTGCCATTATATATTACTTAGATAAGATTAACAGAAAAATACAGTCTGTATCACCTATGACCTCATGCTCTACCTCTAATGGTATTTCAAAAGTCTCATAGGTGTCTATAGATTTTGAGAAGGTCGCTGTTCTAAAAGTGACCGTTCCCTGTATGATCAAGATTTGCGCTTTGCTAGGTGCTGTATGTTTTTCTAGTACAACATCCTTTTTAAGTCCTATTGCTATAATTTTAGTCTTATCATTTTCATAATAAGGCTTCATTATCGGAGCAGTACTTGAACTTAATGCAATCGCTATATCTTGAATCATCCGTTTATTATTTAGTTACTCGTTAATTGCACTGCTGTGCTATCTGTAACAACATCCTTTACTGGTGCTGCTGGTGCATCTGGATTTACCCATAACTCACCTTCTGCCTCCTTAGGCTCTGCAGGCGTGGTGCCTTGTAAGCTTAACACGAAGCTAGCTACTTGCGCCATCTCGGCAGCTTTAAGTTCGGACTTCCAGGAGATCATACCTTTACCATCACGACCACCTTCTGATATAGTTTTGAATACATTTTTGATTCCTCCACCCAGAATCCAGTGCTGGTCTGTGAGGTTAGGTCCTATACCTCCACCACCATCTGCTTTGTGACAAGCAATACAGTTATTTGTAAAAATGGCTTTACCAGCATTAATATCACTCGCATCTGTGAGGAGTGTTACGGTATTTACGTCTACAAGATCTTTTGCCGTTTTTTTCCATTCTTCTATTTCTGCTTTTGCTTCGGCTACAGCAACTTCATATTCTTCGGCTTGGTTATAATCGTCTAGTACTTCAAAACGCACTAAATATATTACTGCAAAGACTATTGATGCGTAGAACATATACACCCACCATGGCGGCAAGTTGTTATCAAGCTCTTGTATACCGTCATAGTTATGATCTAGTATAATCTCATGCTCTTCGGCTATCTCTTTACTTCCTAGAGATGCTTTATACTTGTCTTTAATCCACTTAAACTGATTTGCTTCTGCGAGTGCCTCTTCTTTATCAAACTTTGCTTGTGCTTCTGGCTTAAGCGTTTTGTAAAGAACATTGCGCAGCGCAGCCATGCTCACTTCTCCTGCTGTATAAAAAAGCATGATTATGCCTAGTATAGCCCAGACCCACGGTTGCTCTAGAAATATAGAGGTCTCCCCTGTAGTCCCTACGTAATCTATAAGGAAATATCCTAATAATGAAAAGCCTAGTATTCTTAAAAATGATGCTGTCGTTCTCATTCTTCTATAGTATTTACGTTGAGTGTATCATCATTAAGCGGGATGTTACTTACCTCTGTGATGTGTGCTTTCTTAGCTGTAAATACCCAAAAGAATAGTGCAGCAAAAAAGATGAAAAATATGAGTAATGATACTATAGGATAGATCTCCACTCCATCTATATTTTCTAAGTTTCCTTTTATAAATTTAAACATGGTGCTAGTCGTTTAAGATGGATGTAGTACCATCTGCGTTTTTAACTTTAATATCTGTTCCTAGTCGCTGTATGTAAGCTATAAGAGCTACCACCTCACGGTTACGCATCTCTACAAAGTCTTCACCGTTTTCTTCGGCATATTTTTTATCTGCCTCGTAAGTTTTGGCAAAGTCTGGATCTGAGTAGAGGTTCTTCTCTATAGCTATTCCTTGTGCCGTCATAGACTTTTGAGCATTTGCAATATCTTCTGGAGTATATGGAACCCCTAGCGTAACCATAGCTTCCATTTTTGTCTCTGTGAGATCTTTATCTAATTCTCTACTTAATAACCATTTATAAGATGGCATAATAGAACCAGACGAAGTACTCTGCGGATCATAGAAGTGATTTAAGTGCCAGTTATCACTGTACTTTCCTCCCACGCGCATAAGATCTGGCCCAGTACGCTTACTTCCCCATAAGAATGGGTGATCATACACATACTCTCCCGCTTTTGAGTATTCTCCATAGCGCTCTACCTCACTTCTAAATGGTCGTACCATTTGAGAGTGACACCCTACACACCCTTCACGTATATAAATATCTCTACCCTGTAGCTCTAGTGGTGAATATGGCTTCACACTTGATATCACCGGGATATAATCATCAACAATAAGTGATGGTATAATTTGCACCATACCTCCAATAAGAATAGCGATAGTTGCAAAAATGGTAAGCTTTACCGGGCGTCTTTCTAACCATGTATGGTATCCTTCTTTTGAGGTACGTTTCTTTGTTACTTTAGGTAAAGGAGCAGCCTCTGCAAGTTCATCTGTAACGTTGCTACCTGCACGAGCAGTCATGATCATATTATAAACACCTATAAGGGCTCCTACAATAAACATACTACCACCTATAGCACGCATCCAGTACATAGGGATAATCTCACTTACTGTTTCTAAGAAGTTACCGTAGGTAAGCGTTCCATCTGGATTAAATTGTTTCCACATAAAGGCTTGTACAAAACCAGCAACATACATAGGTAATGCATATAGTATAATACCTAACGTTCCTATCCAGAAGTGGAAGTTGGCTAACTTAGTAGACCATAATTTTGTCTTGAATAATTTTGGAACCATCCAGTATACCATACCAAATGTGAAGAAACCGTTCCAGGCAAGTGCACCTACGTGTACGTGCGCAATAATCCAATCACTAAAGTGAGCTATCGCATTTACATTTTTAAGCGAGAGCATTGGCCCTTCAAAGGTTGCCATACCATAACCTGTAATCGCAACAACCATAAATTTAAGAACAGGATCTGTACGTACTTTATCCCACGCTCCACGTAGTGTAAGTAGTCCGTTTATCATTCCTCCCCATGATGGAGCAAGAAGCATGATGGAAAATGCAACACCAAGATTCTGCGCCCAGTCTGGCAATGCAGAATATAATAAGTGGTGAGGTCCTGCCCAGATATAGATAAATATAAGTGACCAGAAGTGTACAATAGAAAGTCTATAAGAATACACAGGTCTGTTTGCCGCCTTAGGTACAAAGTAGTACATCAATCCTAAGAATGGAGTAGTTAAGAAAAATGCTACCGCATTGTGTCCATACCACCACTGTACTAGTGCATCTTGCACTCCAGCATACATAGAGTAACTTTTAAAAGCACTTACTGGAAGCTCCATACTGTTTACTATATGCAATACCGCTACGGTAACAAAAGTTGCTAGATAAAACCAGATGGCAACATACAAGTGACGTTGTCTTCTTTTGAGAATAGTACCTATCAAGTTGGCTCCAAAAGCTACCCATATAAGAGCAATCGCAATATCAAATGGCCATTCTAGCTCTGCATATTCCTTTGATGTAGTAAACCCTAGTGGAAGTGTAATTGCTGCTCCCACGATAATGGTTTGCCATCCCCAGAAGTTTAAATTACTGAGCCAGTCTTTCCACATACGAGCTTTAAGCAAACGCTGTGAAGAATAATATACACCAGCAAAAATAGCGTTACCTACAAAGGCAAAGATGACTGCATTAGTGTGTAACGGACGTAAACGCCCAAAACTTAACCACGAGATGCCGTCTGTTACATTAGGGAATAAAAACATAAAGGCTAGAAGTAGCCCTATGCTCATTCCCACAATGCCCCAAAACATCGTAGCCACTATAAATTTTCGTACGATTTTATTATCGTAATAGAATTGTTGTACTTCCATAGTTTGATTAGTTACTCTTTTATTTGGATGGATTTTTCGATTGGCTCAGGCGTTGTAGGAGCACTTTTTTCTTTTACTAACTCGTCATCAAAAAGCATACGCACAGATGGCGTATAGGTGTCATCATATTGCCCCTTCTTTACAGACACAATAAATGCGACAAAAAAGACGAGAGCAACAACAACGCTGATTGCGAGAAGCATATAAATAATACTCATACCTACCTGAATTATGGTGTAAAATTAAGATTGAAGTTGTTTTTGAATTATGACAATTGTCAGTTTTAGATAAATAGTTTTGGATATGCTTTCGCGAAAAATGCTTTCCTTAAAGCTTATCTTATTGCACGTAAGATTATCTCTTAAAACATAGACTAGTCATAATGCTAGCGGCACTTACACTTCCACATACAAAAGCGCTACTTGCGCACTTTGCGATACTTTTTTAAGTCTATTGAGTATAGGTCCTGCGCCATTTGTAGCACAAGGACAACTCATCATAAACTGCTGTTCAAAACGAGTAATCGCATTTACATACATATTAAGCATGGAAGCAATGCCTAGGCTCACCGTACTGCACACAGATGATCGTCCATATAAGCCACTTTGCAAGCTGTAAATTCGCTTTTCGGTGTCTCTCACCCAACTATTAAAAACCGTCTCATCTGCACCTTTATGTACAGATTTATGAAAAAGACTTATGAGATCACGCTCCGTATAAGATGCTTTTTTAAATGCTACTTGAGCAAGTTGAGGTGTACTTTGTACATTAATAATACTGTTCATATTATAGTTTTTTTGATGTGAGACTTCCACCCATAAAATGAGTAGCAATCGTTGTAAATAAGACGATACTAATAGAGCTAAGCGGCATTAAAATAGCAGCAACTACGGGAGCAAGATTGCCTGTAACCGCAAAGCCTAAGCCTATGAGATTATAGAATAATGAGAATATAAAAGCATACTTAATGATGCTCACTCCCTTGTGTGAGAGTTTTAAGAAAGTTGCAATATCTGTAAACCTTGAAGCGTCTAGAATACCGTCACAAGCTGGCGAGAAAACATTGACGTTTTCTGAGATAGAAATACCTACGTGGCTCTGTGCTAGCGCACCAGCGTCATTGAGCCCATCACCCACCATAAGTACATTCTTACTTTGCTCTTGTAAGTTTTTTATAAAGTCTAATTTATCTCCAGGTTTCTGGTTAAAAAGTAGCGTTGCATTATCTGGTAATATCTGTGATAAAAAAGTACGCTCTCCAGCATTATCGCCAGAAAGTATGATAATCTCGTAGTTACTTTTTAATTCACTAAAAAGCGATTGCACACCTTCTCTATATTCATTGTAAAAGATGTAGCAACCTTTATATTCATTATCTGTACTTATGTGCACAGCAGTACGTTCGGCGCCGGCTGCAGGAGAAGTTGTTTGTGCAGTTGCCACAAATCCATAAGAACCTACTTTAATCGTATGATTATTATGCGTTCCTATAATTCCTTGTCCTACTTCCTCTGTAAAGGAGTCTAGTGTTTTTATATCATGAGATTCTAGTAAATCATAAAGAGATCTACTCAAGGGATGGTTTGAAGCTCTCAACGTGCTTGTTAATAGTGATTCTTCTTCTGGTGTAAGCGCCACTCCCTCATAAGTGATTACACTTTTTGCACTCGTAGTAAGTGTTCCTGTTTTGTCAAAGACAATGGTATCAATATGAGCAAGCTGCTCAATAACGCCACTGTTTTTTAGATACAGTTTATGTCTCCCAAAAATGCGTAGTATATTTCCTAACGTGAATGGTGCTGCTAGCGCGATAGCACAAGGGCAAGCCACAATGAGAACTGCCGTAAATACTTGAAGTGATTTTGATGTGTCTATAAATAACCAGTAAGCCGTTGCAATCGCAGCAATAATAAGCAAACTCACCGTAAAACGTCTACTTATACTATCTGTAAGGGTTTCAAAAACGGTCTGTCTGCCTTTTGAGAATATTTCGTTAGACCATAATTGCGTGAGGTAACTTTGCGCCACTGGCTTCAGTACTTCTACTTCTATGGATCCCGCTTGCTGTCTCCCTCCGGCAAATAACTGATCGCTAGATTTTTTGGCTACTGGTTCTGCTTCTCCTGTGACAAAGCTGTAATCTATGAGCGCATTTCCGTTAATCAAAACGCCATCTACAGGCAATAACTCACTGTTGCGTATTAAAATTCGGTCGCCTTTCTTAAGGTCGTATACTTGTGTTTGCTCTTCTTTTCTTGAAGGTTGCGCTTTCGCGAAAGCGTTATCATCCCTATATAATCGTGTTACAGCAATAGGAAAGTAAGACTTATAGTCACGCTCAAAAGAGAGGTACTCGTAGGTCTTTTGCTGAAAGAATTTACCAAGCAACAAGAAGAATACAAGTCCCGCCATACTATCAAAAAATCCCGAACCCCAATCCATCAAAACCTCAACGGTAGATCTGATAAATAGTACAGAAATACCAATAGCGATAGGCACATCAATATTAAGGATGTTAGACCGCAATCCTTTGTAGGCAGAGATAAAATAGTCACGACCTGAGTAAAAGGCTACCGGAATAGCAAACAAGAGCATTAACCCTCTAAAAACATACTTATACTTATCTAGCCAAAACTCACTTACCTCAAAATACTCCGGAAATGATAGAAACATAATATTTCCAAAAGCAAACCCAGCCACACCTAGCTTATACGTCAAGCTCCTGTCTACCGTCTTTTTCTTCTTTGTGGTATCATCTAACGAGATGTATGGCTCATACCCTATTCTTGCCAGAAGAATCACTAGATCCTGCAGTGATAACTCCTTAGATGAGTAAGTGATTCTTATGGTTTTCTTAGGAAAATCTACTTGAGCGGTTTTGACCGCAGGATTCAATTTGTTAAGATTTTCTAGCACCCAAATGCAAGAGCTACAGTGTATGGTAGGGATTAATAAGGATACAACTTGTGTTCCTTGCTCATCAAACTCTAAAAGTTTGGTAACTACTTGTTCATTTTCTAAAAAGTCAAACTTACCTTCTTGAAGTAGCGGAGACGTACCTGGTGTATTCTCAAGGTCGTAGTAGTACGACATATCGTTATCGCTCAATATGTCATACACCGTCTTACAACCGTGACAACAAAACGATTTTTCTTGATGGTGTATCACTGTTGTACAGGGATCACCACAATGGAAACAATTATCCATAATTCTAATTTGCTCAGACTTATAAAAAGTCCATTATACCTACGGCAAATTTGAGATTATGTTGGTTTTTAAATTATGACAAATATCATTTTTAGAAGATTTTTATAAATTAACTGGGCAATTCTCGAGCTCTTAATGATTACTCAAGAAGTCATCCCAAAAGCTGATTTATATCATCTTTTTCAAGCAAGCCATCAGCTACTTTTGAGAAATCATTAAAACCTAAAAGATGAAAAAGAGTACGCCCGTTTCTAGCATAATGACCTCAAATATGGTCACACTACATAAAACTGACTCATTAGAGCATGCCGAGCAACTTTTTAAAAATCATAGTATAAGACATATTCCTGTAGTAGACGGTAATAATATTATAGGCATCTTGAGCTATACAGATCTATTAAGAATAAGCTTTGCAGATGCAATAGATGAAGATGAGCAAGACGTAGATACCATCGTCTATAATATGTTTACCATCGAGCAAGTAATGGCAAAAAAACTTGTGACCGTAACCACAGATACAACCGTAAAAGAAGTGGCACAAATTCTTGCTAGCAAAGAGTTTCACGCACTCCCAGTACTACAAAACAATACACTAGTAGGGATTGTTACCACTACAGACTTAATAAATTATTTACTAGATCAATTTTAGAACATAGCTCTATAAAATCATAATGAGGATATTGCTGTGTGCGATTATCCTCTTTTGCTATGCTCATTTTTAAATGGTTACAATAATTATTATCTTTAGTAGAAAAGATAACTATGAGAATTACAGCAATGCACTGGGTAGCGATCACTACCTTACTTTTGATTACAGTCACCATTTTTGCAACAATGAATCTAGCTTTTAACTGGGTATTTTATATCACCATGCTAGGTCAAGCATCTGTGGTTGTAATGGTTTACAAAGTTCTTAAAGACAACTATGTTACAGATAAAACTTTTGAGGATAGGTATGAGGACTTCCCGCAACGAGGACGTTCTTAAAGTTTAAAAGTTTTATAAAAATTACGCTAGCAACTTGTGGTACTAAAATCGCAGGTTGCTAGCGTTATCAATTATACACTTAATAATCAACAGGTCCTATTATTAATAATTCTTGCTCTTCAAGCGCCCATACTAACATGCTTATATAATCTTTAATCGCCTTACGGTCGTTATCTGGCTCTGTAACATCTATAGATCCTTTCCAGATAATCTCACGTTCCTTGGTCGGGCAGATGCAGTACAGTGCACTCTCTGCATGATAGACTGTATACTTTTGCATCTCTTCATCCTCCACATAAATTCCTTGATGTGCATAATAATCATCTTCAAAACCATTTACACTTTTATCCCAGTTGCGATAAGACTGTACTAGCGTCACCTTATCCTCTGCCCCTAGCACTTTTGAAACTAAAATGGCGTCAAATCCTTCTGAGAGCATAGCTCTCTCAAGGTCTCCTAACTCTTCTTCTGTGCGCGGTCTAGAGGTGAATTCTGGATTAAAAAAAGCATCACTTCCTACCGCATTAACTCCTTTATCTTTAAGAAGATCTACTAATCGTTTTTCAAACAGTTTTCGGTTTTTTACATCGCTGGTCATTGCAAGCACAAGCACTTTCTCTGCTTGAAAAACATCGATATCTGGATTTTTCCAATTTTCAATAAGCTCTGAGCTGTTACAACTTTGCAACAGACTTATTATACATATACTCACACACACTAATAATATTCTCATCTTAATACGTTTTAAGCTATTAATTTGCTTTTGCTATTAGCAAAGACAGACTTCATCGTTTTAAATATCTCCTCTTTTAAGAGTTTGTACTTATCTTGATAGTCACCCATTTTAAGTTCTAGCAAGATATGGGCATCTTGAAAAGTGCGCTCCTTCTGGAACTCATCTTTACCATCCATAAGGACTTTTACCTCGTTTAAATGCTCTGTAATACGTTTAAGTAATTTTGGAACTTCTTTTTCAAAAGCATCAAGCTCTACGGCGAGATGTCTTGCATATTCAAAGCTTGTTTCAGAAAGTAGTTGCAGGGTATGCTCGGTTAAAAGCTCTCCTAAGAAAGCTTGCTCAACAGCTATAAATTCCACTTGTGATTTCCACAGTAGTGTGACATCATGTATGGCTTGAGCATCATTCCACTCAAGATATTTAAACTTATACTGATTAAAAAATGGATGTTTCATAATAACTATGAGGTTTTGATATTGTTGAGAATACGCTTTCGAGAAAGCAAAGAAAAACCACTCCTGATTCCCCTCTAACCAGGAGCTGGCTCTTCATGTAATCTCCAATTGAAATGAAGATTTATATGTTTATACTTTATTTCTTTTTTGTCTTAAGAATATTACCACAGTAGTTAAAAATCTCACTTTTGGTTTTATTATAAGAATCAATAAATTGTCTGTATTGCTCTTTAATTGTCAAGTGTTTTTCTTGAAAAAACACATCACAAGAAACGGTGTCGCACTCTAGCATCCCGCTTAGTTCTGCATCATGTTTTACAAGTAAAACCTCAATACTCTTGAGTAATACTTTGATTTTAGAAACTTCTATTTTGTAATGCTCTAAACGCTCAAAAAGATTAGGTGAACTAGGTTCAAAAACGTAAGAATGTGTCAGATTTTCTATAAACTGAATTTCGTCGCTTGCGAGTGCAACATTAGATTTCCAGACCTTGACATCTTGATGAAACTGGTCTATTGTGAGTGGGAGTGTCGATTCCATACTAAAAGAGTTTTACGTGTTAACTAGTTTAAAAGTAGCGCAGTAGAGCTACCTAAACTATGACAATTATCAGCTATCGAGCAGTATTTATTACTCACTTACATTGCACAGAAATTGAATATCCTTTAAAATTTTTGACTTCCTAGTCTCCGAAATTCCTAGATGATCGAGGTAAAAACTATCACCTAGTAATTGCTTACACAGCACAACATCTCTACCAAGTAAAAAGTTTTTTTCTCGTTTTGTAAGAAGTGTAGAAACGGTAATGGGATATAATCCTAAGCTATCTATACGGTCTTTAAGTCCGTTATCTTTAGGATAATCCCAACTTAATAAAGTAAGACCTGCGCAGGTTCCATAATCTATAGCATCTTTTGTAAAACGAGTGTTTGTAACTACCCATCCTTCAGTACTTATAGCTCCTTTAATTTTGGTCTCAGCAATAATATCACTGTATCTCGCATGAATATAAAGCGGCACTTTTACATTACAGTTACGCCCTTCTTCACCGTGAAATTTACACTCTACATAAAGCGTTCGGTTTTCTTTACTTGCCACCACATCCACTTCATGCTGTACGCATTTTCCATCCACAAGAACTCCTACTTCTGTGTCATAGCCACTATGCTTTAACACCTGCCCTATAAATTTTTCAAAGGGAAAGCCTGTAGGCCCAAATTCATAAATGGCTTTTTTTAATTTATATTTGGACGCAAAAACAGATTTCTTTTTTTTGAGCAATGCAAAGGCTCTATTGTAAATTTCTTTAGTAGATATGCCTTGATAAAGCTCATCGCGAACTATATTAAGAATGTGACTTACGTCATTTTCTCCAGCGCCGCTGCGATGTATAGAAGCTTTTAGTTTTTCTAGTGAAAAATCTACTTTTTCACCAGAGGACTTTTTGACTTGGATAGACTTTTTAATCACGAGTAAAGCTGGGTTTATGTTATCAATTTATTTTACAGCGACTTAGTTTTCTAAATAGTGCAATTACGCTTTCGCGAAAGCGTATCCATCACACCATTAATTGCGTAAATCATGCATTACTAATAATGGCACTTTGCTGAACATACCGAGCTCCTTGATCATAGGTGTGGTAAAAACACTCCCAAAAAAGGCATGCTTTCTATTAATGATAGCAACCATATCGCTATCACGACTCTCTACAAAATTTCTCACACCAATAGTAGCATCCACTCCACTCAGATGGTGGAAACTAAAGGATGCATCTTCTAGACACTCTGCAAGCAACTCCTTATTTGCTTCTTGTTGTTTACTCAGTTCTTCATCTGGATTTACATAAAGCACACAGATATTTGCGTCTTGAAGGTTTGCAATTGTTGTGAGATTGCTGAGCTCTTTGCGTTTATAATGAGTTTTATATCCTGTAGGCATTACAATCTCTTTGAGACTGGCTACTCGTACATCGAGAGGCACTCCCATCACAGGGCAATTGCGTAGTTTTTCCATTGCGAGAATGGTACTTGTACCAAAAAGAGCTCCCCTACTATTACTTGCTCCTTTAGTACCCATCACCACTAACTCTATGTCTCGTTGCTCAATGATAGCTTCCATCACCTCCATAAGACCACCAAACTTTGTGATGATTTCATACTCATGCTTAGGATTAGTATCCCTGAATTCTATCATACTCACCAGCTTGTCCATGTGCTTCTCTGATGCCGTTTTTGCACTTTCATACGATGGTGTTCCAGGTTCTGGAACCATCAAATCGCCTAAGTTGTAACCTTTAGTTCTATAGGTATTGAGAACAATGAAAGAACATTCTTCATGCTTAAAAAGATCGGCTGCATAGGTGAGCGCGTTCCAAGCATTTTTTGAGAAATCTGTAGGTATTAGAATCTTCTTTTTCATCGTGTAAGTGTTTGATTATTAATTAAAAATACGGGAGTACTATTGTATTAACTATGATATATATCAGAATGATTCTGGTAATATAAGTAGAGGTATTTCTGAGTGAAAGCTTAATTTATCTACAAACGATTTATTAAAGAGTTTCTTTAAAAAGCCGCTTTTGTGGTACATCAACACTAGTAAATTGATATCATGTTCATTAATAAAAACACCTAGTGCATCTTCCATCTTAGTGATACTAGACAGCCAGTGAGTAGTATAAGAGACATCTTCTAGTTTGTGCTTGAGTTTTCTATAATTAGTCTCCACAGTTTGACCTGGGCTCATTTGATTATAAATATGTGTGATGTACAACTTAGATTTATGTATTCTTATGATTTCCTTTATAATCTCTAGTGGATACTGAGCATAGTCAATTTTAAGATCTGTAGCATAAGCAACCTTTGTAGGCGCTTGAAAAGTGGCGCTTTGAGGCACTACAAACACTGGCACAGGCTTTATTTTCTTAATTAGTTTTACCGTTTGGCTTCCTAGAAATACTTCTCGCATTCCTGAAGAGCCTTTAGTTCCCATCACCACTACATCTACGTTTGTATTTATGATAAGCTTATTTACTATTTTGTATAAAGGCTGTGCGCTCGTTACCATATCAATAACAAGAGAAATGCCCTCACTATCAAGAGTTATTTCATGCTTCAACGTATCAAGCTTATCAAAAGCTGCACGTTCTAACTCATCATATAATTGCTCATTTCTACCTATATCTATACGACTAGTATTGGTGGAAAATAAATTTTCAAAAGAGTGTACTAGCGTTATTATACATTCCTCATTAGGATACAATCTAGTTGCATAAAATAATGCGTTGTAAGCGTTCTTAGAAAAATCTGTGGGTACTAGTATGTGTGCCATTGTAATAAGTTTTATACCTCTAAACTAGTGAGAGATACACTCTTATTCTATGACAATAATCAGTTATGGCTCGGAAGTATAAGAAATGGTAGTGTAGTGTGGAATGTCATCTTCTTAACAACAGGCTCGCGCATGAGACTTTCAAAAAATGTTTTAGGATAATCAATCATCACAAGTAAATCTATGTTGAGTTCATCATCAAACACATTTATACAATTTTCTAATGATGAAAACTCAGGGACTGTATGAAATCGATAATCTACCCCTGAAAGTAAGTCTTCTAGTTGTTGTAAATGATCTTTTTTTACTTGAGTTATCTCTGGTTTTTCATATACCTCTACCATGCGCACCGTTGCTTTCCATAACTTAGTAAGCACGATAAGTGGTTGTAAATCCTCATGGTTATACGCTCTTGCAAAATCTGTTGCAAAGCCTATGCTGTCTGGATCATTAAATACAGCATTTTCTGGAATGACAAGTAGCGGTATTTTTTTGTGAAGTGCTACTATGCTATGGGTCATACTACCCATAAAAACTTCTTTAAGTCCCGTTGCTCCTTTTGTTCCCATCAATATATAATCATAAGCGTTTTCCTCTAGCGCTGCAATACCATCCTTAAGGTGGCCAGAATAGCTTGCCGTTTTGTAAAAGAAAGTCGTACTCTTATCTTTACTTAGAATTTCTGATAGAAATACAGATAAGCGCACTTCTGACTCGTCTTTTAAATCCCTATAGATCTTAGAAAGTGCGAGCGGACTTTTATTTCCTAATAATTGTAATGCAGATGGCTCATAAGCATGATATAATGTAAACGTCACTTTTTCTCCTTTAAAAAGCTGCTGCCCATAAGTGAATGCATCTAATGCATGCTTAGAGAAATCTGTAGGTACTAAAACACGTATCATTATATAGCGGTATTAACAGGTGGTAAAATCATAAAAGGAAGGGCTGCATGATGGACAATCTTATTTACAACAGGTGTAAACAATAGATTCTCAAAAAAGCTATGCTTATTGTGCACGAGTACTAGTAAATCTATCGAATGCTTAGACTGAAAATCTTCAACCGCTTCTAGCACAGTCATGCCATCTGCTATTTCATTTATATGTGCATCACGCTCAAAATATGTATCAAGGCTCTCTTTATTTTCAAGCTGTTCTTCATCTAGAGAAAGACCAAAATAAGCGTTTAAAAAAATGAGCCTAGATATATGTTTTCTACAAAGCTCCTCTAGAAGTGAAAGTCCCTTTTGATGGGTTCCAGTGCGATAATCTGTAGCAAACAGAATATCCTTGAGCGCTTTATAAGTATAGCCCTCTGGTACGCCTATCACAGGCACTTTTGCATCTTTTACAACATGCATTGTTTGAGAACCTATAAAAACTTCTTTAAGTCCAGATGCTCCACTGGTTCCCATAACGATGGCGTCAATGTTTGAAGTTGTAACAATCTCATCTATTTCCAGTGTTAATACATTATAGCTTGCTATTGGAGTAAATATATGTTTACTATTTGGGTAGGCATATTTTACTTTATCTATAACAGTCTCGAGTCGCTCTAAAGAGTTGTTTTTATAAATCTCACCTAAGTCTATATTAAGCGCTGTATGATTATCGTAAATAGTGCTTGTGTATAAAGCAACAGGTGTGTACGTATTCAACACATAAAAAGTACATGCATCGTTTATAAATAACTGCACTGCATACTCAAGTGCGTTATATGATGCATTAGAAAAGTCTGTAGGTATTAATATATGTTTCATAAAGTGATGGTTTAGCGTGAGAGATTCTGTAAAATTAAAAATGGGATTTTGGTATTAAGACCTACTGTATCAATGGTCGATGTATATAACAATGTTTCCATGTAAGTGTGCTTTGAGTTTACTAGCACCACCATGTCAATCTTATTACTACTTATATGCTCATTTATAATTTGAGCTATATCTCCTTCGTCATGACGTGTGTAGGTTTGTTCGCTTTCGCGAAAGCGGTATTCCCAACCACTCTTGACATCTTCTTGTCTAAGGGATAATCTATCAAAGTTTGAGATATATAATAAGTGCAAATCAGATCGAAAGCTCTTTGCCATACAGCTTATGAGCTTTAACTCTCTATTTTTATAAGGAATCAACAATTCCGATGGGAATAAAATACGCTCTGGTCGCTCATAATTGTACCCTATAGGAATTCCTAATACTGGGCATTTCACATATTTTACTACTTGTAGGGTATTGCTGCCATACGTGATATTACGATCTGCTGTCTTTCCTTGAGACCCCATTATCACAAGATCTGCATTCTCGCTGTTTACGAGACTATTAACCTCATCAACTAAGGTTCCAAATATCGCATGAGATTCCACCTCATGTCTCGGATTAGGCTCTAGACCCATAGCTCGCTCTAAGACTAAGGCAAGAGATGCTTCTGTTTCTTTATGTTTAACTGCTTTATATTCTTCTAGAATATCTCTTGAGAGAACCTCTTTATTCTCATAAACTTCATCTGCATAGGTATGAACTAATATGAATTTACTTTTTTCATATTTAAAATACTGTTGCGCACAGCGAAGTGCATTAAAAGCATTTTCTGAAAAATCTGTGGGTATGATGATAACTCTCATAGTAGCAAGTGTTTATTGATACTCAAAACTAGAAACTTAACACTCTGTAAACTATGACTTTTATCAGCTCGCCAGTTATTCGTGTACTATGAGAAACGGGATGTTTTTGTGATAATCTTTCTCTTCTGAAAGGGCTGGAGAAAAAAGCACATTCTCAGACAGGTTTATATTTTTTGCAAATAAAACTACCAGATCTACCTGCTGCACATCTACAAAAAATTGCAAAGCCTCATCCATTGTTCTTTCCATTACAAAATGAAAACTATGTGGTATGTCATGAAAAGAAGTCTGCAGGAACGTTTTATTGGTTTGCTGTGTTTCACTAAGCGCATTACCTGTTTTTGATAATTGTAGAATATTGAGGTGTGCACTTGTGCGCTTTATAAAATTATTAATCACAGAAGTGGGCTCTGCCCTATGGTTAAAATTATAATCTGTTATTAAAACTACCTGCTCTGGACTTTTACAGTGAAACTCTCTAGGCACGATAAGTACAGGGCATTTTAAACGTGTGATTACTTCTCGCACATGACTTCCTTTGAGTACATCACAAAATATATTTGGGTAGCTAGTACTCATCACAATGAGATCTATGTGATTATCTGCAACTGCTTTACGCATACCACCTATAAAATCACTTTTCCATCTGAGGGGTTCAATAGTTTGTCCTCCAGCTATTACTTTGTCTAATTTCTTTATCCAAGAAGTAAGTTGCTGTGTGGGAGGTTCGCAAATAGTTGCCTCTCTATCTGTGCTGTAATCAAGCTCTTCAGAAAAGAAAAGATAAAAGCGAACTCTCGGACTTTTATATAAATTTATTGCACATAAGGCTGTGTTCCATGACTGGCTTGAAAAATCTACAGGTATAAGAATATGCTTCATGAGTACTATATATAATAGCACAAATGTATTTTACTGTTGAGCCATAAAATATGACAAAAGTCAGTTTACACGATTTAGTCTATCATCTCAAGTCCTTCCACATCAATCAACCTGATGTTGCGTCCTTCTATTTCAATAAGACCTTCTTTTTTAAAACCAGATAGTGTTCTTATTAAACTTTCTGTAGCGATACCTGCTACACTTGCTAGATCATTACGTGCAATTTTAATTCCTTCTTCTGGCTTTTTATTAAGAATTACAGCAAACTGTAAAATGGTTTGCGCTGTCTTTTTGCGCACAGAGCTGTATGCCATTTGTAATAATTGTCCTTTAATCTCTGCAAGGTTATCTGTGAGAAGTTCCATTAACTCTAAGGATACATTCTTACTTTTCTCAAGCACTTCTTTTAGTTCGTTTTTACTCACTCCCACGACAACGGTATCTTCTATAGCCGTAGCAGACTCGAGGTAAGCTATGTTTTCAATAAATGAGGTAAAACCAAGAAAATCATCCGCTTTTAAAAGTCCGGTGATAAGTTCCTTTCCACTTTCATCCATCTTATGTGTTTTTACCACACCTTTGAGGATGAGGTAAATCATGTTAGAATGTTCTCCTTCCTTATAGATTAATGCGCCTTTATTAAAGCTTAACTCTCCACCCTCGTCATCAAAAAAATTTTTAAGCTCATTGAGACTACGCAGTGAGTCCTCCTCCTTTGCTACTGGTTCTTCTTTTAATATGTTATTAAGTATCGTTGCCTTTGCAATTCTACTTTCTATGGCACTTATAAGTTCTTCTTCTTCAAAAGGTTTTGTAAGATAATCATCTGCTCCCATATCCATTCCTTTTCTAATTTCCTTGTGCTCTGTCTTAGCCGAAAGAAAAATAAATGGAATATGACTTGTGCTAGGGTTGCTAGATAGTGCTTCTAGCACTCCATAACCATCTACCTCTGGCATCATGATATCGCAAACTACTATTTGTGGTGGGTTTGCTATAGCTAGGTCAATACCTATGCGACCATTAGGAGCCGTCGTAACCTCATAGTTAGAAAGCTCTAGAAGTTCTGCTGTATTCTCACGCAGCGCCATATCATCCTCTATTAAAAGTACTTTTTTCATAATCTATGTGATTGGTATTGTAACTGTAAATGTAGAACCTTCATTATGTTTACTTTCAAAACTAATAGAAGCTCCAAGGTTTTCTAAATGCGTCTTGACAATGTTAAGTCCTATCCCTGTTCCTGCATTTAACAATGCATTTTCTGCTCTAAAATATCGATTAAAAATAAATTTTTGCTCGTGTTCTGGTATCCCTATTCCTTGATCAATAATCTTAATCTCGAGTCCTTGCTCATTATTTTTGAGTTGGAGATCTACTATCGTGCCTTCAGATGAATATTTAATGGCGTTATATATTAAATTGCTCAACACGAGCTCCATAATTTTCTCATCAAAATTAATAATAAACTCATCTGCATCTGTAGGATACTTAATATACTGGCCATCTTTAAGGTGCATGTTTGCATCATAAATTACCTCGTTAAGCACTTTGCTAAGTGGGAACGTCGTGTATGCATAATTAGTCTTTCCAGTTTCTAGCCTCTCGATAGATAGAAAATCATCTATAATAGTATTGAGATACTTAACCTTATTCTGTATCGTGGTAAGGTGCTTTACTCTTTTATCTTGTTGCTCTTCTGTTGTATACTTTCCTGCGAGTGTCGCCGAAGTTAAAATACCACTCAATGGTGTTTTAAACTCATGAGAAACAAGAGACAAAAACTTTGTTTTAAGCTCGTTGAGTTCTATTTCTGTTTGCAAGGCTTCTTCTAGCTGATGTGTGCGCTCCTCTACAGTCTTCTCAAGTCTATCTGTATAATTTACACGCTCTGTAATATCAAGAATAATGGCAACAAGTGTACTCGTATTTTCAGAATTAGATGGTTGCAGGTGTACCTCTACTGGATATGTAGTTCCATCTTTACGCTCATGGGTGGTATTAAAAATCATTTTGCGCTCTGTACCATTAATCAAGGGCGCTATGTAATCTCGGAATTGTTTTTCTGTAAAGTCTGGCTTAATATCTACGGGTGTCATTAATGACAGCTCTTCGAGCGTATACCCTATATTTTCTCTTGCGCCTATATTTGCATCAATAAAGCGCAGGCTTACAGCGTCAAATATGAAAATCTCATTTAAAGACTCGTTAAAGATGTTTGCCCATTGCTTGAGCTCTTTTTCGGCATTTTTACGCACAGTAATATTTGTCACGAGTGCCATGACGTACTTCTTTTTGTGCAGAACAAAAGGATTAAGTCCGGCTTCTACAGGTACTTGACTTCCGTCTTTGCATAGCCCATAAAGATCACGCCCCTTGCCCATCTCACGTTTATCACTATGATGCATAAACTTATCAAAGTGCCCCACGTGCTTCTTATGAAAACGCATAGGGATTAAGGTTTCTAGCGACCTGCCTTCTAACTCCTTCTTTTCATAGCCAAAAATGTCGCGAGCAGATTGATTTGTTGCTACAATCATCTGGTCTGCATTTACAACTACAATCCCTTCTGACGCTCCTTCAAAGAGAATCATAAAAGCTTCTTCAATACTTTCTTCAAAAAATTCCATACCCCTAAAAGTACAAGAATAATAGAGTATGAAGTAATGAAACTAGAAATTAATACTCACCAAAAAAAAATCTGATTTGCGACATATTAAGAAACTTGCACACCTCATTTTAAAGGCACTTTACTATAACTATTTACAGAGCATAATTATAATTTTTTACGCTTTCGCGAAAGCGTACTTATACTATTACATAAAGAGAGTAATTTCTTTAATTACAAAGTTCTCTCTATTGAGTTTACTACACATTAAAAAAATCTCTACGTAAAATATGTTTTATACTATCTATCGAGTTTTCTACCTCGAGACGTGAGCGTTTTGTAATTCTTACAATCTCTGGTGCATCTAGGTGAAAGTGGATAAACAATGTAGCAATATTGCGATGCGCTAGCGGGATCATTTTGAGTATCTCATGGATGTTATTTGTGGTAAATTTTTCCAGCTTTTCTTGATCTATACGCTCGTCAAGTTTTTGTGTACCACCATCTTGAATTATAGGCTCAAAAATCTGTTTATTGAGATCATATGACACATCAGTGAGCTCTTCTTTCATAATTAAATCACCATCAAACTGTGCCGTATAGCGCTCTCTAAGCTTATCTCGTTCTGTTTTTGCATAAAGATCTAGTTGTACTACAGACTCATGGTGCTTGATTTCCTCTTGCGCTGCCTGTGCTAATAACGCATCGATTTGAGCAAAAAGAAATAGGTAAAAGTCCTCTTCTTGTTTTAAATCTTCAAAATTCTCATACACGGCAATAAATAGGTCATCTATAAAATCATGGACTTCATAAAAATTATGAGGAAAATGACCATTATGAACGAGCTCTTGTAACCTTGTATTGATATAGTTTTTAAGCTCAGGAATGATACGTATGTACACTTCATAAAAAGCACGCTTATCATCTTTTGCTTTATGGAGTTCTAAGATCTCATAATATTGCTGTACATAAATACGGTAATTTCTTGTCTTGGTAATGTGTTGTCTAGTGCTCATGGGTATAATTTTTAATACCCTATAAACTTGAGAATAAAAGCAAGATATGCCTATGATAAATATCATAGACTACACCGTTTCAAGGACTCAATTTGCAGGTGTAAATACAATCCCAATGGCTCTTACTAATAAAAAAGACAATACATTTTATCACCAGCTAGGAAAACTCTTTTATGCTGTTGCCGCAGCAGATAATATTGTAAAAGATGAGGAGTTTTCTAGACTCCAATCGTGTATTCATGATTACTGGCTAGATCTTGATGATCTGGAGGATGCATTTGGCTCTGATGCTGCCTATCTTATAGAGATTGTTTTTGAAGGTGTAGAAGCTTTTAATGAAGATCCTCAAGATATGTATGATGCTTTTATTACCTATAGAAATGAACGGCCACAGTTTTTTACACTAGAAGTTAAGAACATCATTCTACAAACAGCATGGACAATTGCGCGTGCATTTTCTGACGTCAATAAGTCTGAACTTGTCATGCTAGGCAAATTAGAAATAGCGCTCTCACATTAATATATTTTATTAAAGATGCAATTTATAGATTACTATAAGATCCTTGGAATTACCAAAAGTGCAAGCGAAGCAGATATCAAAAAAGCATATCGTAAACTCGCACGCAAATACCATCCTGACCTCAATCCTAATGATAAAGAGGCAGAACATAAGTTTAAGGAAATAAACGAAGCAAATGAAGTTTTAAGCCATCCTGAAAATCGTAAAAAATACGATCAATACGGTGAAAACTGGAAAGATGCAGAGGCTTATGAAAAAGCTAGTAAGCAACGTAATAGCCAGCAATCACGACAGCAATATCAAAGATATTCTGGAGGTGGTGAAGAAGACTTTTCAGACTTTTTTGAAAATATGTTTGGAGGTGCTGGAAGACAGCAACAGCGAGCTACTTACCGTGGGCAAGATGTGCAAGCAGAGTTGCATCTCAACTTAATGGATGTGTTTAAGACCACAAAGCGTACCCTCACTGTAAATGGCAAAAACATAAGAATTACTATACCTGCCGGTGTAGAACATGGACAAACCATTAAGATCAAAAATCATGGTGGTAAAAGTCCTAATAACGGTCCTAAAGGGGATTTGTATATCACTTTTGCAATTACAAATAACACTCCTTTTCATCGCGAAAAAGCAGATTTATTTATTACACATAACATCCCGCTCACCACGGCTGTACTAGGTGGAGATATTCAGATAAAAACTTTAGACAGTACCGTAAAGCTCAAGGTAAAACCTGGTACTCAAAATGGCACCAAAATAAAACTTAGCGGAAAAGGATTTCCCGTTTATAAAAAGGATGACACCTTCGGAAACTTGTTTGTGACTTATCAAATCACCATACCTACTACTCTTACTCCAGCACAAAAAGAGCTTTATGAACGACTTGCAGCACTTGATTAATTATGGAAAAACACATCTTAATACCCGCCGAAAACTTCTGTACAAGTCATGAGATTGCACTAACATTTATAGAAGATTTAAACAACTTTGGACTTGTTACTGTAGTGACTAAAGAGAATACGCTCTTTATACCAGAAACAGAAGTTCAAAAACTTGAACGCATTCTTGTTTTTAATCAAGAGCTCGACATTAACCTACCCGGTATTGAAACGATTTTTCATCTATTAGAACGTCTTGAAAAAATGCAACACCATCTGAGCGAACTAGAAAACCAACTTAAAAGATTTCAAAAATGGCTACACGAACTTCATTATTACTAGCATTATGGGAAGAAGCTCATACACGACTAGAGGATAAACTCCATTTAATTACAAAACAAGATTTACGAAAAACACTATCTCCATCGCCTAACAGTTTAGGTTTCTTACTAAGACATATTGCAGAGGTGGAATTATTATTTGCCAAAAATGTTTTTGGAGCAAAAGACACAAAAATCATTGCAAAAACAGTAATAGCAAAGCACGATACTGGTGAGTGGGTAGATCTCAATGCGCTTAAAGACATCTTAAACAGATCAAAATCTGTTTTAAAGGCAATTATAGAGAAGCAAGTAGATGCAGACTGGGAGACAGTTATTGAGACCAAAGAGTTTGGTGCAAAAACAAAAGCGCAAGCCCTAGGTCGTATCACATCACATACTGCATATCACGCAGGGCAAATCGGGATTATTCTCAAATATGGGGAGGCAAAAAATTAATTATCTTGGATCAACAAGAATACATAAGAAACTGGTTTACGGAGCATCCCGCAGGTATTGATGTAATACGCTATGTTTTATGGGTGCTTTTTATTGTTATAATCGTACAACTAGTACGTAAGTTTCTTAAGAAAAGATTACCCAATACAAACACTCGTTACAAATCTCAAAAAGCGATTGAGATTGTGGGTTACGTTTTTATCGCCTTATTATCAATTTCCTATTTTACTGGAAACATAGAAGACTTTACGCTCGCCATTGGGTTATTTTCTGCGGGAATAGCATTTACTTTACAAGAACTTATCCTCAGTATTGCTGGCTCTTTATACATTTTTATAGTAAAAGTATATGCGCCTGGAGACCGTATAGAGATTAATGGAATTAAAGGAGATGTGATCGATATAGATAGCATTTACACCACCATGATGGAAATAGGAGAATGGGTAAGCTCAGATAATTATAGCGGCCGAATTGTAAAACTGAGTAATGCCTTTGTTTTTAAAGGACCTATTTATAATTACTCCCAAGATTTTCCTTTTATCTGGGATGAATTTAATCTTCCCATTCATCATAGTTCAGATATGGAACTTACAAAAGAGATTATCACAAATGTTGCACAAGAGGTACTTGCAGACTATGTAAATTTTGCGCTCGATCATTGGCAGCAAGTTGTTGCAAAATACTACATAGAAGATGCCCTTGTTGGTCCTACCCTTGCCATCACGCTCACAGATAACTGGGTGCAATTTAATTTGAGATATATAGTAGACTACAAAAAACGTAGAATCACAAAGGATCTTCTCCAGTCTCGCATTCAAGAAGCGATTCTTAAAACCAATGACCAAGTGGTTATCGCCTCTACCACTCTTGAGGTTATCAAAATGCCGCCTACTACTATTAATATGACTACAACTACCACAAAGTAGTGTGGATTTTTAGGGTACGCTTTCGCGAAAGCGAATTAAAAAAACATGTACTTCTTCTTGTTTTAGCTCGTCTAAGCTGACGGATATCATAGTAATCCATCAATCTCAAAATTACATTTACGACACTTAAAAACATCATTATGAAAACCTATCTAACCCTAATCGCAATATTATTACTAGCTAGCTGCAAAGAACCTACAGATAAACTGAAGAAAACACCATTAAATACCGAACCTCAGAAAGAAGCCGGATTACTCGATCCAGACTCTGCAGATTCTCTGTACCTCACAGATAAGGACATCATGGAAATTCAAGCAAAAAGTCAGCTTTCAAAAAAAGAAGCGTTGATCAAAATACCAGATGATCGCACAATTTTAAAAGCCGTTGTAGAGTCAAAAAATCTATATAAAGAGGCAGAAGATTATCTTCTAGATTACACCTATCCTTATCTTAACGAGACTGTAAACCCTAAATACAAGGCGTTTAATGAATATATGGCAGAGAGTTACTTAAATGTAGAGCGCACTGTAAATGAGATTCTTGAGGATAAAGAACTACTATGCGACACTTTGAGTATTAAGCGTTTTAGAGATAAACGTATTATAGATTTTAAACTTCACGCAAATGAGAGAAATCTTGTAAGTATACTGCTCTATAAAGAAAATTATTACTCAGGAATGTTGCACTCTACTTACATGTTTGACTGTCTTAATTACAATGTAGATAAGGAGGAGTTCATCTATTTTGATGACTTTTTTATCGCTGGAGCAGAGAAGAAAGTATTTGATTTAATTAATCAAACCATTTACGAGCAAATTCACTCTGGCGAAATGTTTTATGACTGCTGGGAAATATCTGATACCGACTTTAAAGCCTATAAAAATAACTTTGTAATTAACGATAACGCTATTGAGTTTTATTTTGATGACTGTATCATTTGCCCATCATATACTGGCCAGTATAGCGTTGTAATACCGCTCATAGAGATTATGCATCTTATAGAGCACTATCAACAACCTTTGTTGCTAGCTTCAAGATAATTCATTTTAAAGCCAAGCATAAAAAAGGGTGAGTTTCTTGAGAAACTCACCCCTTTTTTATTAGAAGTTGTGTATTACATTTTAAAAGTAAACACAGGTAGTGTTGAGTGATTTGCTATATTCTCTGCCACGCTACCTGCAAAGAAATGTGCTAGCCCTTTACGACCATGAGTAGGCATTGCAAGTGCATCTGCACCTACCTTTTCTGCATATTCATAAAGTCCGCTTTCTATGGTATAACCGTTTACAATCACAAGATCTTCCTGATGTAATTCTGTCCCAAACTCTGCTGCACGCATAAAGGCTGCCATGGTTTCTTCTATCTCCTTTGAGCTTTTAAAGCGATCTGTAGGGAGATTCACATATACAAGATGGATACGAGCCTCCATTTCTTCAAAAAGTGGAATAGCTTCTCGGTAAGCTTTGATATTTTCTAATTTAAAGTCACAGGCAAAAACAACATTCTTAGGTATAAAAGAGGTCATTTTTTCTTTAACTACTAGCACGGGTATCGTGGAGCTACGCACCACTTTCTCAGTATTTGACCCTACAAACTCTTCTCTGAGTCCTTTAACACCATGTGATCCCATGACTATCAAGTCTACATTGTGCTGGGATGCAAGCTCGTTGATATCATGAAAAACTGTATGATTTTGAACTTCTTCAGTGACTGTGATGCCTTTCATATAAGGTTTATCTCTAAACTCTTTAAATTGCTTTTCGGCAAGTTTCATATGGAAGACAGCTTGGTTTACTCCTTCGCTTTCATCCTTAGGAAGAAGACTATCTGATAAGCCTAACATGTGGAGTAATATAATCTCTGCGTTGTGCGCTTTCGCGAAAGCGGAAGCAGTCTCAAGTGCATATTCTGAATGTTTCGAAAAGTCTACAGGTACTAATATCTTTTTCATAACAATTGGTTTAGTGTGTATTTAATATTCCTTTACGTTTACTCAGTTGTTTATCGAGGTCTGAGATGGTTTCCTTCATTGCTGTTTCAAAGTGTACAGCAGTTGTAGTGGCAAATAGTCTAGGACCAGGAGCGCTTAATTCTATCTCGCAGGTTTGTTGCTCTGGAGCTGGAGTATTCTCCATTTTAAAAAAGACTTGCGCTCTTATAAGTTCTGGATATTTTTTATGGAGCTTTTCAAGTTGAGCCTCTGTAGCAGCACTTAACGCATCGCTTTCTTTAATCTTTACATATTGAAAAATAGTTGTCATAGTTGTACATATTTACTGTAAATCTAGAAAGATCAAAGTGTAGGGACTATGATAATTATCAGCTGCTGTATACTTACTTTTTATCATCATTAATCCTATTAAAAACTCCTTCTCAATGCTGCTGTAATAGAAATATTACCAAAGGAGATATGGCGATATTCACCTGCTTCTTGATATCTGTGTGAAGAATTTCCGTAGCGCACCTCTGGAAGCACATGCCAGTTTCCTAAGCTTATAATTTTCATCCCCAGCCCTAGATGAGTACCAATTGCGGGATCTGTTTTAATAATAAAATTTCCTTCAGTACGCTCTGTGTCTACGGTCATTAGGGTTAAGCCAGCTCGTACATAAAAAGGATTTTTCTGGGATTCAAGTATAGAGAATGACACCATCCCCCCAAAGAGAAAACCTTTTTGTATAAATTCTATATCAGACTCTTCAAAACCTTCATCCGTATCAAAGCGATTCCAGATAAGACCGCCATATAGATCTGTGCGCTTACCTATAGATAAAACTCCTGTCAACTCTAGTCCATTACCTATGCGCAACTTTTGATTTGCTACTTCCCGAGTAGGAATATGTAAAGTAGGTCGTAACTCTACACTCCATACTTGAGCATAACTGGACATGGTAAGACCTAACAAAAGAAGTTGGAAAAGATGTTTCATATGTCGTAATTATTAAGAGGTATAACTACTCAAAGCTATTGGCTACGTATAGGGAATACTATGACAACGGTCATATTACATACCATAGAACAGAACTATATTTATAATATACATCGCCCTACTAGTATGATATTAATTACTAGAAACATCTAACTTATGGAACTTCCTAATAATATTGTATTAAGACCGCGTTTTACGCTTGAGTATACTGCGCTTCCAGAAACGATTCTACGTGCTTATGAAGATGTAGGGGCAGTCTCAAAAGACTTTATAGTACATCGAGCAGATGATCATATCTTTATAAGCATACCTAAGAATGAGCAACATTTCTGGTCTCCACAACTACATCTTGAAGTCTATAAAATAGATACACAACCTACTGTAATAAAGGGACTTTATGGACCTAGCCCAACGGTATGGACACTATTTATGTTTTTTCATTTTATAGTTTTTATTTTATTTATGGCAAGTGCAGTGTGGCTGTACACTAATATCGCTTTGACATTGTCTTATATATTTCCATTATTAGGGATGATACTGCTTTTTCTTGTTTGGATTGGTCTTTATATTGCGGGTAGAATAGGAAAAAAAACAGGTAGAACAGAAATGTATCGACTACAATCCTTTATGTACTCCGTGTTAAAAAAGATCTTATAAGTCTGCCTTTCTATATATTTATATCTCATTAAAAATTGTTGATATGCACATACACGATTACTCTAAAGATCATTCTATCCTTAACCAGTTTATTTATGAATTGAGAGACCATGATATTCAGAAAGACGCAATGCGTTTTAGAAAAAATATTGAACGTGTAGGAGAAATTCTAGCTTATGAAATGAGTAAATCATTAGAGTTTGAAATTAAAAAGGTACAAACTCCTTTAGGTGAAAAGGAAATGAGCTTACCACAACAAGACATAGTATTGTGCTCTATATTACGTGCGGGATTACCGCTACATCAAGGGTTGCTCAACTATTTTGACGGTGCAGAAAATGCATTTATATCTGCCTATAGAAATCATCCTAATGATGATGATGAATTTGAGGTTATTGTAAAATATCTTGCAGCTCCTTCACTTGAAGGAAAAACGTTAATTCTTACAGATCCTATGCTTGCAACGGGTAAAACGCTTAAAAATGTGCTTGATGCATTAAAACCTCATGGCACACCAGCACAAATACACATTATCTCAGTAATTGGTTCTCAAGAAGGAGTTGATTATGTGCAAAAGGAATTTCCAGAGAGCACGCATTTGTGGATTTCGGGTATTGATCATAAGCTTAGTTCAAAAGGATATATTATTCCGGGTCTAGGTGATGCTGGAGATTTGAGTTATGGTGTGAAGTTGTAAGTAAATCTTAAGATATTCCTTTACACGGTTTGCTATCTTAGCATTATAATAAATCAATCATGAATATAGGTCTTTCTTTTTCTGGAGGCGGAATTAAAGGTGTTGCTCATTTGGGCGTACTCAAAGCATTATCAGAACATAATATTAAACCTACGCATATTTCTGGCACTAGTGCTGGCGCTATTGTAGGTGCGCTATATGCTGCTGGTCACGACTGGGAAGCGATTTATGATTTTTTTAAAACAACGCCTGTTTTCTCCATAAAAAGATTTGCTCGAAGGAAACCTGGCTTCTTAGATTCCTTGTTATTTCACAAAGATCTATCGGCATATTTCTCAGAAGATAGTTTTGAGTCCCTACAACTTCCATTATCCATTACAGCGACTACGGTGATTACTGGCCAACTGCGCACTTTTGACGCTGGTCCTTTAATTAATCCAGTTATCGCATCTGCTTCTTTTCCTGGGATTTTTACTCCCATAGAGATTGACGGTGTTCATTATTTTGACGGCGGTGTGATAGATGACTTTCCTATAGAACCACTTGTACCCAAGTGTGACCTTATTATCGGTAGTTATGTAAATCCGCTGAGTGCTATTAAAATAGGAGATTTAAAATACTCATATCAAGTACTCAATAGAGCTTATGAAATCAACTTACATCAAAAAGGACTCAACAAGTTCAAAGACTGTGATTTATTAATATGCCCAGAGAAGCTAGCCAAATTTGGTACTTTCAGTATGCGAAGTATTCCTGCGATATTTGAGATTGGTTATGAAGAGGCTTGTAAGCAACTTGAAAATTCTGATCTTTTTAAATAGGTTTTCAAGACTTTGTATGGTGATAATAACGCTTTCGCGAAAGCGTAACAATATTTTACATCAATCATAGCATTTACAACAGAGAGCTCATAACTCTAGATAGCTGAACTCGTTCAAATATAATCTGACGCAATACTGGCGATACCAACGAGTAAAATCAATACAAGTACAAAAGTTCTAAATTGCTCTTGCGAAAAATGGTTTAAAATTTTCTTACCTATCCACGTACCAATGACTGCTACTACGAGTAATAAGGGAGCTAGGTAAAGATCATGCGTATGTATGTATCCGTTATAAAAATAAATGACAGTCCTACTAAAGTCTACGCCAAAATCAATCACCGCAGAGGTTGCAATAAAAGTTGCCTTATCCATCTTGAAGGCCGCCATAGTAATACCTCGTATCGCTCCTCCTGTACCTAGCAACCCTGCACTCAAACCAGAAAGTATGCCTCCCGTGATTGCATTTTTAGGAGAATCTTTTATGGTTAGTTTTTTAAATATCAAAAAAGTAAGACTCAAGAGAATGAGAAATATGCCCAGTATAAGTCCTAGAAATGTAGGGTCTACATATTTGCTTGCAAATGCTCCTATCGTCACAAAAATTACGGCAGGAATACCTAGATAAAGCAAGAGACGCTTATCTAAGCCCTTTCTAAAAAAAGCGATCTTAGTAACGTTGCTAGACAAGTGAAATAGTGCCGTGATACCAAGTACCGATTGAAAATCAAAGTAGAAATTTGCTATGGGCACAAAAAATACTGATGACCCAAATCCACCTACGGTTCCTAAAATTTCGGCCAGTAAGGCTAGTAATAAAAATACGGGAAGGTATCTAGTGAGCATACAACCTAAGGTTAAGAGTTACAATCTCTTAATATCAACAAGGGTGTAGTTACAGTGTTAACAATCTGTGATAGATGCGAATATGAAAATATACGTTCTAAAAAAGTTTGATTTTTGGCGGATAGTACTTGAAGTTGGCAAGATCTCTTCAATAGAGATTCTCTTATTACCGCTACGGGATTTTCATCTATGTGCCTAGCGTAGCTTATAGTTGTGCTTGGAAATAACTTCTGGATTTCTGTATGCTCATATTCAAATTCATGATCTTCCATATGAAAGCCAAAGGTGAGTCTCAGAACATCTATACTAGATGCATATTTATGAGTTATGTCAATTAATGGTTCCTTACCACACATCTCAAAAGTATCATCATAATCAAGTAAATACTGTATTCTCTTAGGAGTTATAAATCTATACTTTTCTGGAATTACGAGTACAGGACACTCTACTTTTCTTATAATTCTAAGAGCATGTGAGCTGAATATATTTTCAACAATCCCGGTTTTACCATCTGTACCACATACTACTAAATCAATATTATATGCAGTAACAGCCTGGCTTATGGCATCTGTAAATACATCATAATCCACATGACCTTGAAAAGTGAATGAACTATTGTTATAAGTTTCTTTATAATGACCAATCATTCCATCCACCTTGGTTCTATTATCACCAAGTAATGCGTTGTCTATATTTCCTCTAGGACTAGAGGTCATTAAATCATCTGTGGTATACTCCCAAGTTTTTTGAATACTGAGTAAGTGAAACTCGCACTCTTGCCCTTTAAAAAAGTCAAAAGCGTATGCATGAGCATTATCAGATTTTAACGTGAAGTCTGTAAGTAAAAGGATATTTTTCATAATAGTGGTGGTCTTTCTCAAACCTACCTACAACTATGAAAATAAACTATGACTTATATCAGCTCCTATTTTTATATCTATCTGAAATATAAAAACGAAAACAAGTCAATTAATGAATGCGCACGCCTTCTAAAAGTTGATCATTAAGTTTGTTGTCTCCGTCGTCATGAAGTACAGACATGTCTCCCGTACTTTCTAGTACAACAGCTCTTACCTCACTGTAGTCGAGCACGTTTGCTTCCCTTAGTTTTGCAATCAAATCTCCCTCACCTACGTTTGATTTTTCTAAGTTTTTATAAAGAATCTTCCCGTCCTTCATTAACAATAATGGATCATTAGTAGCAAGATTTTTAAAAAAATCACTTTTCCTTACTAGCAAGGCAAATAAAGTTTGAAAAGCAATAATACCCGCTAGCGCGATTCCTCCTTTAAGAAGTGATTGGTCTGGGTTGAGAATAATGGATGCAAGTACAGAACCTACCGCAATGGTTGATGCAAAGTCAAAGCTTGACATCTTTGCAAATGTGCGTAAACCAGAAATCCTCGTGATAATAATCATCACTGTAAATATGGCTATTATTGATATTAATACTTTACCTAAAATGGGCATTGATGCGGTCATCCAGTTTTCCATGTATTTTTATTTTAAAGATTAAAAAAGCCCTCTTGTGAGGGCTTTACTTTGTGTTTTCTGTAGATTTATTTGGCATTTACCATCCACTCTACTCCAAATTGATCTGTGCAACGTCCGTAATGTGCGTTCCAACTAGTCTCTTGGAATGGTGAATTAATTTTTCCTTGCGCGCTTAACGCTTCAAATGCAGATTGAGCCTCTGCGGTATCGCTATAATCTAGACTCATACACACCTTATTACCTGAAGTAAGTGGTGTATCTGGTGCTGCATCATACGCCATAAAGTGAAATCCTTTTCCTTTAAGTTCTGCATGTTGCAGCTTGTTGCGGTAATGCTCTGGAATATCTGTTTCCTTCCCTTCCCAAGTCTCGCGGTTTACAACCTCTCCACCTAGAATTCCTTTATAAAAATTTAATGCCTCTTGGCAATTTCCGTCAAATGATAAATATGCTTGTGCTTTCATAATAATTGGTTTTATATAAATTTAAAAACATAAAGCCGTGTCTCAATACACATTATAAAAACCTAAAGAATATTTTAACGGGAAGTGTAAGAAGTGTTAAGGCTAGCCGCAGTAATTAACGTTAGATTAAAGAAATATCTGGTTAAAAATATAATCCCAATAACTCATACTTTCATGCTAGCCTTGCAGAGAGTGCCATGGAATTGAGGATACCTACAACATTTGCTTCAAAGGGATGGTTTGTGGTAATCGAAAGGTATTTATTTATCTCGTTAATCTCATCACTTCCTAGACCTACTCTAAAGGAACTATTGTACGATGAGAAAAATGGACGATCAATCGTAGTACTAAACAGCTTTAAAATATTTGTATGGCGGTCATCTGCTTGAATTCTTTCAAACAGCTCATTGATTTCCTTTTCCTCTCCTTCTAGTATTTGAAAAAATCGATTTGATGCACTTATAAGAACACCATTTACACCGTGTCCAATATTATAAATTTGAGATCTTTTTAGAAGTATATTTACTTCTGAATGAGTTAAATTATAATGATGCTCACTGATATAACAAACGGTTTTGAACCTCTTTGGGGAGCTGCCAATCCATTTAAAAAGTTTGCCAAATATTATATTGCTTCATAAGGTAGCAAAAAAAAAGCCACCCGAAGGTGGCTTTTTTCTTACTTGATAGGGTCTAGAATAAATCTTCTATCTTCTTTATATCATTTACAGATTTTTTTACCTGTAGTAATTGATTTGTGAGTACGCTTGTAATTTCAACTGGAAACGCTTGGTTTTCCATCACTTCGTTGTACTCCTCTATACTCGCTTTATCTCCACGAATGCATTCTTCAAGGATTCCCTCGTCTGAGTTTGAACTAAAAGCATCTTTAATACTCATCCATGTTCTATGGATACTTCCTTTTGTGCTTCCAGATTCCTTTGGAGTTTCATTGAGCTTTAAAATAATGTCACTTATCTCTGTGGCAAATGTTGCTCTTGTTGCTGCCTTGTTTTTAAGGTAGTCTTTTAAGTAACTATTATCTGCCTTGAGCATTGCTTCTTTATATCCTTCCTCTGCATCGTAATTCTTTTCTAGAATTCCTTGTAAGTTGTTTACGATATCTATGTGAGATTGTTCTCTTGCTGCTTCTGCTGTTGTCTGTTTCATAATTGTTAGTTTTAAAAGTGTCTCTTAATAGAAACACATGATTAATTATAATGTGTACGTTATCGGTACATCGTAGCAATTTTAAAAATGCTACTCTTCCTCGTTCTTATTAAGATCTTTAGATGATGGTTTATCTCTTCCACCATATCCTAATCCGTTAGGACGTTCGTTTGTATCCTTTATCTCTGTCTTCGTTAATTTATCCTTTTCCATCTCTTTTTTTTTATAAAATTACGAGTGACTCTTTGTTTTATAATGACATTTAATCTTATTTAACTCCATGTGTTAGAGCGTTCTTAAAATGAAAAATGCCCTAACAGATATTATTATGACAACCTAAAATGATATAATTTTCAGACAAAAAATCAACCAAAACAGCTCTTACCTCCTACACACAAGAGGATGTATTAAATAAGGAAAAGTGCTTTTTAATGAACATAAAGACATTAAAAAGTCAGTAAAAGTTGAAAATTGAAGCGTGCTATCTTAAGAAATTTTTAATAACTCCGCGTTTTTTGAGGTGTGTGAGGATACTTCGGCTGGTATAATACGTATGTTCTTGAGGAATAAGATACGCCTCAAGATCTTCTATGGTATTTACCGTCTCTTGATTTGTAATATATCCATACCCCATATAAATCCCGTCTACCACGAGCACAAATGATCGCTCGTTACTAGTTCTCCCTATAAGGTCTAGGTAGTAGGTTTCTTCTTTACTTGTGAGAGTTTCCAGTGCTTTATACACTCTTGCATTGTATATTTCCTTGGGTTCTTCTCCCCTACAAACGCCCTTACAAGCTTTGCTAGAGCAAGAACTAGCAGTACGTTCTACACCCATAAATCTTGGACATAGCGCGTGCATTATTTGTAATAGTTTGAGTTGCTGGATTACAGAATCCCTATTAAAAGAAACGGTATGACAGGAGTCTGTGTAGCTCTTTTCTGTGGGTACAATTCTCAAGATTCCTTTGGCATCTATTTTAGATTCCACAATCCATGGGTTGTTGGTTTCTATCTGTTGCGAATTATAGATAGGTACAAGTTCTTTAATCTCTGCCGACTCTTTGAGTAAAGCGATTAACTCGTTTCCGGTTTCAACATATTCTACAGCGACGGTTTCTTTGCACAGGGTTTTTTCAAAAACTAATCTGCTCTTAAAATGCGAAATCACTCGCTTTTTTAAGTCGACTGCTTTTCCTACGTAAATCACTTCGTCGGCTGCGTTCCTAAAGTAGTACACGCCACTTGTTTTAGGTAAATGGTCATATAGGCTTGTGGTAGCGATGGTGTTTTGTTCCGCTTTCGCGAAAGCGGAACTCTCATTATCATCCACACTAGCCTTAATTTGAAACAATTGAGACAGTGCTCGAGCATTCATGCCAGCTTTCAAAGAATCATATTCCACCGAATGGACAGCTGCAGTTTCCTCAAAAGATAGTTGCTGTCTCTTATACACATCTGACGCTGCCGACGAAGAGGATAGTGTAGATC